>JAFGJB010000047.1 GCA_016929295.1 Candidatus Zhuqueibacterota bacterium | reverse complement strand
GTGTCCGTGATCAGCAATTCACTCAGACTCAGACGTCTGCGGTTATGATTCTTGCGATTGAGACGGTGACGGGGCTGCGATCCGCTTCAGAGTCGCATGGGAAAAAACGAGGGGATCAGCATGCACAAGTTCTGCTGGACATGACTTGTCATTGTGGATAAAAGGCGGTGAATGAATGTCACATTCGAATGAAGCGAAAAATCTCGTCGGTTGCTGTGGCTTGTACTGCGGATTATGCAGCAAGTATCAGTCAAATGCGCCCAGCCGCTGCATCGGTTGCCGCCTTGGAGAGCAGCATAGCTGGTGCAGCATCTGGAATTGCTGTGTGAAGAAGCACCAATACGAAACCTGCAGCGACTGCCGACATCTCTTTCATTGCGCCATTTTTGTGCGTAGAAAAGTGGCAGAGTGGATTCCGGCAGCCGAGAATTTACGCCAGATTAATAAAGTCGGTTTGGCAAGCTGGACAAGAGAACAAGAGAAAAGACAGGCATTGTTGGAGAGGTTACTGGAGGAATATAATGAAGGTCGATCCATGAGCCTCTTTTGCAAGGTCTGCGCGCGCATGCCGATAGACCTGATCAACAGAGCCAGGGAAGAAACAGCCGCTGCCCTAGCGCGCGAAAAAGACAAATCAGATTTGAAAGCAAAAGCGCGGCTTTTCAAGACCGTCATCAAGGATATAGCGGCTGCGGCCAACATTGATTTGAATTAAAGTCTGATGATTCGGTTGATGAAAAAAGGCGCAACATTATTTTAGATATCATTGCTTTCAAATCACAGATTTATTATAATATATGGACAGAATTTCAAACTCGCATCGCATTGAACTCTAAAAAGCAACGGACGGAGGATTATCATGTGCGCGAATAAATACGATTCATCTCATCACACTGACAATACCAGCAAATGGGTCGCCTCGATCATTGTCATTCTGGTCGCCATTGCCAGCGCCGTCGGTCTCAGCCTGAATGAATCCAGTAAAACAGAGAAAAAGATCGTCAAGAGCCAGGCGCTTGTCGATTCACTCAGTCATGAAATCGAGTGGCGTCAGCAAGTCCTTGTGCATCACGATTCTCTGCAAACGCTCGTCAGCGACGCGAAAAATTTCCGCAAATTGCCCGCCAGGACTCGCCAGGAAATCAGCGCCGCATTAGCCGCAAGTTCTTCCAAAATTACCAGCACAAAACATAATTTACAGATTCTGCAAGACCTGCTGGATAAGGAGAAACAAACGCTCGCCACACTGCAAGAAAACAAGTTGTACAAAATCTATCATCCAAAGAAATAGCTCATATTTGAGAACTATTACCAGGACTTGATCGGTGAAACTGACCATAAAAATCACCGGCGTCATTTTTTTAGTGACAACGCTGCTGTTGATCGTCGACACGACTTATTCCGTACGTCGAGAAATTGAATTGTTTGATCATGATATGCAGCATGATGCCAAGTTGCTGGGCGATGCTCTAAGGCGCCTGATAATGAATGTGTGGGAAAACAGCAGCGAACTTGAAGCCATTCAGGTGATCGACAATCTGAATGAAACACAATCAAACATTAAAGTTCGATGGATCTGGTTCGATGACCTGAAGAACGATCCCTTTATCTCACCAGCAAGCAGGCAGTTTCTTATGTCTATTTTGAGCCGTCAAGAAACCACTTTCCTCAATATAAAACACCAGGATGGTCATTACTTGCACACCTTCGTACCAGTGCAAATTGAACACGTAAAGCTGGGCGCTATTGAACTGAGCGAAACAATGACGCAGCGGGATCGTTATGTCAAAACCACCATTCTGCATGCGGTGATTTTAATTGTCGGATTACTCATGCTCAACGGAATATTGCTCTGGCTGCTCGGCAGAAAGATCGTTGGGCGGCCGCTTCAGCGTCTTGTCGAGAAAACACGGCGGATTAGCGATGGCGATCTAACGGCTGATATTGTACTCGGAGGAAATGACGAGCTGAACAAATTAGCCGCCTCTTTTAATCAAATGTGTGAACGCTTGAATGAAGCAAGGGAAAAAGTTCGTCTTGAAACCGAGAAACGAATTGCCACGCTGGAGCAGCTGCGCCACTCGGAGCGTCTGGCTACGGTCGGACGTCTCGCCTCGGGAATTGCGCACGAATTGGGAACACCTCTTAACGTGGTGGCAGGTCGGGCTAAATTGATTGTCACCGAGTCATTGACAGAACAGGAAAGTAAGGAATTTGCGGCTATTATTCACGAGCAGGCGGAGCGCATGACCAAAATCATCCGCCAGCTATTGGATTTTTCCCGACGTCGTACACCGCAACGATCTGCCGTCCCACTGCAGATGCTTCTTCGCCAGATAAAAGAAATGCTCGATCCCATTGCCCGTAAAAATAAAGTGGAAATTGTGCTCGGTGAAATATCACATTTGACGCCAATGGCTCTGGATCGCGAGCAAATTCAACAGGTGCTCATCAATCTTGTCATGAATGCCATACAGGCAATGCCGGCCGGAGGAGTCGTGCAGATCCATGCCCAAATCGAGGATGGTGGAGAGGGTGCATCAAAAGAAAAACAACTGACGATCACCGTTTCAGACAATGGCGAGGGCATCTCTCCTGAGCACAAAGAACATATATTTGAGCCATTTTTCACTACCAAGGATATTGGCATTGGAACTGGTCTTGGCCTCTCCATTGTGCATGGCATTATCGAAGAACATGGCGGTCACATTGACGTAAAAAGTGAACGGGGAAAAGGTACGACTTTTATTATTTCTTTGCCAGTGGATTCGACGACATGAACGACAGCATTTTTATAATTGATGATGATCAGAGCATGTGCGAATTTCTTCAGAGCGACTTGACGCGTCGTGGGCTGAAAGTGACCTGGAGTCTTGCAGCGGAATCTGCTGTCAACGACATTTTTAAGGGGGATTATGACGTTGTGCTGACGGATCTAAATATGCCTGGCATGAACGGTATCGAACTATGCGATAGAATTGTCGCCAATCGACCGGATATCCCGGTCATCGTGTTGACAGCGTTCGGTAGTTTGGAGACCGCCATTGGCGCCATTCGCGCCGGCGCATATGACTTTGTCACAAAGCCAGTGGACAACGATATTTTGGCGCTCGTTCTTGAACGAGCCTTGAAGCATCGTGCTCTTGAGGAGCAAATCAAGAGACTCAATGCGACGGTGCAGCGTTATCAAGTCACACAGGAAATCATTGGTGAAAGCCGTCCTATATGTGAGCTTTTGGATCAATTGGCGCGAATCGCTGAGGTCGATGCGTCTGTGCTCATTAATGGTGAGAGCGGCTCAGGAAAGGAGTTGGTGGCTCGGGCTCTGCACAAGCAGAGTCAAAGAAAAGATGGTCCGTTCATCGCCATCAACTGCTCTGCCGTGCCGGAAACGCTGCTGGAGAGCGAATTATTCGGACACAAAAAAGGCGCTTTCACAGACGCCAAGGCAGATCGAAAAGGTCTGTTTTTGCAGGCAAACGGGGGTACACTTTTTTTCGATGAAGTGGGCGATATACCTTTGATACTGCAACCCAAGTTGTTACGCGCGCTGGAGGAAAGACGCATTCGGCCGCTGGGTGGAAATGATGAGGTTGAATTTGATGTTCGCATCCTGGCTGCGACGAACCGCGATCTTGAATCTGAAATCGCGCAAAAAAATTTTCGTCAGGATTTGTATTTTCGGCTCAATGTCATCCAGATCGATGTTCCACCATTGCGCTTGCGGGGGAATGATATCCTTTTGCTGGCACATCATTTCATAGATTTTAATGCCCAGCGCATGAATAAGAGCATCAAAGGTCTGCTAAAGGCCACCGCGCAAAAGTTGATGGCCTATGAGTGGCCGGGTAACGTGCGCGAATTGAAAAATGCCATGGAGAGAGCCGTCGCCTTGTGCCAGCATGATAAAATCAGTGTACAAGATTTACCGGAAAAAATTCGATCTTATGCTTCATCGGGTATAAACACACAAAATTTTGATTTTGCCGAACTGTTGCCGCTGGATGATATAGAACGACGTTATATTTCGCACGTTTTGACGGCGGTGGGCGGCAACAGATCCGTAGCCGCCAAGATACTTGGAATAGATCGCAAAACACTTTATCGAAAAATTACACATTATAACCTCACTTAAATTGGCGTGCATTCAGGCGCCTTTCTTCTGCCAGAAAACAAATTCCACATTACCCTCATTAACGCAATATTTTAATCGGTACAATTTATAACCAGCGAATTTTTTCATGTCGCATTTTGCCCCAAATGTACATTTTGCCCCATATCCAAAACAGCCAAGTGCTTAAAAAACAATGATTACATTCTGGCATGGATTATGTTTGTAGCTCGAGTGGTAGAATTAAGAAAAGGAGGTTCAAATGAAAACGATCCATTCATATCTTGATGCGGCCTTTATCGCTGCGCTGTTACTCTTTTCCATGGCTCAAAGCCTTCACGCAACTCCGGAAAGGATGCAAATCAAACAAAAAGTCGAAAAAATAGTCAACTTGTATTGTCCGCAGGATTTAAGCATCAAAGTTACTGATGACGGCTTGGTGCAAATTAAAGGGACTGTACCTGTCCTATATGATCGACTAAGAGCTTTTGATATCATATCAAAAGTTCAGCGCGTGAGAAAGATTGAAAATGAAATTGTCGTCCAGACTCCCGTGATTCCGGATAAAATTATTGAGGCCGGTATCGTGGAAAAACTCGGCATCAATCAAGCGATCTCAGATCCGGGCCGTATTGATGTTACTGTTAATAATGGTGTTGTCACACTCGAAGGTGTGACCAGAACATTGTGGACGGAAGATCAAATGGTTGAAGAGCTGTCGGGCATTCTAGGCGTGCAAAAAGTAATTAGCAATTTAAAATTGAGCATTTAGAGACTAATAGAGACTAATCTTTCCATGCAGGAGGTAATGTATGCAAAACAATAATAAAATAACAGGCTGGCCTGATGGCAACGGCAAGCAGGACGAAATAAAGATTTTGCTGGCCGAAGATAACTCTGAAATGCGCAAATTGTTGGCATGGTCTCTCAGCAATCAAGGCTACACGGTGATCGAATGTCCGGATGGCTGCTGTGTTTTGAGAAAGCTAGGAATTGGTGATGAGACGCATCAGGAGAGATTTGATCTCATCGTCTCGGATATTCGAATGCCGGGCATCACCGGATTGGAGGTGCTCGAAGGTAAACGGATTTTCAATGAACTCCCACCCATCATTCTTATTACCGCCTTTCCCGACCAGGAGACGTTCGCTGAAGCCGAGCGACTTGGCGCAGAGGCTGTTTTCGCCAAACCATTTGAAATTGATGATTTATTAGCCAAAATCCGCGACCTGCTGCCATTATTCAAGAAAACCGTTCATAAAAAAGGATCGTCAATACAACTCCAATTTCCCTTGGAGATAACCTATCGCCGGCGAAAAGCTCTTCCCGCCGTCGATGATTATATTCGCGAAATGACGACAAAATTAAATCAATTTTCCAAAGATATTCATCATTGTCGCATCGTTATCGATGAACTTCATCCAGATGATCATAAAAAACACAAGTATCAAGTGGAGATCGTTCTTGATGTGCCAGGAAAATCAATCGTTAGCACGTATGACGTGGACAACGGGGATGGCGAAGGGAATCTCTATTATGCCATCCATGTCGCATTTTCAAGAGTATATCGAGAGTTAAAAAAACTAATGGAAAAGCGGCGAAATTTTAGAAAAAATAAAACTGATATTGCAAAAACTGTTAAGGAGGATTAAAAAATGAAAAAAATACATCTAAAATCATATTTGCTAATATTCCTTGGTGTTGCTGTCGGAGCGCTGGTATTTTGGCAAGTCGGGCCACAACGCTTTCCGGCGACTCTAGCCAGAGATACTGCCGCTGTGCAAACAGCAGTTGATCAGGAGAGAACTATCTCTCCTCTGCGCGATCTGAGCAATGCATTTGTCGAGATAAGTGAAAAGACGAGCCCGGCAGTAGTCACTGTCTTTACGGATAAAGTTCTCAAAGTCAACCAAGCGGCAAATCCTTTTTTCTTCGGTCCGTTTGATGATTTTTTTGGTAATTTTTTTGAACAACGACCACAGCAGGATCAACCGCAAGAACGTGAATTTCATCAGCGTGGCATGGGTTCCGGCGTCATCATCAGCGATGAGGGTTATATTTTGACCAATAATCATGTTATTGAGAATGCAGATACTGTTCAAGTTCGCATGAGTGATAAAAAGACATTTCCAGCAAAGCTCATCGGCACAGACTCCAAAACGGATATCGCATTGCTTAAAATAGACGCAAAAAACTTACCCACGATCAAAGTTGGCGACAGTGATCAACTGCGCGTCGGAGAATGGGTGCTTGCGATCGGCAGTCCGCTCAAAGAGAATCTGGATCACACGGTCACAGCCGGCATTGTCAGCGCTAAAGGACGATCAAATCTTGGATTAGCTGATTATGAAGATTTTATCCAAACCGATGCAGCAATTAATCCTGGTAACTCTGGCGGGGCGCTTGTGAACATCGATGGCGAACTGGTGGGCATCAACGCCGCGATCATCAGTCAAAGCGGTGGATTTCAGGGAATTGGTTTTGCCGTACCCATCAACATGGCAAAACAGGTGATGGTATCACTGCTGAAGAACGGCGCTGTCGTTCGAGGATACCTTGGTGCGTACATTCAGGATGTGAATGAAACCATGGCCAAGGCGTTAAATTTGCCTGAACCGACCGGCGCCATCGTCGCCGATATAGAAGCAGACGGCCCAGGCGATAAAGCGGGCTTGAAAAATGGCGACGTGATTATTGAGATGAATGATGAGAAAATCTCCAGCTCCACACAACTCAGAAATACGATTGCTTCCTTGGCTCCGGCTACAGATGTAACGCTAAAAATACTTCGAGATGGCAAGGAAAAAGATCTGCATGTCAAGTTGGAGAAATTGGATGCTGAGGAGGAAACATCACCATCCGCACAGCAAGTTGAAAAAAAGCTGGGCTTTGATGTTGCCAGTTTGAATAAAGAATTAGCCGCAAAATATGAATTGGATCGGTCACTCAAAGGAGTCATTATCACCAAGGTCCTCTCGGGTGAAGCCTATCAAGCGGGATTAAAAGAGGGCGATTTGATTGTATTGGTGAACAGAAAATCCATTACGGGTGTCAATGATTTTAATAAAGTGGTGGCCGATATGAATAAAGGAGATGTCGTCTTGCTGCACATTGTCAGGGGAGATCACAAGTTCTTCGTAGCCTTTACCCTGTAATCTATAAAGTGAAAAGCCGGACAAAGAAACGTTGTCCGGCTTTTGCATTTTCGAAAACCACTGCCGCGGTACTAAGAACAATGACTTATGTGTGTCAACTACCCATTATCCAGTTAGCTCAGAAAGTCCATACTACAGTGATTAGCCGTTTATAAAAGTACGTTCGTACAGAGATTCATCCCGCCAAGGGATTCTATCCCCGGACGCATAATGTCACAGGGCTTCAAGCACGATTAAGAAGGACTAAAAGTCCTAATCCATTTTGCGCCCAGGATTAGGAAATCCCGGGCGAACTTTTTCCCGAGCTAGCTGGACAATCGAAGTGTCAACTATTTTCATTTTTTGCAGGAATCTCATTTCATCAGCGTCAGCTTTTTTGTTTCGCTATAATCACCTGCCGTCATGCGATACAAATAGATTCCCGTAGGTAGGTTGAGACCGTCGTCGTCTCGGCCATCCCACAAGACCGTATGGGATCCCGCCGGCATTTCGGATTCGACCAGCTCCCGGAGCAACTGACCTTTTTGATTGTAGATGACCAGCCGGACATGGGTTGCTGCAGGCAAATCAAAAGCAAAAGTGGTCGTCGGATTAAACGGATTGGGGTAATTCTGGAGCAAGACTGTCTCGGCCGGCGCTTGCACGGTGGCGGAGATCGGACCAAATTGTTCTATTTGTCCTGACTTTGCGATACTCTCCAACAGGTAATAAAAAGTGCCGACGGGCAATTTCTCAGCGTCTGTAAATCGATAGCTGCTGCCGACAGTGGCAATCGACTTGATCAAGCCGGTTGTAATCG
Source organism: Candidatus Zhuqueibacterota bacterium (assembly GCA_016929295.1). GTDB lineage: Bacteria > Zhuqueibacterota > Zhuqueibacteria > Residuimicrobiales > Krinioviventaceae > Kriniovivens. The sequence continues at coordinate 5,599 of JAFGJB010000047.1, read as the reverse complement.
GCTGATAGTCGCCATCTGCAGGCGTGGCGCGCAAGATACGAAAACCGAGATTGTCGCGCTCGGCATTTGTCGACCAGGTCAACAGGATGCCTTTTCTTTGAATATGTTCGGCGTGAAAAGCCGAGAGATCAACTCGTGTTCCAAGGCTCAACGACCAACCAACAGATGTGCTGTCCTGTCCATCCGAAACCATGCAGGTCACGAAATTCGTCGCGCCGAAAATCTGGCTCATATAGAGAGACAACCTGGCCTGGTTGCCGACCCGATGAGAATTGATGTACCAGGAATAGAAAATGGCATCATCATCCGGATCGAACGCCTGGATCTCGAAGGACAGACGGTCGCCATAGGCAAAGGTCAATTCATTCTCGATCGGCAGATAGGCGATCACCTGCGGTGCACTGTTGGTATGCGCAGCTGTCGCTCCGAACAGGACGAGAGTTCCATCAGGAAGCATGGCCTTGAAGGTGTAACGCCCCATTCTGGAACCCAGCATGGCCGTCGCACTGGCAAAACCGGACGAATCCGTCAGAACCGTCGCGGGCGGAACAATGGCGCCTCCATCGACTCCTGAAAATGTCACTGCTGCATGCGGCGTCGGATTGTTGAACGAATCCGTCACCTGCACGGTCAATTCATCTTCCAGTGCATTGTTGCTGTGACCGGTCTGCTCATCACCCGCATACTTTATGATCTTTGCTGGGAGACCTGAATGACCGATAATAGTGAACGTCACGCCGTCATCGGGAGAAACAGGCATGCAGGCGTGCACCGTATTGACGCCGGCTGTGGTTCCCAAAATATAGTGAACCGAGGCCTGACCACTCGCATCGGATTTCAGCAACAGGGTATCCTGACCGCCAAAGTTGCCGCCACCGGCTGCCACCGTGAAGCGAACATATTGGCTGGCAAACAGATTATCGCCATTTTTCAACAACACCACCAGCGGTTGCGCGCATTCTTGTCCCACTGTTCCTTCCTGGCCTTGGCCGGAGACAATCGAAATGCGCGGATTGCCGCGCTCAAAAACGACTGTGGCCGTATTCTGGATGATAAGATTTTGCGGCAAGACGGAAGCATACACGATTTTTTCACCCGGGAGCGTGGCTGACAAACCAGCCTTCACTTGTCCGTTACTGTTGGTCAACGAATCCGGCTGCATCAGGCGAACACCCTGGCCTGTGACCATGATCTTAACCTTTGCTCCTTCGATCGGGCGATTGAATTTATCGAAAATAGTCACAACAATATTCGATGTCGAGAGTCCGTCAGCCAACACCGGCGATGTCGCTGTGATGGTCGATAAGGTGAGATCCGGATCGGCTAGTCCCGCGGTGGTCATCAAAGTGAATATGACGGAGGCAAAGCCGGTTTTCGCTTCGATGATGCTTTGACCCTCCTGCTCGCCCAATGTCACCTGGACACTGGCGAGACCCTCCGAGTTTGTAAAAGCTGTGCTTTGTGCAGCGCCGTTGAGTGTGCATTGCCCGATATTGACTTTGAACAGCACGGGATATTGAGCGATGGGATTGTCATAAATGTCTGTCACTGATACGGAAAGCGCTTGCGGCAGCGTCGAATTTGGCGTCCCTTGTTGATTGTTGCCCGCCATAATCGTCAGTTTGCGGGGTTCGCTCGCAGCGCTTGTTAAAGTGAAAAGAGCCGGTGAATTTGTCACAACATCCGCGCGTGCCTCTATTGTGGATACAATGCCCGCTCTCTTATCGGTTGTATAGACCACTGAGGCGAGGCCGTCGGCGGTCGTCTTGACAACTTTGATGGGCAATCCATCAAACGAGCCCTCACCTAAAGTTTTTGCAAAAGTGACAGTATAGTTGAATATCGGTTGGGAGTTGGTATCCAGAATTCGAACGGTGAGCGGTTGCGAGGCTTGATTGACGACGACTGTCTGATCATTGCCGGCAACAATGACTATCCTGTCCGGCACCTGATAGATTGCCTGGAACACGATGGTCGGGTGGTTCGACAATTCGAGTTCAAGCCCTTTGACGATGACGGTGACGACTTTATTCTCAGCTAATGGGCTTGTCAGTGTGGCGAAGACCTGTCCCCCGGCATCTGTCTCGGGATTGGGGACCTGCAAATTGTTTTCTGAACCGCTGACATTGATCTGCACAGTCAATCCAGCGCCAACCGTTTGATTTTGAGCATTGCGCAGCGTGACCACAATGTCAGAACGACTCGTCCCATCCGCCATCACAGGAGAGGTGACCGAGATGGTGGATTTTTGCGCATCGACAGCGATGCCGGGAAAAGACCAAAGGACGGGCGAACTGTCGAGGAGAATGCCTTGAAAACTCGACTCTGCCTGCAACGTATTTGTCGGGCCGAGGTAGGGATCGGGCGTCCACATGACGCGGGCCAGGCCTTGCTGATCTGTCATTACGATAAGGTCCATCGCGCCATTTATATGGCCATTGCCGGCTTTGACCATAAAGTTGACCGCATGATTCGGCTTTGGATTGCCATAGGCATCCACAACCTTGACGACAAAAGATTGCGGAAAAACAAGCCCCGGATTCAACACCTGGCCGTCGCCACTTATGCGCATCATTGTCACCGGATCACCCGCCGCCGCGGTGGCCGTAAAATCAACAGAATTGTCCTCCGACGTTGCTGTCAGAGTTTGCAGGCCGGCGATGGCGCCGAGCGTCCAGGCGATGCGTGCGATTCCCTGGCCATCGGAGAGAACGGTCTTTGCCGGGGCCCCGTCAATATGGCCGCCGCCGCTGACCACTGTAAAAGTGACCGGGACATTGGCGGCATTGCCGCCGCCCAGATATTCAGCGCGTACCACCAGTTCCTGCGGTAGACGCTGTCCGACAACACCCGCCTGTTGATCACCGGACACCAGGCTGATTGTCGAAGAGGACTGGAAAAATGCTGTGAACACAATCGGAGAGTTTATGACGCTGGCAGCTTCAGCGTGAATGATGATGATGCCGGGCGTGAGTCCCAACCGCAGATTCACGGAGGCGATTCCCGTTGCGTCCGTCTGAATTCGGGAGGAAGGCTCCAACGTCGCTTCACCCTGGACGATGCGAAAATCGACGTTGAAACCCTGAAACGGCGTGCCGTTCGCCCGGGTGATTCGCACGCTGAGGGGCTGAGGCAAAAGCTCACCGGCGCCCGCCTTCTGCTGATCGCCTGCGACCATTGCCATCTGCGGAGGAGTTGATTCGGTACTGTTGGCCGTGAAGGAGGCGGAAAAATTTGGCTCATTCTCGCACTGAACGGTGATGGTTTGCGAAGTATCTCCGCCCAATTGATAGCGAACCTGGGCGTATCCATACTTGTCCGTGTACACTTGTGCGGCCGGTGCGAACACGCCTGCGGGATCACTGGAGGAAAATATTACCTTGCCGCCATAAACCACATTGCCGAATGGATCGTGAACCTGCACCCTCAGCGGTTGTGCAAGCTGGGTGAAGCCGGGACCGCTCTGTTGATCGCCGCTGATTTTGGTCACCTGCCGGGGGCGGGTGAAGAATAGTCGTTTTTTTGCCGGCGCCGCGTTCATGAACAGCGTTGTGCCGTCGAGGAGCTGCACTTTGACATCGACGCTGTCGCGCATACCCAGGCCAAAATGCTGCACGGGATCATCCTGACAGAGGTAGCCGTAGGCGTTTATCACCTGGCGATAGCCCAGCAGGCGGCTCATATCATCCATGAATCCGCGCTCGAAAACCCAGATTTTCGTACCAAAGCCGCCCATATCGCCACCAGGGCCGCGGCCGGTGATTTTCAACCAGTGGTTGCCGGTTTTTTGATCATTGCGGAACAGACGGTTGCTGTAGATGGGATAAGCATCTTTGTTGGCGTCAGCAATATAAAGATCCAGATCACCGTCGTCGTCGATGTCGCCGACAGCGCCGCCGCGGGGATCAACGGATGGAATTTCGACGCCCGCATTTTTGATCTCTTGATAAACGCCACCGCCGACATTCTCGTAAAAAGATGAGACGCTGCGCGTTCGCGTGACAATGATGTCGAGATCGGTGTCATTATCGGCATCGAGGAAAAAGGTGCTGAATCCCGCCTGCGGGATTTGCAAAGTCTTGCTAATGTTACGGAAATATCCATTCCCGTCATTTTGATAGGCGGTCAGGTAGGTTCGGGATTTATCTTTTGGCGGAACAAAGAGATCAAGATCGCCGTCATTATCAAAATCGGCAAAAGTGGCGCCGTTGGCGTCATTCCAGGCATCATCGAGTCCTCTTTCGACAGACTCATTGGTGAAATTGCCATGGCCGTCATTGATCATGAGCTGGTTAAATACTTGCACCTCTCGATTAAAGTCGTTGATTACCCTGCCATCCTCTGTTATCGACGTGTAATTTCGATGGACGATCAGGATGTCCATATCGCCGTCATTATCAACGTCGGCGGCTGTCACACCCTGTGTGCCCATATAACTGGTGTTCGGGGGATGCGTCAGACCGCTATTTTCAATCGTTAAAAATGTGCCGTCACCCTTGTTGAGATAGAACTCATTGGGTTGCGGCGGGATGACAATGGCCACGTTCAGATCATAGCGATTTTCCGCCGGCCCCCAGTTCACACCCAGGAGGTCCATAAAGCCATCATTGTTGGCATCGAAAGCGACCACTCCCCGCGTGCCGTAGCCATAAGGTTCGCTGTCAAAGCCCGGAAAAACAGTGCGATTGAGCGGCAATTGCGCTGCGTCCGTCACATCGGCAAAAAAGCCATTGCCGTCATTCTGGTACAGGCGGTTGCGGTCGTCGGTGGTCGCATTGAAAATATCATAGTCACCATCATTATCATAATCAACAAAACAGATGCCGTGCGAGCCGGTCCAGCCATAATTGTCGCTGACACCGCGCGCCTGATCATTTTCCTGATATTTTCCACCCGGGATGCTGATATAAAGTGTTTCAGCAAGTTTGTTCGCATAGCGCACGGCATTTGAGATATAGATATCGGGACGACCATCATTGTTGATATCTCCCATGATGACGCCATGCCCATAACAACTTCGAGGCGGCTCCCCTCTGGTGTTGCCGGGCACATTCAGAGTGGTTACGACGTCCGTAAACTTGACTGTTTGCCCGTGAACCGCATTCAAAAAGAGAACACAGAAAACGACTAAACAGAGCCGCTGAGAGCAGTATTTGCTTGTCAGAATTGAAAATGTGCTATACATACAATGCAAAACTCCACATAATTTACTCATAACAGCTAATCATCAACTTTGAGTGGATATGAAAAACCAGATTATAGTGCCTGCAAATCAAGGATTTTGCGGAATGATCCCTTTCGCGCTTGTGATAATGGTTGAAAATCATCGATTACTTTATTAACATACGACAAAGGCAACAGCGGCATGGACTGTTGACTTTTGTTGATGAAACGGAAAATGAAGGGCCTTTCGATGGATACTGTAAATGGCGACTCTTAAAATTGGCATATGGAATGCGTGGCTGTTCATGAGCGTTTTCCTGCTGCAAATGATAGTCATGTTCGCGCTCAACAGACGCGCAGCGAAGAAAACGCATGTTCCTATCAAAATCAAACGCAAGAAAGCTGAAAAATACAGCGAGTATATCGCCAATTTCGT
>JAFGJB010000046.1 GCA_016929295.1 Candidatus Zhuqueibacterota bacterium | reverse complement strand
CGGGCGATGTGATCGGTCCAGCGGTAGCGCGAATTGTCATCCGCTTTCTCATAGGCGCCGAATTCGCCCAGGTACAGGGGACGATCATGCTGCTGCGCCCAGCTGACAGCGCGGTCGAAATCATCGGCCACGGCTTTGCGCTCGGCCGGCGATCCCAGCCAGATGGTGCCGAGCCAGCTGTTCGCCTCCTCGCCGGCCCAGCTGGCGCCCTGATGGGTGAATTGGAAAGGCCAATAGTAGTGAAAGGTGACGATCAATCCCCGGTCGTCTTCCGGCAGATCGAGCGTCGGGATGTGGTCGACGGCATTCCAGCTGATCGGACCGATGACCACCATGCGATACGGATTGGTCTGGCGAATGATGGCGAGCACTTCTTTTGCCAACTGATTCCACAGAGCGGCGCTGCTGTTGAAGGCGCCGTGCGGCTCGTTCAGAATTTCAAAAAAAAGCTCATCCGGATAGTTTTGATAACGCGCTGAAACCTGTTCCCATATTTTCAACAGCCACTGCCGGTGCGTCGCCGGATCTTCGTTCAGCTCGTCAAAGTGGTGATCATTCATCACCACGACCAGTCCTAACGACAATGCTGTCTGCACGATGTGATCGACGCGGAGGAAGAACTGCGGATCGATCGTATAGGGAGGCGACGTCTGCGTGCGCGTCGACCAGGTGATGGGCAGGCGGATCGAGTTGAATCCGGCCGCGGCGATGGCGCGCAGATGATCGTCCTCGATGACAAATCCCCCCTGGCCCTCAGCCGCCGTTTCGAGGCAATTGCCCATGTTCAAGCCTCGGCCGATTGTGGCGTTCATCGCAAAGGCGTCCAGCGGCTCACTGGACGGCGGAGCAAACGGCCAGGTGTCTTTCGGGACTGTGTTGCCCGGTTCTGTCGATTTTTTTGAACATGTTGTGACGAGCAGCAACACGACGAACAGGTAAATGCATCTTTTTCTCAACATATCACAATCCTCGACCAGTGAAGTGATCAATGACGACAAGTTACGTCATCGAGCAAGAGATTGCAAGCACCATTTTTTATCGACAATGGATTAGAAATTGACCGTCGTTTGCGCATAGAACCAGAAGGAAAGGTCCTGGCCGTACCATTCTTTCATGACCTGGCCAGGCAAAAAAGCAGCGCCGCCGAGGGTGAAATTCACCGACGGGCAATAGTCGTAACCAAACGCCATATCGAGCTCAGTGCCGAGGTCTGTGCTTAATCCATCGCTGAGCCCGGCATCCTGGGACAGGCGAAAAAAGTGCAGATCTCCCTCTAGACGGAATTTCTGTCGTGGCGACAGCCTGGCTTTTGCCATCATATCGATCAGACCGAGCTGGCGCGTGTCAGTGGGGATGTTGAGAAAGTAATCCATATAGCCAAAGTGTTTATGTCGTGCCGGAAAGAGCGTGTTGAAACATTCGTACGCCTCCGTGTCGGCCTTGTCGCCGGAGAGATAGTCGACGCCGATAGCAAGCTGCGGTTTGCTGCTGCCGGCGAAATGATAGCTCAGCGCGCCGCTCATGTAGAGGGCGAGAATATCGCGGTCAAAATCCATTACACCGGTCTGCAGGTTGGCCTCCATTTCCAGTCCCCAATTGGCCATGGTGTTTTCGTAGCGACCGCCGAGGGTTGCACGATTGAGCCGCGGATCACCCGCTGCATTTTGGCGCCAGTCCTGGTCTGTCAGGACATACAGGTGAAAGAGCGACGATTTCGCCTGGTTGAAGGTCATCCAGACACCGGTGAGCTGTTGATCGCCATCGAGGGTGTCCGGCGCCTGCGACGACTCGTACAAGGTGGAATGGATCAAATCGATCTGAAAATTCTCAAAGGTGAGCATGACGACGACGCCGTCAAAAGAGCGCCCCACATTGCTGAATTCATTGGCGCCGATCAGTCGCTGCGCGCCATAATTCAAGCGCAGGCGACCGAATTTTGCCGCCAGCCAGGGAAAGAGCAAGTCATCGATCTGCACATAGCCCTGACTCAGATCGACATTGCTGATCGACGTCAGGGTGTTCGTCGCTCCGTCTGCGCCCTCTTCGCCATAGACGCGCGAATCCTGCAACTGCGCATAGGCAGTGACATGGCCGAGGAGGCCGAATTGAAAATTGAGCCGGGTTCGCAAGAGGGTATAATCAGTCGCACCTGTGGCGCCATCAAAATCCTTGTCGCTGCTTTCGCCGCGCAGACGGATTTGACCGGAGATATCCACTGTCTTTTCCTGTGCGCGCACCTCGGCGATGAGACCATGGCTTAAGATGAGAAAAAGAGGTAAAACGACTTTCAAAATTCGTTTCATGAGATGACTCCTTCTCCGGCTGTTTTTCCAGCCTAATTTAAGCAATTCTGTCAAATTTTCAGTTGCAAAGACAGCTGACGCGTAAAACATGAGTTATAAGCAGCACGGTGTTTATGCGGGTGAAGCAACTGAACTGCAGGGGCAAAACGCCCTCGGGTTTTGCATTGGCGTCGTTTTCGTCCTTATTTTGGGGTGCTTTGTCCGAATACCGGCATTATAACTGTAACTGATGTTTTACGCTGACGCCATCTCGGATTCAGTCAGGAAAAATTTGCATCTGCTTTGGTTGCAGAAAAACCTGCGCACCCGGGCACAATTGCAGTTCGGCGTACTGTTCCTGGGAGATATGCGCATGCACTATTTCGCCCCATTCGCTCATAATCTCGATTTTCACCGTCGGTCCGGCCGGATTGATATGCACCACTTTGCCTTTGATCTCGTTGACGCCGTGCGCCTGTGTGGAAATGTTGAATAGGTGTGGCCTGACAAAGGCTTTCTCAGCCACATTCTCCTCAGCCTCACCAGGCTGTTCTGGTGTGACATGTCCGATGATCAGGGGATAGCCATTTTCAGTTCGACAGCGGAACAGGTTGACATCGCCGAGAAAATGAAAGACAAAGGCGTTGGCCGGATGGTGATAGACTTGCTCCGGCGTGCCGATCTGCTCAATTTCGCCGCTGTTCATGATCACCAGGCGGTCGGCGACCTCCAGCGCTTCCTCCTGATCATGCGTCACAAATATCGTCGTGATGTGTATCTCTTCGTGCAGCCGCCGCAGCCAGCGACGCAACTCCTGGCGCACCTTGGCGTCGAGGGCGCCAAAGGGCTCATCGAGCAGCAGCACGCGCGGCTCGACCGCCAGGGCGCGCGCCAGCGCCACGCGCTGTCGCTGCCCGCCCGAGAGCTGTGCCGGATAGCGCTGCGCGAGCTCCTGCAGTTTGACCAGACGAAGCAGGTTTGTCACTTTTTCCGTGATCTCTACCCGCGCAGGCCGTTGAGATCGGGGACGGACGCGCAAACCAAAGGCGATGTTTTCGAACACCGTCATGTGGCGAAACAGGGCGTAATGCTGAAAGACAAAACCGACGCGCCGGGCGCGCACATTCTGGCCGGTCGCATCCTCACCGTCAAAGCGGATCGATCCCGCATCGGAAAACTCCAGGCCGGCTAAAATGCGCAGCAGCGTGGTCTTGCCGCAGCCGGAAGGCCCCAGCAGAGCGAGCAGTTCGCCGGTCTGCACCTGCAGGCTGATGTTGTTGAGCGCCGTGAACGCGCCGAACCGTTTTGTCATATTCTGCACTTCAATTCTCATACGGCTTTCTCCCCGGCGGCGATTGCTCGACCGCCTTGAGCTGCTGTTGTGATTTCCATCCGACGATGCTCTTGGCGACCAGCGTCACGAGCGCCAAGAATGCCAATAATGAAGCCAGAGCAAAAGCCGCCGCTGTATTGTACTCGTTATACAATATCTCCACATGCAGGGTGAGCGTGTTGGTCAGGCCGCGAATGTGGCCCGACACTACAGAGACAGCGCCAAATTCGCCCATGGCGCGCGCATTGCACAGGATGACGCCGTAGAGCAGACCCCATTTGATATTGGGTAGCGTGATCCGCCAGAAGGTTTGCCAGCCGTTCGCGCCCAGCGACAGGGCCGCTTCTTCCTCGTCAATGCCCTGCGCCTGCATCAGGGGAATCAGCTCGCGCGCGATGAACGGAAAAGTGACAAAGAGGGTGGCCAGGACAATGCCCGGCACGGCGAAGATGATGCGAATATCGTGCTGATCCAGCCAGGGGCCCAGCCAGCCATGCAGACCAAAGATGAGGACAAAGATGATGCCCGATACGACCGGCGACACGGAGAAGGGCAGATCGATCAGGGTGATGAGCAGATTCTTTCCTTTAAAATCAAATTTGGCGATGGCCCACGCGGCTGTTACGCCGAAGAGCAGATTCAGAGGTACGGCAATGCCGGCAGCGAGCAGTGTCAGACGAATGGCCGCCAGCGCATCCGGCTCGCCGATGGCCGACAGATAGAACTGCCAGCCCTTCTGCAACGCCGAGACAAAGACGATCACCACCGGCAGGAATATGAACAGGGCTAAAAAGCCCAGCGCGGCCAGGATTAGCACAATGCGCACCGCGCGCGGCTCGGTGCGCACGCGTGCGCTGACAGAACGGGCCGACTGTGCCTTATGGCGCAACATCAGAAACTCGCTTCTTGTGAGAGTTATTTTGGCAGTGAACAGGTATCATCTACGCCTCATATCGTCTTTTGCCTCTTGCCGAGAAGATCAAACTCTCTGCCGGCGGGTCCACCACTGCAGCGTATTGATGAGCAGCAGCAGGGCAAAAGAGACCAGCAGCATGACGACCGCCAGGGCCGTGGCGCCGGCATAGTCATACTGCTCCAGTTTGGTGATGATCAGCAGCGGCGTGATCTCGGTGCGCATCGGCATATTGCCGGAGATAAAGATCACCGAGCCGTATTCACCGACAGCGCGCGCGAACGCCATGGCAAATCCGGTCACCAATGCCGGCCAGAGCATTGGCAAGAGCACACGGGTAAAAGTCTGTGTGCGACGGGCGCCGAGCACAGCAGCCGCTTCTTCAATGTCGGGTTGAATATCTTGCAGAACCGGCTGCACCGTGCGCACGACAAACGGCAGGCCGATGAATGTAAGAACCAGAATGACGCCGACGGGCGTGAAGGCCACTTTTATTCCCAATGGCGCCAGCCATCTGCCGATCCAGCCATTCGTCGTATAAAGAGCAGTGAAGGCGATGCCGGCGACGGCCGTCGGCAGGGCAAACGGCAGATCGACAATGGCGTCGATGATCTGTTTGCCCGGAAAATGATAGCGCACCAGCACCCACGCGACGATAAAGCCGAAAAAGGCATTCAGCAGCGCCGCGACGGCGGAGGCGCCAAAGCTCAAACGATAAGAAGCCAGCGCCCGCGGCGCCGCAACGGTTTCGAAAAACTGCGCCCAGCTCAAGGTGGTTGTTTTCAGAAAAATTCCGGCGAGCGGAATCAGCACCAGCAAGCTGAGATAGAGCAAGGAGTATCCCATTGTCAGCCCGAATCCAGGAATCACCCGCTGTTTTTTCACTAAATTGGCCCGCATACAGCTCCTTTTTACCACGCTATGCAGAACATACATGATCGCAGATGATCTCGAGTTCTGCTTATGATCCCGTCTCCGGTTCGCCGGTCATTTGACAAGATAAATCTTGTCAAATATGCCGCCATCAGCAAAATGTTCCTTTTGTGCTCTTTGCCAGCCGCCGAAAACCTCATCGATAGTGAAGAGGGTGATCTGCGGAAATTGGGCGGCATATTTGGCCATGACGGCCGCCGAATGGGGGCGATAAAAGTGCCTGGCAACGATCTCCTGTCCCTCCTCCGAATAGAGGTACTCGAGGTACGCCTGCGCAACGGCGCGCGTCTTGCGTCTGTCCACCACCCTGTCGATCACCGCCACGGTCGGTTCGGCCAGGATGCTGAGTGAGGGTGCGATGATCTCATAGTCACCTGGGTGCAATTTTGCGATCAGCAGCAGCTCATTCTCCCAATTGATCAGCACATCGCCGATGCCGCGCTCGACAAAAGTGGTGGTGGCGCCGCGGGCGCCGGAATCGAGAACCGGCACGTTTTTGAACAGCGCGGTGATGAATTCTCTGGCCACGTTCGCATCGTTGCTCCTGGTCTTGAGCGCATACCCCCAGGCGGCGAGATAGTTCCACCGCGCGACACCCGACGTTTTCGGATTGGGTGTAATGACCGATAGGCCCGGCCTGATCAAATCATCCCAATCCGCGATCTTTTGCGGATTGCCTTTGCGCACTAGAAAGGCGAGCGTCGAGGTATACGGCGCGCTGTTGTGCGGCAGGCGCTTTTGCCAGTCGGCCGGCAGCAGTCCTGCCTGTTCGGCGATGGCATCGATATCATACGCCAGCGCCAGGGTGACCACATCCGCCCGCAGACCGTCGATGACGGCGCGCGCCTGCTTGCTCGAACCGCCATGCGATTGTTTGACGACGACGATCTGGCCGCTTTTCCCCCGCCAGTATCTGGCAAACGCGGCATTGAACTCTTGATACAACTCCCGCGTCGGATCATAAGAGACATTCAGGATATCGAGGTCGGCTGAAAGTAAAGGGACGGCACACGCCAGAATGACGCAGAGACGCCGCAGGACGATCTTTGACTGCTTGCAGAACATTTTCTCCTCCGTTGCGAATACGGCCACAGTCCTATCCATTTTCATCCATGCAATTGGGATGCCAACCGCTTGTTGCGATGACAGCTCAATAAAACCAGCAAGTTAGATCCTTTTTCATTTGCATGTGACCATTATTTTCACCATATTTGAGAGTTATTACTACCATATTTTGTAGCTATCAACCATATTTGATGGTGTAAAGATGGAGAAATTCAACGACATCCTGTCGCAGCTCTGGCGGGAGGCGTGCTGGGAGATCGAGATCGACAAATCGTGCGTCAATATCGCGCACTTGCTGGCGCAGCACATTCCCCTCGAGGAGATTTTGGTGGGACGATTTGATGTGGAAAAGAATAGTCTCGAGACCGTCGCTGTCGGGCATGCGCGAGAGAATCCCCCCTCCTATCCACGCGCCGTGCTGCCATTGAGTCAGGCAGAGTGGGAGCAGATAGTGAAACGTTGCCGGGCTGAAAAGATTCTGCATCTGCACGAGGATCACGTCGACGACGCCGGTCTGCGCGCCCTACTGGCTGCGCCGGCGCGCGACGCCCTGATCGGGCTGCTGCAAAAAGAGAACGACCTGCTCGGTCTGCTGCTGTTCAGCACCGCTGCGGACGAATCATTCAGCGACAAGCATGCAGAGATGTTCGGCATCATCCTCGAGCCCTTTTCCATTGCGCTGGAAAATCATCTGCGTCTGCGCGAGCTCGACCACCTGCGAGAGGCGGCGGAAGCGGACAAACGGTTTCTGCTGCAGCGTCTGCATCGAGACCAGATAGGCGATGTCATCATCGGCGCGGACTCCGGCTTGCGGCAGGTGATGTCGCGGGTGCAGCTGGTCGCGCCCTCCAACGTGCCGGTGCTGCTGCTCGGCGAGACCGGCACGGGCAAGGAACTGATCTCGCGGGAAATCCATCGCCTCTCACCGCGCGCGCAGGGACCCTTCCTGCGGGTCAATTGCGGCGCCATTCCGGCCGAGCTCATCGACTCGCAGCTGTTCGGCCACGAAAAGGGCGCCTTCACCGGCGCCACGGCCAGCCACAAAGGCTGGTTCGAGCGCGCTGACGGCGGCACCCTCTTTCTGGACGAGATCGGTGAGCTGCCCTTAGCCGGACAGGTTCGCCTGCTGCGCATCCTGCAGGACGGCTGGCTCGAGCGCGTCGGCGGCAGACAGCCGATCCACGTCGACGTGCGCATCGTGGTGGCGACGCACCAGGATCTGGCGGCGATGGTCAAGCGCGGCGCCTTTCGCGAGGATTTATGGTATCGCATCGCCGTGTTCCCGATCTTGCTGCCGGCGCTGGCCGAGCGGCCGGATGATATACCGGCGCTGGCGCGCCACTTCGCCGAAAAGGCTGCGATTCGATTCATGCTGCCGCCGCAGCTTCCAACGGCCGACGACCTGGTGCTTCTACGCGCTTATCCGTGGCCCGGCAACATCCGCGAGCTGGCCAGCGTCATCGATCGAGCGGCGCTGCTCGGCAACGGCAAGGGGCTGGCGGTGAATACGGCGCTGGGCTGGACGGTGCAAGGAAAGGAGCAGGCCGTGCCGGCGCCGCTGGCCGCGCAAGATGATGGCGCGCCTTTCCATTCGCTGAATCAGGTGATGAAGGAGCATATCGAGCGGGCGCTCCTCATCGCGCGCGGCAGGATCGAGGGTCGCGCCGGCGCCGCGGCATTACTGGAGATCCATCCGAACACATTGCGGGCGCGGATGCGCAAGTTGGGGATCGATCACAGAGCTTTTCAAATGGCAAAGTAGATCAAGACGGATATCCTGCACTATCGCTACGCTGAACTGATTTTGGCGATCAATTCACCTTTATCTCTTCACCCAACTCCTGCAATGCCCATTCCATCGACCAGCTCGTGAAAACGGCGTAATTAAAGTCCTTGTATTTGAGACGTGCTCCCGGTTCACCGCGATTTTTCTCCAGCACTTTGTATAGAATGGGAATCAACGGCCGGGCCTTTTCGCCAATGAGCTGAATGGAACGCGCAGCTTGCAGCGCCACAGTGGGACGCTCATCTATCACCCAAAATCCCAGACGGTCAACAGCCACAGGATCATCACCGAAATGACACAGCACCTCGGCGGCAGCAATTTGCACGCTCGGAGAAGGGTCGTCCAGGAGTGATTGAAGCGCAGCGAACGTGGCTGGCGCCACTTCGCTCAATTGCCGAATGCCGATGACCGCCCAATATCGCACGCCGCTGTCGGCATCTAGCAAATTTTCCACCAGTGCATTTTCCCCGGCTTTGCCAACCATTTCAGCGGCCGCCAGAATTCTATCAATCTGGAAATCTGCGCTTTCTCTGGCATATTCATAAGGCGAACTTACGGAGCGGATCATATATTCCGCTTCCGGCAGCAAGCCGAGATCGCCGTAGTCACGCATCCAGTTGTGCAATTCACCGGACAATTCGGCTTTTATCTTTTGCAAAGCCGGATCGTCCGCCACATTATTCAGCTCATGCGGATCGGCTTGCAAATCATACAACTCTTCTATCGGTTGGAGGTAAAATAGCCCGCTTGAGACAGCAGTTCGGGCAGCGTTTTCAACGAGTTGGGAAACGGAATCTCACAGCGCAGATGCTGCGTGCCGAGCGATGTGGCGTACAGGCCGCTTATCAAACAGGAACGCGACGGTGCGCAGATGGGCGCTGTGGCAAAAGCGTTGTCATAGACGATTCCTTGGGCCGCCAGGGCATCGATATTCGGTGTCGTGGCAAATTCATCACCATAGCAATCCAAAGCCGGGCTGATGTCCTCGGCCACGAGCCAGATGATGTTTGGAGGTGTTTCGATTATATTCCGCGAACAAGAAAACAAGACGAGGCTACAAAACGTCAACAGCAGCAGCGATCGCTTTTGCATCCTGATCGACTCTCCGATAAAATATAGAATTCTATCCGAAATCCGGCAGTTTAAAAATTAAAGCGCACGCTGATCATCATTGTCCCATTGTTCGAAGCAAAGAGAGTGGTGTTCGAATTTTCTCGCTTATGCAGCTCGGGGATGAGATAAGCCACAGCGCCGCCGACGATAGCGCCGGCGATCACGTCGGTCGGGAAGTGCCGTCCCGCGCGCACGCGCCAATAGGCCACGGCCGACGACAGCGTCAGAGAGCCCGCCCACACATAGGGCGTCCACCTGGAATCGGGATGAAAATCGTTGAATATTTTGGCAAAAAAGACCGCTCCAGCAAAGGCTGCCGATGTATGGCCGGAAAAAAAAGATTTTTTCGCTTCCGCACCCTCTTTCTTTTCGAGCGGCACATTTTCGTTGTAAACCCAGGGGCGGATTCGCTGGGCAGTGACTTTGGTCAATTCAGTCAGCACGCCGGTGATGGCCATGGTCTCGAGATAGAGATAGGCAAGTTTTTCGGACTCGGAGCGCATGTTCGCGTCCGCTAACAGCGCCAATGGCAACAGCAGACCGGCGCGCATGCCGTAATCGCTGCATGTCGCCGCCCGTTGGGAGAGATTAAAAGTGGCCGGACGGTCGAATCGATTGATGTCGTCGCGATCGAGAAGCGCCGCCTGCTCCGGCGTGAGCGGCGTCATGTTCTTTGCCAAGATATGGGCAGTCAAGCCGCCCGCAGCCGTGACGCCGAGGAGGATGTTGTCCGCCGAGGAATACGATCGATAGGGTGATTGCGCAGCGGCCAACTGAAGAAATAGCCAGAATGAGAGAAAGACACGTCGATACATTTTGCTCCTCGGTTCTTCCCTACTGAGTAGATCATGTCAACAGGGGATCAGCACCCGGAATAAAACATGAAAAAATCCTAGCGCAGCATAGCTGCAAGTGAAACGTGAAAAGTGAGACGTTTTATCGCCTGGAACGAGCCTAATTGTAACGTCTCACGTTTGACGTTTCACGTTTCACTTTTTTGACTGTTTAAAAGATTGCCAAAATAGCAAAACTTTTCAGCATAATAGACTAATGAATTCAGACAAACCAAAAGGCCTCACGCAAAGACGCAAAGGAAAAAGACTCATTTGTAGCTATTGTTCATCTTTTTTTCCCAACGCAAGGGAAATTTTTTGCGTCCTGGCGCCTTTATGTGATGAGTCTAGAAAAGAAACGTGATGCCAATTCCTGGACCTGTCGTCACTACGTCATACTTGAATTTTTCACCGCTGCCATCTTGATAGTCCGCACCGCACGTGTGATAGCCGGCTTCGAGGGCAAAGTTGGTGATGCTCCACCTGAAGGATGCTGTTGTGCTCCAGCTGAGGGTCGAGCCGAGTCCGCCGACATCGCCGCGCAGACGGATGGCGAACCGATCGGTGACGGGAATTTCATAGCGGGCGCCGAGGAAAAGATCGAACCAGCCTTTGCTCGCCGTCTTTTTTTCAATTTCTTGGCCCGTCTTGTCGACGGCTTCGCCGCTCACATCAAAATAGCGTCCACCGGCGAGCAGATAAAACCGCTCCCACCAGGGCATGAATCCGATTGTCGCGTCGGTCAGCGTGAGTGCGGTCTCAACATCGCGTTCATCGCTCATGTCAAAACTTTTAGTAAACGCCCCGCTCCACTGGATCATCCACAAGTCGCGGCGGCCTTCGTATTTCAAATTGAGCGACCAATTGACTTTGCGAATGAGCTTGTCAAAAACCAGATCGGCATCGTACTCGACGCCTTGAATGGTGATCGTGCCGCTCTGACCCGGCATCCAGCTCAGCAATGAAAATTCATTGCGCCAATTTTCATCATCATAGGCGGCATATTGGGCTTTAACATTCACGGCAACCAATGCGCAGAGGGTCGACAATACAATCATCTTTTTCACACCAACCTCCGTATGATAAATTTTCCCCGCTCTTGTCACTCTGTTCGACAGCAGATATCATATTTTTTTTGCAAATAACCTCACCTCACTCCTCGAAGACGAACGGCCATTCTCACAGAGCATTCCGGCGCAGTGCCTGCAATTGCTGCTCAAATTTTTTATAATCAGTATTTTCCGGGAAATAGTCCACCAATTTCACCACATATTCCAGTGCTGAATCAATGCGCCCGATATCTCTGTTCAGCGTCGCGAGGCTGAAGAGGATGTCGCGATCATACGGATGGCGTCGCAAGCCATCCGCCAATACATCCAGCGCTGCATCTGTTTTGCTCGTCGAGTGCAAAGCGATGGCATAGACATAAGTGAAATACGATGTCTCCGGAGACAGCTCAGCGGCTTTTTTCAAATAGTCGAGGGAGCGTTCGTATTGTCCTTGCCGCACATAAGCGAGGCCGAGCGCATGATGTATCTCCGCCAAATCGGGATCGATGGCGAGGGCGCTCAGCAATGTCTTTTCAGCGTCACTTTCTCGCTCCTGCAGGCGATACAAATCGGCCAGATTAATATAGCTGTGTGCAAACAGAGGCTCGATCTCGATGGCCTTTTTATACGCTTGTTCAGCTTCTTCCAGGTCGCCCTGCTGCAACGCCAATATGGCTAAATTCAGCAAAGCCGTTTCGTGATCCGCATTGATGTACTGCGTCTCTTTGTATTCGTCCGTTGCCGTTTGCAGCAATTCTTTGTCGGATAGTGATAAATTCGCAACCGCCGCCAGCGAGCGGGCGGCGGAAATTCTGACGAGTCGAACCGAATCGGTGAGAAGACCTTTGATGAGTGGAAATCGTTCATTCACATCGACGATGGCAAATGATTCGACGGCCGCAGCTCGAATGATGGGATCGGCATCTTTGACATTTTTCTTCAGTGTCTCGAATGTGCTCGACGTCGGATATCCCTGCAACAAGCTCAAGGCGGTGGCGCGAATCATCGGCGCTCGACTTTTGTCATTAGCAAGATCGACAAGGTCATCCGCCACTTCGGCATAGCGACGTCGACCGGCATAAAAAATTTCGCCATAATGCGCCGCGCCCTTTTCGAGCGCGCCGTACCACTTTTGGGTATAGTCGGCGGCCCACTGATTCGATTTTTCATGATGGCATTTTACGCAGGCATTCGGCGTCCCCAGTCGATCCGACAAATCGGGCCGCGGCGCCCGCATGCTGTGGTCACGGCGGGGATCGACGACCATATAGGTTCTTTCCGGCATATGACATTCGGCGCACAGGCTGCCTTCTTTTTCCGGATCGTGAAAATGATGTTCCCGGCCGCCAAATGTGGCCGGCGTATGGCAACGATAACACAGTGCATTGCCCTGCACAAAAATCTTGCCACTGTGAGGTTCATGACAATCTTTGCAGTTCACACCCGCCATATACATTTTACTCTGCAGAAAAGAGGCATACACATAGACCTCTTCCAGGATCTGACCATCGGCGAAATAGAGGTGGCCTTCGAGAAGGCTGGGACGATGCGCATCGAGGTAGGAGGCGCCGTACACATAGTCCTCACTAATGATCGATCGACGCGAATGACAGCGAGCGCAGGTGTCTATCAAGCGACGGTCGCTGCGCGGCGCCGTTCGCTCCGCCGTGCCTTTTTCCACATCGCGCAAAACCCAGGTTGCATTATCCGTATCCTTCAGTCGAATGACTAGTCCGAGGTAACCCTCTACATCAATCTTTTGGCCTTTAGCATCCGCATCAGCCCAGCGGACGTGTTCCGAGCCCGGCCCATGACAGGCCTCGCAGGAGACATCAATCTCAGACCAGGTGGTGTTATAGGTCTCGGTAAATCGGTCATAGTTCTTGCGCACATTTGTCGAATGACATTCCGAACACATATAGTTATAGTTCTGCGCCATTCGAGTCCAAAAGAGGATATCGTCAGGAGCAATTCGTTCCTGATCGTAAATATGGAACCAGCGCTGTCCTCCCTGTTGTCGCGGCCGTGTGTCCCAGCACAGCGGCAGCATCTGGTAGCGCCCGGCCGGGAATTCAATGAGATATTGTTGCAGGGGACGAATGCCGAAGGTGTGCATCACCTTGTAATCGTGCAGCTGCCCATCCGGCCCCTCGGTATTGACATAAAATTGACCATCTTTTTTGAAAAATCGCGACGTGATGCGAAGATGGGTGAATGTCGTATTGAAATCGCCCAGCACAGTCGAATCCGTAGCGATGTCCATCGCCTCATCGTGATCCGAGCCGATATAAAGTCCGTACTGGAGTGGATGACACTCCTTGCAGGCGGCGCGGCCGACATATTCGACTGCCATCTGCAGATTTTGGTCACCGGCAAGCTGTTGATCCGTCCTGTCGCACGCCGTCAGCAGCAAGAAAAGAGAGAGCAGAACGTGTAATAGGTCTCTCATACGCGCTTTTATCCCTTCGAACGAGTGCAAATTACATCTGTGTACGGCGAAATGCAAGATATTTCTAGGCACATTGATCAGAAATAGCGACAATGAGGTAAAATCTATCAAGGACGTAGGCGGGACACCAAGTCAATGTGAGGCGCCCCCACCAGGTCGTATTTTTTATTGAAATATATAAAATATTTTCATACCATCATTTGAAATCAGCAGAGGCATCACAAACGGATGTTTGAACAGAATGGTCCAATTGATTAGAACCGCCGAGGCCGCAGAAGAACGCCGAGTTCTCGTGCCACAGAAATCGAATTGTTATTTCTCGGCGATCCTCGGCGTTCTTGGCGGTTTCATTTAAAGGAAAAACCTCATGCAACGACGTCAATTCCTGAAAAGTCTTGTTTCATCTTCGCTGGGTCTATCAACTGTCTCCCTGCTTCCCTCGTGCTCAATAAGGCGCAAGCGCAAACCGAACATCATCCTCATCCTCGCCGATGATCTCGGCTACGGCGATCTGAGCTGTTTCGGTCAGACCAAATTCAATACGCCCAACCTCGACAAGATGGCAGCGCAAGGTTTGCTGTTCACCGATCACTATGCCGGTTCCACCGTGTGCGCGCCGTCGCGCGCCAGTCTGATGACCGGCCTGCACACCGGCCACTCGTGGGTGCGCGGCAATTACGAGACCGGTCCGTTTGGCTTTGGCGCCTGTCTGGAGCTGCGACCGCACGATCTGACCATCACCGAGATCGCCAAACAACACGGCTACAGCACCGGTGTATTCGGCAAGTGGGGACTCGGGGTGATGACGACGAGCGGTCAGCCGGATAAAAAGGGCGTGGACGAATTTTTCGGCTACCTCAACCAGGGCCATGCTCATTTCTATTACACCGACTATCTGTGGAAGAATAGCGAAAAACAGATCATTGAAGAGAACAAAGACGGTCGGCGCGGACGATACTCGCATGACCTGATCGTCGATGCGTCACTTGATTTCATCAGGCGCCGCCAAAATGAGCCGTTCTTCCTCTACCTGGCGTGCACCATCCCGCACGCGGAAATGCTGGTGCCGGAGGATTCCATGGCGCCATTTCGCAGCCTCTGGCCGGAGACGCCGCACTATGATGAGAGCGACGGCGGTAGCGGTCATTACGCCACCCAGCTCGAACCCAGGGCGGCCTT
>JAFGJB010000045.1 GCA_016929295.1 Candidatus Zhuqueibacterota bacterium | reverse complement strand
GCTGATGCCCGACAGCAGAAAGAACAGCGGCATGATCCACTGTCCCACCACGGCGATGAACAGGCTCAATCCCGCGTGCAGCTGGTTATTCTTCACGTGCCAATCTTCAAAATTGAAAAAGCGCGCGCAATGGAAGAAGAAAATGGTCAGCATGGCCAGCACGGTGAGCCAATCGTTGTCGTGGCGTCTGGATGTCGGGGCTGCTTGAGACATATCAAATTCTTTCACGTCAGGAATTTCATTGTTTCACTCATTTATCCTGAAAAATTCACTCATACGAAAACACCAGGATTGATTTTATTAAAGTTAAATATCATGCGAACAACAGCACGAAAAAAAAGGACAATTTTTAAAACAGACCTAACAATATGTTTTTATGTGCCTTAGGGTTTTTGTGTGAGGCATTTATGAATAATCCAGATTATAAAGGATGTCGAACGGCAGTGTCGTTCGTTCAAGAGAACAGGCCAAAATAATAGTAGTGCGACCGCTAGCGAGGGATACTGTCGATTCAGCTTCTCGCGAAACTGGCGCCCTAAAAGCTGCCAAATTTCAGGCAGATCAAGCCTGAGAGGCCGTTCATGGCCGATGAAGCCAGAGGCGCCAAATCCAGGTCTATCGCGTAACGGTACGAGAGGCCAACGCCAATCCGAAACCAGGTGGCGATATTCACATCGGCGTTCAAGCTGGGCTCGACCAGGTAAATGGCATCGCTCTGCACATCCCGGTCCGGCTTGTGCTGCCGCAGCTTCACGGTTCCTTTGCCAAACAAGGCATGCACAGTCCAATGCAGCACTTTGTCCGATTGGTGAATATACTCCAGTTCGACGCCGCCGTAATCGAGAAGGATGTACAGAGGTTGATTATCACGTGTGAACTCTGAATTGACATCCGTGACAGTGCCATATCCGCCGCCACCGATGCCAAATTTGTGATTGATCAGCCAGGCGCCACGTCCGCCAGTCAATGAAGTCGTACTGCCGTTGATGGAAGTGAGTTTCCACACCGGCGCGCCGTAGCCGCCGCTGTGAATCTCGTTGCCGACCAGCGTTTCCTCCTCCGCAGCCAAGGAAATCGCCAGGAACAGCACCAACAATATAAATGCTTTTTCCTTCATACTGCCCTCACTTGCAGGTTAATTTGTATGATTATACGTAAAAACTCTCGCCCATCAAAAAAGAACACTCCAGCCCCGTTCGATAGCTGGATGATGTCCTCGATGGTCGATTTTGAAATCCTCTTCTTGGTCGATATGGAATATAATAAGAAATTTGATGGGGATTATCAAATGAATTTTGGCCTTGATTTATAAAAGAGCCCTACTTCATCAGCAGACATTTATACCATTGCCAAGATTGCCCGACATTGACTTGGACAAAATAGACGCCGGAAGAACGATCCCGCACTCTCAATCTTGGCATAAAGGCAAAAAAACTGTCCGCATCGCCGCCAGAATGGGCTATAATGAACTCTCGAAGGTCGGGAATCAAGTCGATGCAACGCGACCTGACCGAAAAAGAGTTTATGTTGAGGAGACTGGTCCTGTGCCGACGATCTTTGATCCACCACCGCAAAACATCCGGCTCGAAATCGAGCGTCTCAACACTGCGCTCGATTCGACCATTCCGCGGAAAACGGATCACAACCTGCTCATCGCCTCCTGGAACCTGCGCGCTTTTGCATCGTTGACGCGCCAGTGGACTGCCGCGGCCACGGACAGTCCGAAACGGGATTTACGCGGCCTGCTGGCCATCATTCATATACTGTCCCGTTTCGATGTCATCGCCATTCAGGAGGTCAAGGGCGATCTGCGCGCCCTGCGCGATACCATCCACTATCTGGGCGACCGCTGGGCTTTCCTCATGACCGATGTCAATCGTGGCGCGGCCGGCAACAGCGAGAGGATGGCTTTCATTTTTGATACGCAGCGTCTAAAGCTGTCGGGATTGGCGTGCGAACTGGTGATCCCCAAGGAGTGGCTTGACGAGATCAGTCCGGACGCCTTGAAGCAGCAATTCGTCCGTTCGCCCTATGCCGTCAGTTTCCGCACAGGTGACACGACGTTCATTCTGGTCACGCTGCATGTCGACTATGGTGATGCCTCGCACGACAGAATTCCGGAATTGCGAGCCATTGCGCGCTGGATGCACGACTGGGCATCGCGATCGAACGCGTGGCATCATAACCTGTTGGCGCTCGGCGACTTTAACATCGACCGCCGCGACAGCCCCTTGTGGGCAGCCTTCACCTCAACCGGACTCACCGTCCCGCAGGCGCTGAACGGGGCGCCCAGGACAATTTTTGCCGATCCCCAGGATCCGCAAAAAGACAACTTTTATGACCAGATCGCCTGGTTCGCGGAGGGATCCATACAGCTCATCGGCATGACCTGCACCAACGGCGGCATATTTGATTTTCTGCCGCATGTCTATCTGGATCTCGGCTTGACCAAATTATCCACCTCATACCGCATATCTGATCATTATCCGCTCTGGATTGAATTTCAAATTTAAAAGTACTTCACAGCTCGGACGGACGATCGTTCATATGTCGTCAATTGAGAGAGACGAAATGGAGGCCAAGGGCCTCTCTCTCGCGCCCGGCGAGGAATGCTTTATATGCCAGCCGGCGACATTGCCCGAATAGCCAATTCAGAGTTGCATTTAAAGTTGATTTTAGCTATTATTCTACTAGGATAGAGTGCCATCAAAATGCCCCGGACAGTGTGTCCGGGCATCATACAGCCTGCATGCGGTTGATTCTTTTCGATGAAAATCCTCTCCAGAGAGCTTCGAATTTGCGCATTCTGTCCAGAAAATTCTGCCGACATACAGCCTTGACGTGGATGGATAGAGATGTCATAGAGCGGGTCATGCAATCAGGTTCACTTTTACCCAAGGAGTTTCGCGATGCTCAATAGAATTCTGCAGGTCATGTTGGTCATCTGTTTTGCCCATCTTTTGGCCATCACTATTTCATATGGACAATCGGCGTCCTTCCGCACATTCATCAATCCGGTCATCCCGGGGGACCACCCGGATCCCACCTTGACGAAAATTGGCGCCTGCTTTTATACATCGGGCTCTTCGTTCAATCCGACACCCAAAATCTATCGCTCCACGGATCTGGTGCACTGGCAGGTCATCGCGCAACCGGTGGCTGCGTCCTGGTCGCAATACGGCAACAGTCCTGGCGGCGGCATCTGGGGCGGCCATATGGTTCTGTATAACGGCGTCTACTGGCATTTCTTCGGCCGCGGCGGCGGCAGCATGTATTTCGTCACCGCCGCTCAGCCCGAAGGTCCGTGGAGCGCCCCCACCCGAATGAACGTCCCTTCCGGAGTGCCGGGTCTGGGAGTCGACAACTCTATTTTCATCGATGAGGATAGTGGCAAATGGTACCTGCTCACCAAGGCCGGCCAGGAAAATAATCATATCG
>JAFGJB010000044.1 GCA_016929295.1 Candidatus Zhuqueibacterota bacterium | reverse complement strand
TTTCGACAAAGGCCCGCATGATGGCAAACCGAAAGATTTTATGTCAAACATCATCATCTTTGGCAAAAATCCCTTTCACGTCGATGCGATCGGCCTGTGGCTGGGCGGGCATGAGCCGGGCAATTTTGGCCTGCTGCACATGGCGCTGGAGCGAGGGATGAGCACGCTGCTGAATCCGCACGACATTCCGGTCTACGAATGGTCCAGCGACAGCTCGGCGACGCTGACGCCGCTCGATTCCTTTGCGCGCACGCCGCTGCTGACCTATTATCTGCAGCGGGATTATGATGGACAAAATGAAGACTATTGGCACCTGGTGAATGAGCCATTCGACTATTCATCCGTGCATGTCCAGCAGCCGGCGCTGGATCTGCCCAAGACATTTGATCTGGGACAGAATTATCCCAATCCTTTCAACAGCCGCACCGTGATCGACTTCACCCTGCCACGGCCGGGTCACGTGCAGGTGTCCGTTCACAACGCTTCTGGCCAGACGGTCGCCATTCTGCACAACGGCTACGCCGGACAGGGCCACCACATGCTCAGCTGGCGTGCGCACGACGTGCCATCCGGCGCCTACTTTTATCGCTGTCAGTTTGAAGGCTATGCAAAGACCGGACGCATGCTGCTGATCAGATGACCGGCGCGGGCTGACCATTGCAGAAATGCGTGGGTGTCGGCCCGCCGCTTGGGGATCTGCAGGCGGGGGGCTTGTCAGGCAAAGATCTTGCGCAGGATCAGTGCCGTCGCGCCGAGAGAGACGGAATAGATGCCAAAGCGGGAGAAGCGGATAGTCGGCGTCTGAACGCCGGTGGGGAAAATCTGCTGTAGTCTCATCCCGACTTGCTGTACGATGGCGTCAGAGAGCAAATCCTTGGCATCGGTGATGTCGCCGCCAAAGACAAAGACATTGGGATTCAAGAGCTGCACCAGCCTGATGATCTCCTCGACCATGAAATTCTGATAGCGCTGCATGATGCTGCGCGACATCTCGCACCCCCCTCGGGCGCAGGCGATGACATCGTCTATACCTATCTTGCCCTTCTCCGTCTGCAAGCGGACGAGCGGAAAATCGCTGCCTTTTATCGCCACGGTCTGTTCATAGAGCGCCGAGAGCGTGGGCAGGGAAGCGAATATCTCACCGGCCGTCCCGTTGGCCCCCTCGTACAGGACATGATTTAATATAAGTCCGGCGCCAAAAAAGCCAATCTTTTCATTCAGAGTCATAAAGATCACATTCGGCTCATCTTGAGCGGTTTCACCCACCTGCCACTTGATGCCCAGCGCGCCGGCATTGGCATCATTCACCACCTCGACCGGCAGGCCGAGGAGCGCGCGCAATTTTTCTTCGATGGCATAGTTTTGCAGTTCGAGCTTGCGCGAAAAATGGACAATGCCGCGCTCGCGATCCACGAGACCCGTCAGGCCGATGCCGACGCCGATGATGTTCTTTTTGGCCAGCCGGAGCTCTCCGGTCAACTGATGGAAATAATCATCGACTGCGACGCTCAGCCTCTCCGGCCCCACATTGTCGAAACCGCCCGTACGGTCCTGGTGGATGATGTTGCAGCTGAAATCAATGACGGTCGCGCGCATCTCGTTCGGAATGATTTCGAGACCAATGATATATCCGGTCTCGGGCACAAGGCGCCACAGCGTCGGCGGTTTGCCGGCTGATCGCAGTTCACCATTGATTCGGCTCACCTCGATCAGTTTCTTTTCCTTCAGCGCGCGAAGAATATAGACGAGTGTGGATGGCTGTAAATTATGGAGTCGCGCCAGATCTGCCGCGGAAATCTCTTTATGGATTCGTATGGCGTTCAGAATCTGCCGATGACTTGGTATCTGCAGCCTGAAGGGTTCGGATAGCATGGCATTCGAGTTGTTCATTCGGACTGTATGGTTATGACTTGCTAAAATGGGTCAAAGAGATCATTTCACTTGGTTTCATTTCAAAGACATGGCCAGAGACGCAGCTCCGACGATGCCGGCGAGCTCTCCCAGTTCTGCCTGGACGATCTTAAAGTTGTCACTTTCGCTCAGAGCGACTCTGTCCAGTATCTTTTGCGCGCTCTTGATGAGAAAATCGCCCGCGGCCGCCACGCCGCCGCCCAGGACGATTCGCTGGATATCCAGCAGGTTGACGACAGTGCCGAGGCCATAGCCCAGGCTTTCGCCAGCATCATGAAATACCAGCTGCGCCAGTTCATCGCCGGCGCGCGCCTCCTGATGGATCTCTTTTGGCGTCAGGGTGCCGAAATCGTAGCGAGCCAGGCTGGAATCGGGGAATTGCGACAAAAGCTCGCGCAGACGGCGCAGAATGCCGTTGCTGCCGACATAGGCTTCGACGCAGCCGGCACGGCCGCAGGCGCAGCGGGGACCATTTACATCGATCGTGATGTGACCGAACTCACCGGCCGCGCCATGTGCGCCGCGGTAGATCTGGCCTCCGAGGATGAGTCCGGCCCCGACGCCGGTTCCCAACGTCACCATCATCATATGCGGGAAACCGCGTCCGGCGCCAAAGGTATACTCGCCCAGAGCGGCGACGTTGGCATCATTGTCCATAGTGACCGGCAGTTTAAGGAGATCGGCGAGTTTTGCCGTGAGCGGCACGTCCAGCCAGCCGGGGAAATTCGTCGCCTGGTGCAACAGGCCGTTCTTCCCATCGACGAGACCAGCCACGCCAACGCCGGCGGCAACGATCGAACGATCACTGCCGACGATATCGCGGCATTTTTCCACTGTCTCAGCAATGCGCGCCAGGACAAATTCCACACCCTGGTGCACGACCGAGGGATTTTTTTTTTCGACGAGAACCCGGCCCTCGGGCGTCACCACGCCCATATTCACCGTTGTCCCGCCGATATCTATGCCCAAAAACAGCTCATTCATCCTCTCTTCATCCTCAATCAGTTAGACTCTCCATCGCTTTGCGCAGGGCCATGGTCTGCTCGATGAACTCGGACACGGTCATTTTTTTGATGAAACAGAATCCATGGCAGGCGCGCAACCTCGGATGGTTGTTCTCATTGAAATAGTCATCTCCCAGACAGGTCTTGAGCATCTGGAACTGCTCAGCCTGAATTTTCTGCGCCAGACGTGAGAAAGGGCCATCCAGTTCGTAGCTGGGGAACGAGGCATCTTTTTGCGAACCGAAAGAGTTCATGAAGGTATTTTCCAAAATGGCCATTGAATTGAGCGAGACCGGCACATAGACATTCGCTTCAGCGGGATGAAAACGATACCAGACATTGCGGTATCCCCATATTTCCGGCTCTTTGCGCCCCTTGCGTTTGCCATAGGCCTTCACGGCCTCGGCGATGGCCTGCATCACCTTATAGTGCGTATCCGGGCCACTGCCCTCCGGATCAAAGGCCAGTGAGACGACC
>JAFGJB010000043.1 GCA_016929295.1 Candidatus Zhuqueibacterota bacterium | reverse complement strand
TTAAAAGAGACAGAACCAACATATTTTCTCTCTGCGCTTCTTCGTGTCCTCGGCGGTTCCAAGTACTCATTTTGCGGAAGAACCAAAAAAAATTCACCAAGAAACGCCAAATTGTTTGCGATCGCCCTGGATGTTCATCCTGGGTGGCAAATAATAGATAATATTTATCCGCGTCGGACGAATGTCCTCATTCATTGGGCGTCCGCTACACCCCGTCAGGGGCACGAATGTGCCGAACGATCAGAAAGCTTTGGGTCCAAGCGTCTTTCATGCTTCGATACAATGGCGTATGATACTCTGACAGTGAATGTCGGCGGTGTTCAGAAAAGGGATGCCGAACTGACTTTCAGTCAACAGCAGCGGCAGCTCGGTGCAGCCCAGGATGAGCGAGTCGATGCCCTCTTCGTCCACCAGTCTTTTGACAATGGCCAGGAACTCGGTGCGCGTCGAGTCGCGCAACATCCCCAGCTCGAGTTCAGAGAAGATCTTGTGGTGTATCAGTTCGCGCTCCGCTTCGGCCGGGGTGACGATTGCTATGCCGTTGGCGAGAAAGGGCGACTTGTAAAAGTCGTGCTCCATCGTCAGCCGGGTGCCCAGCAGACCGGCGCGGCGCAAGCCCATCTCTTGGACGCGGTCGCACGTTGCCGCGACGATGCTCAACAGCGGTAACGGTGATGCGCTTTGCAGCCGGTCAAAGACAATATGCGGCGTATTGGAGGCGATGGCAGCGAATTCGGCGCCGGCGCGCTGCAGGGCGTCGATTTTTGCCAGCAGCCACTCCGCCAGCCCGGGCCAATCGTTGCTGCCGGCAAAGCGCACGATCTCATGCATGTTGACGCTATAGACGATCAGCTGCGGATACGCCAGGTCAGCATGGACGGTGTTGAAGGCATGCATGATATTCTGGTAATAATAGACCGTCGATTCTGGTCCGAGTCCGCCGATGAGGCCGATGGTTTTCACACCAAATCCTTTCATTCAGGTCGAGCTAACGTTATTCTCTCTTCATTTGGCGGCAGCAACTTGGATTGTCGCCGGATGTCTCTTGCAGACGCCACGTTCGTCATTAAAACAGGTTTTAGCTGCTGAAAGATAAGCAATACTGTCGACTGATACAAGATGGTTGTGCGCCATGAATACTCAGCTGTTACTTTTCACTTGCTTTTCTTCTCTCAATTGACTACCATTTATTCAGTATCACGTTGCAGTTTGTCAACAAGCAGCGAAACGGGGTTGTGCTCGCTTGAGCGGGCTTTATTCATGATGTGGCGACAAGCTGCGATGAAATTGTTTTTTTGGCTGATTTCTGTATTTTTATCATTCTGCAAGTGTCGCATGATGCTTGTGCTGTTTGAGAGGTGTGAACGCTGTCTTTGCAGATGACAGGTTTTGCATCCGCTAACATCATTCTGACGGGCGGGGGAATTTTCATTCACATCAAAATATGGAGGGTTGCCATGAGCCGTTCGATTCTATGCTTGTCGGTTTATCTCATCATCCTCACGATCGCAGGTTTCTGCTCTCAAGCGATTGCCGCGTATGACTACCTGTATGAGGAAGATTTTGAAGATCAAAGCGCGCAAGGCTGGGCGCCGCGCACGCCTCTGAACTGGAAGATTCAGAGCAATCCGGAGGGCGGCTACGCCTACCACCAGTGGAACACGACGATCAGCGGCCCCAATGCCTACCTCAACGAATGGAGCATCTACGACCTCAAGACGTTCACCAACATGACGTACGCGGTCAACATTCGTACGGCCGAGAGCTTGAGCGCCAACCCGGTCACCGAGATCGGCATCATCTTTTGCTATCAGAATGAGAACAACTTTTACTATGTATCCTTCAGCTCGGAGGATAATGCCACCGTCCTGCTCGTGCGCAAGAATGGCCAGGATATCGTCTTGGCGCGTACCGATGTGCCCGTCATCCGGGACTATGATTACATCTCGGTTGCCGTGACCGTCGTTGATGGCGTCATCAAAGTCTCGACAGAGGACTATAATCTCTTTCATATCTATGACAATACGTTCACAAGCGGCAAAATTGGCGTCGGCGTTGCGGATGATGCCGCCTATTTTGACAAAGTGATCGTTTGCAAGGAAGTTGAGAATACGTGCGACTATTATGAAAACTTTAATGACAATAACTTGAACGGCTGGACGGCGCTCGATCCGGCGAACTGGATCTGCAGCTTTAAGGACTATACATATGTTTTGTATTTGACCAAAGCGCCGGAAAACGCCCAATCCAAACACCTGGGCGAGATAATCACCCTGGACAATGTCGATGCCGAGAACTTTACCCTCGAATTTGATCTGAAAAGCATCCTCATGCCCGATACAAAACCGAACGCTGATCTGGCCGTCGTATGGTGCTATCTAGATGCGAAAAACTACTATGCAGCCATCTTCCATCGCCAGGGCGGCGAGACCAAATGGGTGCGCATAGTGAATGATAATGTGACGACCATTCGCCAGTGTCCCGAAGCCCTCTTGATCGATCAGGAATGGCATCATGTCAAAATTACTGCGCAGAGCAATTATTATAAAATCTATTTCGATGATAAACTCGTCATGGA
>JAFGJB010000042.1 GCA_016929295.1 Candidatus Zhuqueibacterota bacterium | reverse complement strand
TGTTGCTGAACCTCCGCATGCATGGGGCATATGTAATTCACCAGCTTGCTATGTGTTGCGGGAGATGGTGCGGTTCCTTCATTCAGATAGAGTTCCGGATGCGCCTGAAACTTGTGCAGACAATGTTGACAGCAAAAATAGTAATCTCTGCCTGCGTATAGGTAATGGACTGCAGAGTCACTTGATACCGTCATGTTGCAGACAGGATCTCGGTGCTGATTTTTTCCGGCATCTTTTTTTGTAATCATCTTTGGCCTCTCTGCCTGGCAGGCGCAAATGCTATGGCACTACTGCGAGGAGTACGATCATGCACGCCTCTTTACGATGCTGACTGAATCGCGACATGCGCCGACTATGTTCTATCAACAACCACAGCGCATCCATTTCATCCGTAAATTTAATCGCAGTACGACCTGACGGCTACTTCATCTTGCCTCCGATGTCGCAGAGTCAAATGGCTTCGATCGTCGACGGTGGTTTGGACGCGATATTATAGGTGACGCTGACGACGCCGGGCACGACGCGGATGATCTCTTGTGCCAGTTGTTCCAGGAGCTCAAACGGCAGTCGGGTGGGCGTTGCGGTGCGCGCATCCAGGCTGTCCCAGCAGCGCACTTCAATCTGCTGGCCGAAATCGCGCTGCTGGCCGCGCATACCTGTCACCCGGTCTTGATGCAGGATGGCCAAATATTGAAAGGCGCCATGGCCGGCGAGCAGCCGCTCCACCACCCGGGTGGCCTGGCGGACCGTCTCGATGCGCTGCGGTGTAGCCTCGCCGATGACGCGGGCGGCGAGCGCCGGGCCCGGGAACGGAATGCGCTGAAACAGCTCTTCGGGCAGGCCAAGCGCCCGCCCCAGCGTGCGCACGCCGTCCTTGCGCAGCTGGATGAGCGGCTCCAGGATGTGATAGCCGAACGCGGCCTGCGGATCGATGCCCAGCTGGGCGAAAACATTGTGTTGCCGTTTGATGCCGGCGACGGTCTCGTCCACGTCGGTCAGGATCGTCCCCTGCAGCAGATAGCGGGCGCCGCTGTCGCGCACGAGACGGCCAAAGACCTCGCGGTAGAAGGTCTGGGTGATCGCCTCGCGTTTTGCTTCCGGATCGGTCACACCCCCGAGCGCGGCGAAAAACTCGGCGCGCGCATCGACGACCTGCACCGTGACGCCGAGGTCGCGGAAAAAGCCGGCCACCTGCTCGGCTTCGCCGGCGCGCATGAGGCCGTTTTCGATGAACACGGTCTTTAGTCGCTCGCCCAGAGCGCGATGGCCGAGCAGCGTCACCGCCGATGAATCGACGCCGCCGGAGAGGGCGTTAATGGCTGTGCCCTCTCCGACGGTGTCCCTGATCTCCGTCACTTTATCGTTGATGAAACGCTGCGGATCGAGCTGTTGCACGGTAATTTCCTTGATCATAGAATCTTCTCCTCGCTCATTTAATCTAGCCTTAAAAACTCACTCACACGAAAACACAAAGACTCCAAGATTGTTTTTATTAGAGTTCAATCTCATGCGAAAGAAAACATGAAAACAAGGACAATATTTCAAGGCAAACCTAACATTATGTTTCTTTGTGTCTTTGAGTCCTCGTGTGAGGCATTTATAAATAATCCAGACTAGAAAGCTTTTGCCAATAGACTACTATTCTTGCAGGACTTAATTTCACCCTGATCTTCAGGGAGTACTCTGCATGACATGCACCTTGAATTCCTGGATAACGACATTAAAATCAATTCCATTTATTTCCGCGAACACGGCATCGTGATGCACGTCCCGCAATAGCCTTTTCATATAGCGTAAAAATTGATCCTTTCCCCGTGTGCGGATGAGGTGCTCGACGAGACAGGCAAACTCGGAATAGATGAACGTCATTCGATAGGGCACGTCGAGTTGAATCTGATCTTCATTTTTGGTCCCAAAAGAGGCCGGCGGCATGAAAGCGCCTCCCTGTATCAACGCATAGGTTTCCCCCTGACTCGGGTACCAGGACGTACCCATCTGCTCGGCGCTGAACACCGCAATCCCTTCCAGCAGCCATCTGGGATAATGAACATAAGCCGACAGCAGGTCCATGTGTTGATAGAGGAGCGTGTGTGACAATTCATGTTTGATATAGATTTCGAGCGATATGGTCCCTTCTTGCGCTTCCTGCAGCGCCCACGGCGAGATGATCAGGCGGCCATTGGGATAGGCGTAGAATCTCGCTCTGCTCGTCGTGCGCCTCAAATAGCTCGTCCGGTCGCGAAAGATGAACAGCCTGGGTTTCTTGACAAATTCGAGTTCATGGAACGCTTGCACGGTCGGGATGAGGGCGTCAAGCTTCTCACAGCTCTGCCAAGTCGCCCCATTTTGAACGTAAATGACGCTGTTCGACAATTCATGTTTCGTAAAGCCGACGATGAGCGGCGAAAAAGGGAACAGTTTGCCCCACAAAAAAAGATAGGTGATCGAGCTGGCGGCGAGAATGATGATCCCGGTCAGCGCCATTCTCAGATTTCTCTTCATAGTTAGGCTAGTTATTTTGATGCAGCTCTCATACGTGTTGATCAACCAGAATCGTATTGCCATCCGGATCAGCGATCATAAAGCTCGCCGGACCGCTGGAGCCTTCTGCTTCCGAGATCATGGTCACGCCGCGGGCTTTGAGCCGGCGCTGCAGTTCGCGGATGTCGGTAAACTCAGCGATCTGCTGCGCCTCGCTGTTCCAGCCGGGATTGAAGGTGAGGATGTTCTTGTCGAACATGCCTTGAAACAAACCAATGACGCAGTCGCCGTTCTTCATGATCAGCCAGTTCTGCGACTGGTCACCGAAAAAGGCGGCAAAGCCAAGCTTTTCGTAAAACTGCTTCGATGCTTCGATGTCTTTGACGGCTAAACTGACAGAGAAAGCTCCAAGTTGCATGATGACCTCCAAAGTAATTTTATCCCTCGCTGATGATCAACCGCATGTCAGCCATTTGGTCAGCGGATTGCGGTCGTGAATGAAGAGTGGCTCCATTTGGCGCTCGACTATTTGCTTTTCAATTCGTCAGCTAGAGCACTTTTTTCAACAGCGGAATTTTGCGCAGCAAGTACGCTAAAGCAAAACAGCACGCTAATACCGGCATGGCCAGAATGACGAATTTGAGGAACAGTGGCATGGCTATTGTCTTCAGGTTCAGACAGATGAAGACCAGGACCGGAGGGTGAATGATGAAAGCGGCATAGGTGCACACCGATAGCCACCGTGCGAAACTGCCCTGTGCGTTGAGCTTGTGGCGAAACAGTCCCAGGAGGCCGATGATCAAAGCCATGCCGGTGAACTGCTCCCAGAAAGAGTAGGCCAATGACTGTAGATGCAAACCGCCCATAAACTTGTCAACAGTGCCGGAGCTGGCGCCACCGAGAATGAACACCAGCGGAAAGAGGATGAAGATCATGACCTGGGCGAAGGCAAACCATTTCAGACTACTACCGAGTTCGAGGGAATTCAGCCACTGTTTTTTATGGGCGATAACCCCCAGGAAGAGCAGGCTGAGGTACTGCGGGTAATGCGCCAGCTGCAGGTTGAAAGGATCGAGCGTCCAGCCGACGGGCAGCCAGATGCGTATCACAAAGGTTATCGCGCTCACGATCAGCATGAATGCGATGATCGCAGACGGGCGTGGCATTGGACGCGGCTCGTCCGCAAAAAGCGAGGGCGCGACCTGGCGGACCGCGGCATAGAGCAATGTGAAAACGAGCAGCACCTCGACGAACCAGAGCGGCCCGAAGCCAAAGCCATCGGTACTCTTGATAAAGTCGCAAAAAGAGATCGGCGAGTCTGAACGGTGCAGGATGAGCAGATAGATCGTGATGGGCGAAAGAATGAAGAAAAAGAGGAGCAGCGGCACGCCCAATCTCAGCAATCGCCTGCGCAGAAATTTTCCGGCGCCGTTCCTGTTGAACGAATGCTGGGTGAAATAGGCCGAGATGAAAAATAAGAGTCCCATGAAGAAGGACTGATTGGTCGCGACAAAAAGTGAAAAGATGATGGTGGCGACCGGTCCCGCCTGACCTTCGTGATAGTACCAGCCTCCCGGGGCACCATAGGTGATGGCCAGATGATGCAAGATGACCAGGCTGATGGCGAGAATTCGCAGATTGTCGATGTAGAGAACTCTTGGCTTCATTTCATATTCACAACATCAGCTTGCTTTTGTGTCGCCTCCTGCTGTTTGTACAGATCGCTATTGCGTCAGCACCATCTTTTTCACTGCGATAAAATCTCCGGCCTGCAATTGATAAAAGTAAATGCCGCTCGGGACTCTTTCGCCCAGGTGATCCGTGCCGTCCCATTGACAAGAATGGTCGCCCATACTCTTGTCATCATCCATCAGC
>JAFGJB010000041.1 GCA_016929295.1 Candidatus Zhuqueibacterota bacterium | reverse complement strand
CTTGTCAGCTATTGCTTATGCTGATTCTTAGTTCTTTAAAGCAGGGCGGCTGCTTTTTTGCAAATTTGTAACGTCCAAACTCAAGGTGGGGGACATTTGTCCCCCTCGGACGGATGTCCTCATCCATTGACCGTCCGGTTCATCCCGCCAGGGGCACGAATGTGCCGAACGATCAGTGAGGTAGCTATTCCTTTACATCCTTGTATTTTTGCGACTTGTGTTGATTTTCTATCGACTTGACCAGAAACTGATGTTTTACCAGTGGAGAGTTTCATTACTGAAATTATTTTACATTTGATTACAAAAGCGTAATGTAAAGGCCATGTTCTACAATTTATAAAGCTAATAAAATTAATTACATAAAGTTGTATGAAAGTCTGGCCCGTTTGTTGCAAATTGAATTGTTCGCGGGGACCGGTTGAAGAGATCGCATCCGATGAGCGGGCAGCGCCGGTGAGTGAGATGATGTGTGTTTGCAAGCAGAGGGAGAGTATGTGGCGGCGGAGAACAACTCTCGTTCTTCGGATGTAGACAGTGTGAGATGCGCAATGAGGACGACGGATACGCCGAAAATAATTGCCGTTGCCGGGGGCCGGGGCGGCGTCGGAAAAACAGCCTTTGCCACAATGCTTGGCATCTGTTTGGCCGGTTTTGAGCGGCGAGTGATCCTCATTGATCTTGATTTTTCCGATGCCAATGTGCATGGCTATTTGAATTTAAATCCGGAAAAATCTGACAACTATTTTGCGGGGAGATCCATTCATCTCGCGCAGGTCATTCAGCACACGCTGTTCGATAAACTGGATGCGATAACTATTCAACCGGATTTAGCGGAAACGCCGACGAAACCGTGGCAAAAAAGACGTCTTTTTCGTCAGCTGGGCGAGTTAGCGGCGGATTATCTCATCCTCGATCTCGGCTCAGCTTCCTACGATTTCGGACTAGATCTCTTCATGATGGCCGATTACGGCGTCCTGGTGTCGGCGACCGATGTCTTTTCGATCGTCAACAGCTATTCTTTCATTCGCTCGGCGCTGTTGCGAAATCTGCAGAGACGGTTTTTTGACAATCGCCAGGTTGTGCGCCTGCTGAACGAGTGCGGTTTGCTGGTCGATTCTAAATTGGTCAAGCCACTGAACAGCATTCTCACGCAGATGGATCCGGCGGCGAAAGAAAAGTTTCTCGATTTACCGCAGGTGTGGAATTTTCGACCCAAAGTGGTGCTCAATTTCGCCAGAGAAGGCGATGAGATGGATGATTTTTTTCTGCTTGGCCCGATGACCAAAGACTTGCTCAACATTGAACTGGACTATTGGGGCCACATCCGCCATGACGAGAATGTCAGCAGCGCTCTCCGCTGCAACCGTCCGGATAAATTGTTCATGTCGACGGGCATGGCCTCCGAGGATGTCGTCCGGCTCGTCATTCGCCACCTGATCGCCGGAGAAACTCATCTCGGCGACCAGAAGCCGCGCTGGCCTGACAGAAAAAATTTCCGCATGTTCGCTGAGGCCGATTTGCGGCGCTGCTCTCCCCGGTGCGCCGCGTGGGATGCCTGCACCACTCGGGCGGCGGGACGAGAATGTTCAAAAATGAATCTTGACGCCTTGAAAAAGGCGGGATGATATAAATTTTGCCCTTTTAACTCTCAACACTTTCCTCCACTGTCAAACCCCGGTGTCGTCACGCAGCTACGCCAGGCAGCTCGCGCACCGGGGTTTTTCATGCTAAAAGAGTAGCGTAAATGTTGTGCCTTTTCCCGGCTCACTGGTGACCGAAATCTGACCGTTATGATCGGCGATGATGCGTTGCGCCAGGAAGAGGCCAATGCCCGAGCCCTGCTCCTTGGTGGTGAAATAGGGATCAAAAATGCGGCGGAGCGTCTGCTCATCCATGCCGCAGCCGTGGTCGCTTACAGTCACTTTGACGCCGTGCGCTCCCCGATCATCGGCATCGACGCCCACGCTAACGCTGCCGCCCGCTGCGCTCGCCTCAATGGCGTTTTTGATCAGATTATGCATGACGCTGCGGATCTGCTGCTCATCAAGTGGGATATCAGGAAGGTCGGGGGCCGTGTGAAAATCAATTTTGATGTCGGAGGCGTCATTTTGAAACAGTTCGACCGAGGTGCGGACAATCTCGCCGAGGCTTTGCACCTTGAATGCCGCGTGCGGCATTTTGGCAAACCTGGAAAAGGTGTCGGCGATCCGCCGAATGGCGGCGATCTCCTCTTTGATGATCTTGAGCGACTCTATAAAATCAACATTTTGCGCCGGCAGCGAGGATTCGAGGCGATAGATGGAAAACTCGATAGGGGTGAGGGGATTCTTGATCTCGTGCGATATCTGGCGAGCGATATCGCGCCAGGCCGCCGCCCGTTCCGCGCGCGCCAGATTTTCGCGACTCGCTTGCAGCTCCTGTGCCATGCGGTTGAATGACTCGATCAGGTAGGCCAGCTCATCCCTGGCTTTGGCCTGCACCCGGGCGCTGAGATCGCCGGCGCCGATCTTGCGCATGCCCTCGCTGAGCGCGCGTATTGGCCCGCTCATGCCCGCAGAGATGAGGCGCGCCAACAAGACCGAGACAATGGCGACGATGAGGATGAAAATGATGATGATGAACCAGACGACATTTTCTTCCACCATCTTTTGGCGCAAAAGACCGAGGGTCCGGACGTTGCGCCAGGCCGCCGCCAGCCGATTTTTCGCGTTGACCATATTATCTGGGATCTGAAATCCGACCACCACCACAATCGAATCCATTTGCGCATAGGATTCAAATAAATCGAGACCATGCTCGGCCAGCGTGTTGCCGTTTTGCAGCAGTTGATCCATATGTGTCGCAGAGATCTCTTGCAGATGATCCCGGTGAAGGGCAAGAGCGGGCGTGGCGGCTATGAACTGCTGCAGCAGGAACAGGCTGTCATGTTGGCAGAATTCGGCGACGTAGGAGACAGCCTCTTTTTGCAGAATATCCGCGTCGAGCGCTGCGGTTTGAGGATGCGACTGGATGAAACGACGGCCGCGCTCATCGAGCTGTGATCGCAACAGATCGAGCGACAGCGTGAGAGCGTCCTCGACGCCCGGGATCATCAAGGTCTGCGAGCCCTTGATCACCATCTGGCCGAGAAACAGGGCGAGCGGGGCGAGCGGGATGATCACAAAGAGGAAAAAAAAGAGCGCCAGACGCGCTTGAAATCGCGATGCCCGGCGCGTTCGAAACCACAGAAATATGCAAAAGACAAAGAAGGACAGAAGAATGAACAGCGACCATTTTACGATGATGGGCATATGAATTCCAGGGATTAACCGCCAATGCGCTTTCGCTTGATCAGATAGTGCAGCAACACGCGATCAAAGTCTTTCGTCGTATCAACCAGCAGATAATCGATGCGATTTGCCAAACATTCGCGTTTGTAATAGTTGACAAACCTGGCGACTGATTTTCGATATTCTCCCCGGATGTGCCAGGGCTGTGTCGCCAGGCGGTCGCCGGTCTCCATATCTTCAAAGACGCCGTCCTGTTTGAAATCGAAAAATCGTTCCATGGGATCGAGGAT
>JAFGJB010000040.1 GCA_016929295.1 Candidatus Zhuqueibacterota bacterium | reverse complement strand
TAAACGCAAAGGCGCAAAGAGCCGCAGAGGTTCGCAGAGATAAATGGATGTGCCGCGGCATAAAAACTTTTCGAGATAATCGATGTACAAAAATATTGCTAAAAAAACACGATGTTGCCGCCTTGTATAACAGAGGAAAAGAAGCGAAATCGGGCATGTTGAAAAGTACAGGTCTGCACTTATTGCTCTCTCTTGTCGCATTTTCGCTTTTTGCACAAGATGCGGCGGATTCCACGCACTCGGTTGAAGCGCTGGGCCTGCTTTTGCCGGATTCGACCCGCAGCGAGCCAATCGCGATCCAGCAAGAGTCCGATCTCGACACCATCGTCTATTACGAAGCCGCAGACATTGACAATGATCTGCACGAACGCAAATCCTATCTCATCGGCAATGCTACGGTCAAATACAAGGATATCACCCTCAAGGCGGGTAAAATCACTCTCGATTGGGATAGCAGCACTATCATCGCCGAACCTGTCCCTGATACGACATGGATTGCCGCCGACAGCAGCGGCGGGGATTCCACCCGACACGTCAGCTGGAGCGGCGAACCGGTGCTGGACGAGGGCGGCACGTCCATGACCGGCAAACTGATGGAGTATAATTATCGGACGGAAAAAGGCCGCGTCGTCAAAGGCCGTTCCGAGGTGGAGGGCGGCAATTACGTCGGCCGACAGATCAAGCGCGTCGGTTCAAATACCTATAATGTCTCGCACTCCACCTATACCACCTGCGATCTCGATTCGAATCCGCATTTTCACTTTGAAGCGCGACGCATGAAAATGATCCCGAACGACAAGGTCATCGCCAAACCGATCATCGCCCGGCTGGGACACATTCCGGTCTTTATCCTGCCATTCGCCGTGTTTCCGCATCAATCGGGGCGACACTCCGGCCTGGTCATTCCGCGCTATGGCGAGAGTGCGCAGGAGGGCCGCTTTCTCCGGGAATTGGGTTACTACTGGGCGCCGAATGATTATTTTGATGCCCGCGGCATGGTCGACTTTTTTGAAAAATCGGGCTTTCTCTTTCGCGCCGGAGCGAACTATGCTGTCCGTTATAAAATGAACGGTCAGGTGAACGGCTCCTTGACTCGCAAGGATTACCGCGGCGGCGGCAAGGAACGCCGCTGGGACCTGACTTTCAGTCACAGCCAGGAGCTATCGCCAACCGCACGCATCAGCGCCAACGGCACCTTTGTCAGCGATAAGGATTTTTACAAAAGTTACAGCACCAATCTGAATACCCGTCTGAACAGAGAGCTGCGTTCCAACGTCACCTATTCGAAAAGCTGGCCAAAACCGAAATTGAGCCTCAGCATCAACCTCTCTCACGCGCACGATTTGCAGCAAGATGTGCAGAACTATACGCTGCCGCAATTCTCCTTTCGTCGCGGCCAGTCGCAGATTTTCGCGCCAAAGAAAAAGAGCCGCGAGACGCACTGGTATCACTCGCTCTACTTTAGCTACAATGGCAATTTGACAAACTCGGCGCGCGAACAATTCACCACCGTTGAGAAAGACACCACTTATCTGAATGAGAACGGCGAATGGGTGCAGGACACCGTCGATGCGCGCGTCAAGGAGTGGGATACGAGCCGTTCCATCGCGCACGACATCAACTTTTCCATGACCAGTCCGAAAAAATATTTCGGCTGGCTGTCGCTGAACCAGGGACTCGCCGTGAGTGAGGACTGGTTTGCTGAGACCTATCGCTATTACTATGATGAGGAAAGCCGGCGTGTCGAGAGCGACAATGTCGGAGGTTTTGCGGCGCGGCATACCTTCAGTTATTCAGCTTCTGCCAACACAAAAGCCCACGGTGTATTCCCCGTCAGCCTGGGTGATATCAATTCATTTCGCCATGTCATGACGCCAAGCATCTCGCTGAGCTGGGCGCCTGATTTCACTCAGGAGGGATGGGGCTACTATCAACATGTTGATACGCCCGGCGGCGCCGTCAAAAAAGACCGCTTTGGCGCCGGCACACCGGGTGTAGGCGGCGGCAACATCGGCTTCAGCCTGCGCAATCTGTTCCAGATGCGCAAGGGAGAGGGAAAGGAGGCGAAAAAGATCGATCTGTTCAACGTCGATCTGGGCGCCAATTACAACATGAAAGCGACGCAGAAATTGAGTGATTTGCGATCATCCTGGACCGCGAATCCGACTCGCACGATGAGTCTGAGCGCCAGCACGTCGCACAGCTTTTACCAATACAACAGCGATGAACCAGTTTGGGAGAGCGGACATTTGCCGCGGCTGACGAATGTGCGCTTCAATTTACGCATCCGCTTGCAGGGCAAAGCGGAGGGCCGCGGCGGCAGAAGCGACCGCAATCTGCCGCAATCCTATGAAGAACAACAGATGATGGAACTCGGTCAGGATGATCTCAACATTCTTGAAGAACATCTTCTCGAAGGCGCAGATCGTTTCGAGTCGGAACGCGCCATCAGCTCGCTCAGCATTCCGTGGCGCATGAATGTGGCGTTCAACTTTG
The DNA here is from genome assembly GCA_016929295.1 of Candidatus Zhuqueibacterota bacterium. GTDB lineage: Bacteria > Zhuqueibacterota > Zhuqueibacteria > Residuimicrobiales > Krinioviventaceae > Kriniovivens. The sequence continues at coordinate 7,145 of JAFGJB010000040.1, read as the reverse complement.
ATTTGAACAGAAACAATCCGGATAATCCGTCCAGGCGCTATTATATGGACATTTCGGGCGCCGAGGTCAGTCTGACTCGCTACTGGCGCATCGGCTACAGCGCGCATTATGACCTGGCTGAAATGGAGATATCGCACCACCGCTTCACCATCTATCGCGATTTACACTGCTGGGAAGCCAATATCGACTGGGTGCCGACCGGCCCCGGCAGACGCGTTTACGTCAAAGTGAGCATCAAGGCGCCCATGTTCAAGGATATCAAAATCGAAAAGCGCGGCGGCCAGCAGAGTGTGCTGGGATATTGAGCTGAATGACGAATGACGAACTACAAATGACAAATTACAAATCGTCGTCATTTGCAATTTGTCATTTTGCATCAAAGGTTTTCAGGCTTGGAGTCGCCTGATGGTTCTTCGTCCGTCATGACAATCCTGGAGAATTTACCTTTTTCCAGGTACTGAATCCACTGCGCACTGATTTGCACCGGCAGGAAATTCTCCTCCGGATTGGCGTTGGGCATGGATTGCAGCTCGCCCAGAATGAAGACGGCGCTGCCTTTCTGCAAATGTCTGCTGCATTGCACCGCCTGCTTCGCCCATACCACGACGCTCACATAGACCGGCTCGCGCTTGAATCCTTCCGCTGCCTCCGCTTCCTCCGGTTTGGTGACGACGATGAAATTGGTCACCGGCACACCCTTGCGCGTGCGCCGCAGCGGCGGGTCAAAGAGGAGGGTGCCGGCGATGAAAACACGATTGATATCGGGATGATTATAACCGCTGTCAATATTTTCAATCTGCTCGGCCTCCGCGAATTCGGGAGAATACTTTTCCTCATGCTGGTTTTTCGGATCCACGACTACTCCTCACATCATTGCAATATGTAAAGTACACGCAAAAACTGCCAAAAGCCGACGGGCTGAACTGGCTCTTGTTGGCAGCTAAAAATTGTTCAATATGTTCGAGATCGTTTTGCAGCGCGTGTACTCGAGTGAATTCAATATGATCTTTTGCCTCGCGGGCGCGCGATATAATGTGGTCTCGGGTCAAAAACGCCCGTGCCAAAAACACCAGCTCCGGCTTTTTATTCGGCGTGGATTCGATCAGTCCAAGGAGACTCAACTTGTAGCTGGATTCATCGAGCCCAACCTCCTCCAGCAGCTCACATGCCATGGAGCCAAAGACAGTTGGCGAGTCACCGTTTGCCGGCGCCTCGATGTGACCGCCAAAGACATCATAACAGCCGGGATATTCCCCGACATTGGCGCTTCGTCGCATGAAAATGATACAGTCGTCCGCACTGAGCAGGACTGCGCTGATGCCGAGGGCGCGCGACAAATAGCCGCTGCCCCACCTGGTGCAAATCTGACTCACATGGTCGTTCGAATAGAGGAGCGTGCGATAATCCGACGGGCGTAAGTCGAGCCGGCATTCTTTCGCCGAGTGTGACCAGTTGTCGAGGCGTGCAAGACGGCCATTGAATATGTTCTGCTTTGGCAGCGTGTGCCAATAGTCTTCAACTTGCTCCTGCATATCAGGCGGCAACTGCAAGGGCGACGGATTCCATAATATTGTCACCTCATCCTCGCGACGGTCACAGGTGAAGCAGGTGGAGTAGAGACGCTCGTCACCGCACGTCATAAAATAGCGCCCTCCAGCCGCAGCAGGGCATCCTTGATCTCCAGCCCGCCGCTATAGCCGCCCAGTCCGCCATCCGCCCGCAACACGCGGTGGCATGGTATGACGATCGGCAGCGGATTGGCGCCATTGGCGGCGCCGACGGCCCGCACCGCTGCCGGCACACCCAGCTCGCGGGCGATTTCTCCATAGGTTTTTGTCCGACCATATGGAATCGCCCGCACGCGCTGCCAGACCGATCTTTGAAACTCACTGCCGCGCAGAAAAATGACCGGCATATCCAGGTCCTGCACATTGCCGCGAAAATAACCATCCAGTTGCGCGATCGCTCCCCGCAGAATGCCGTTGTATCCCTGGCAAACCTCGTGCTCGAATGAACTTTTGAATGCGGCAAAAGAGCATGTCCGTTCAAACTCGATCGCTGCGAGACCCTCATCGGTGGCGGCGAGCCACAGATAGGTCACGTGCCAGGGATAGCCGGTGACGTAGAGTTTTGCCATTCAGTGAATCCACCTATTCTCACCTGCCTCTGCACAAAGACTGCCATTGTGCGTCAACAAAAAAATTAAACCGCAGAGTTCTTGGATCGGCCTTTGGCCGCAACCAAAAATATTATAAAAATAGTCAAGATTCAAGTTAAAATTCACGTAAAACGTCAGCTACAGTTATAATGCCGGTATTCGGGCAAAGCACCCCAAAATAAGTCCGAAAACGGCACCAATGCAAAACCCGAGGGCGCTTTGCCCCTGCAATTCGGTTGCTTCTGTAGGGGTGAAGCACCATCGGGAAGGAACTATCGGCGAGATCTAAATAGAAATGGGGTGCTTCACCCGCATAAATACCGTGCTACCTGTAACTGACGTTTTTCAAATTCAACCTGTAAATCTCTCGGTCAAAGGTGAATAGAACATTCACACGGCAAATGCGCAACCTTTGCTGATATTTTGCCGTACAGATGATGCTTGACTCTTACGAAATTACTCTTAATTTAAGAGCATAGAACTGTAACCCAACAATACAAGAACGTGTCATGACAAAATGTCTTTTTCTTTGCGCAGCGCTCACCTTCACCTGTACGGCGGCAGCACAAATTCATCTCGAGGGCCTGGTTTTGGATGCCAATTCGCATCACCAGGTGGACGGCGTCAATGTCTATGTAGAGGATTCTCAATACGGCGCCATCACGGATAAGAGCGGCATGTTTCAGCTGGATCTGCCGGCGAATTACGTCGATGCTCGCGTCACATTCCGCCATATTTCCTATGAAATTCAATCGATTGCCGTCGACTCCCTTACCGCCGGGACGCCTATCTATCTCGTGCCGCGCGTCATTCCGCTACCGGGTATTCAGGTGGTTGGATCGAGTGCCATCAATAAAATCGATATCACCCGCGATATTCCGCAAAGCATCAGGGTGCTGGAGGCAACCAAGTTTGATATTCGCGGCTATGTCGATGCCGGCGATTTTCTAAAGACCGAGCCCAGCATTCAGGTTGAAGAGGAGATGAGCGGTAAGAAGACAATCTCAATACGCGGGGGCAATGCCGATGATGTCGTGCTGCTCTATAACGGTGTGCGCATGAACAGTCCGCTGGATAATGTCTTTGATTTTTCTCTGGTCGATTTGGAAAATCTCGAACGTTTTGAAATCATCAAAGGCAGCAACACCAGTCTGTACGGGCCGGAGGCATTTTCAGGTGTCATCAATGTGGTGCCGCAGGTAGAGCGCGATTATACAGCTCGGCTCTCCTATCGTGTCGGCACTTACAATACGGAAAATCTCAATGCGCAGCTGTATACGAAATTCGGCCGACAGCATGCCGCCTATAGCTTCAAAGATGCGTCGCAACGGCGACGCTTTGTCGATGCCTCCTCTGAGGCCGAGAGCATAAAAAATGAGCAGATACATCATAACGTCATCCTGCATTCCGAGATTGGCGAGGATGACGATCTCAATTTCATGGTCGTTCATACTATATTGGATTATGAGAACGGCCGCGATGGCGAAGATGTCCAGCAAACCAATGATATCGGCTCACTCAAATACAATGGTGCCCTCGGACCGCTGGGACCGCTCAATTTCATGGCGGCGTTCAAGTCGTATCGTGAAGAGCAGAATCTCAACTATTTCGATACGAAAATGGCGCGCCGCATCGATGATGATGCGCTGCAAGTGAACCTCGACAAGACATTCAAGATCAGTCTCGCCGATTTTCTCCTCGGTTATAATTACCATAATGCCCAGGTCGATTTTTCGGATCATCGCACCCCCCTGTTTTCGCAGCAAGCCAAAATTGACAGAGGGCACCATGGAATTGTCGGCATAATAAAAACAAATATCGGCGCCGGCGACAGCTTTTTACAGAATTTTCATGTTGATCTGAGCCTGCGTCACGATCAGGTGCATGACGATGTGGGCGTGGAGATATCAGAGGCGACCGCTGAGGGCGTGCAGCTGCAGAACAATGACTGGAGCGCCACCCATTTCAAATTCTCCACATCGGTCGATGGCACCGGGCGCCAGGTCGCTGTCAAGGGATTTCTCAACTTTGGCTCCAATACAAAATTCCCCACGGTGGTGCAGCAACTGAGTATACCACAATCGGGAGTGGACGCAAGTACCCTGATCCCCGAAGGTGTCACCAGCTATGAAGCTGGTATCGAGCTATTCAGAGAATCCGCTGCCGGCACCATTGATGGTTGGCATGCGGAGGGCGTCTTTTTTCGTAATTATTATACGGATAAATTCAGAGCCATTTCGTCTCCGGGCATACCGGTCCTTTTTTACGACAATGTCCCGACGGCCGAGATTTTCGGCGTCGAGGCGAGCTTTAATGTCTATCTGCTGAAAAAGAAAATTGATCTGGAATATGGTCTGGCGCGATATAAAATATCAGAAAAATCCGCTTTTCCGTTCAAATCGGATTTCAAGCAGACGCTCGAAGCGACGATCAACCATGCGGGATTTTCAATTCTTTTGCACTGGTTTTCCGAAAGCGAAAGCATGGGCTGGATTCGCACCTTTGCCGGCGGTTTAGCAGAGGTGACGCTGCCGCCCTTTACGAATTTTGACGTTCATATCTCAAAGACTTTTCGCGTCGATCATGGTAAAATTTTTTTCAGCATGAGCGGTCGCAATCTGCTCGACAGCGGCGAGACCGTTCTCCAGGGCCTGGCTATTCGGGATAGACGCGCCTATTTAACATTCGGCGTGCAGATTTAAAGAGGTTGCAGGATGAAAATATCAACAGCATTTTGTGTGCTTCTGTCGTTATTGATTTTGGCATGCGACAATCCATTTGGTGAGGATGAGATCAAAGGTGAAAATCGGGTCATTTCTGGCGCCGTCTCGCTGACGGGGGTGAAGAGCGCTAAGGGGGTTTATGTCTGGCTGGATGTGATCCATGTCGGGACATTTACCGACGAGAGTGGCGCCTTCAATCTCACCTTGCCGCCGAAATCAGCGTTGAATGCGAGTGGCACGGTCACGGGCGATCTGGATCTCTATTTTTACACCATCAATCACCTTCTGGTCAAAAAAAAGGTGATCATGCGCGACGGGAGCGTCGTCTATGGCAGCGGCGATGTCGATCGCCATGGCGTGATCAAGAGCATTTATTTGCCCAAGAGCTTTGCTGTCGAGACGCGGGCGGTCTATCCGTTGCCGAATGAAACAGGATATCAGTCCGGCTTGAGCATGACCGCTCATTTCACCTCGACCTTTGAAGGGACAAAGATCACGATACCCAATGGCTCAATGATTCTGCTGGGAGGCTGTTTTGTCATCAATGTGGGAACCAATGAGGTCTATTCCTACCAATTGCCCGGCACCGGTGCGCCGTTCATCGCATCGCTGGGCTGGCGGGAGCAGCAATGGAGCTTTTATCCGAACTCTGGCGACGAGATACTCTACCGGACGCCTTACAAAGTGATTCCGTTCATATTCCCCTACTATCCCGAGCTGCCGCAGGAGCTGCTACAGAGCATCGGTGTGTCGGAGACGACGATAAACGAGAAATATTTAGAGATACTGTTTTCCGGCGAGTTTGGTCAGTTCGAGAGACCAGAGGAGCGTTAGGGGCGAATTTCAAAGACGGCAGACCGCAGACCGCAATCCGCAGACCGGACTGCGGACTGCGGTTGGCAAAAATTCTCTATTTGAAACCTCGCCAAGTGGCAGTATTTCGCCTTTTAGTTGGTTCGGATGCCGACATAGAGACGCCGCCCAATCGTCGGTCCCCAGAGAATCGAGGAATCAAAAGTGGGGCCGAACGGATCATTCCAACCCAGAACGGGATTCGGCTGTCGATAGTCGGTGATATTTTCAACACCAGCATACAATTCCCACTTGGCGAATTTTCTGGTAACTTGAGTAAATAATAAAATGTATGACGGTGAATAGGCTTCACGCTGAAATTCCGGATTCATGTGCCCATTCGGCAGCCGGCTTTTGCCGTTGAATTGCGTCGTGATATCGAATTGCCATGTGTCCGCCGGCAAGGTGTAAGATATCACGAACAGTCCTTTATGTGCAGCGGTGAGTGGCACTTTTTGCAGCCACTGCTGATAGGTGGTTCTGACGTCATTGAAGCGATATGCCGAGGTCAGATCCAGGCCACGCGCGGCGGATAAATTGAGCTCGATCTGCGCGCTGTTCGAAAACGAGCGACCATTTAGGTTATACAGCCAGATCTGCTGCGGATGCTGCTCCATATCGACCACCACTTGCTGCACAAAAACGGTGCGGTAAAAGTCCAGCGACAACGACGCCGGGCGATCAGCGGCAATGCGGAAATCCTTGACGATCTGCAGACCGGCATTCCATGCTTCTTCCGTCCGCAGTGGCTGGGAGACGAGCAGCTCTCTTGAACTGGTGAGGATCGCCGGATTGTCCATAAAGATGTGCGGGACGCGATAGCCCTTGCCGAGCGAGAGACGCAGCGACGTCGTCCCTTCATCATATTTCAAGTGCATGCGCGGCGTCGAGAACGCGCCGTAGAGATTATGCCAGTCATATCGCCATCCCAGCATCGCCGTCAGCCGGTCATTCATGCGCCAGGTGTACTCTATGAAAGCGCCCGGCACCGACTCATTCGTCTCATAGAGCGTTCGCATATAGGTTTCATCGCGCGCTGTGAGTGTGTAGGACAAACCCGAGGAAAAAGAGTGCCGCCGGACCGTAGTTTCGAACAGCAGATTGGTAAAAAGACTGGACTCATCTCCTGCATAGTTTTTTCGCCCCCAAAAAGAATCCAGCTTGTGCCGGAAAGCGGAGAAAATCAGGCCGACGCTCGAACTGCTATTGAGGGCTAGCCCGCCTTTGGAAAAGAATTCCAAGCGCTGCGTGCGCATGTCTGAACCATAAGCCGTCGTTGTGCCGGGATTGCTGAAATCGAAAGACATCTGGCCGCCATGCCGGTCATCGTGCAGGAATTTGACGCCGATCTGCCCCTCCTTATTTTCGCCTTTGTATTTCCAGCGGTTGATGATGTTGAAATGGGTTGTCAG
>JAFGJB010000039.1 GCA_016929295.1 Candidatus Zhuqueibacterota bacterium | reverse complement strand
AGGCCGAGGGTTACAAGACCTATAAAGCTCTCGATGGTGAAGAAGCGCTCAAGAAAGCGGCGGAGAAACAGCCGGACCTCATTTTGCTCGATATCATGCTGCCGAAAAAGGATGGCTTTGAGGTGCTGCGCGAATTACGAGCGAACAGAAAAACCGCCGACATTCCGGTCATCTTTTTGACCGCCAAGGACAGTGAGATCGATGAAATAGTCGGTCTCGAACTGGGAGCGGATGATTATATCGTCAAGCCGATTTCTATTCGCAAGCTGCTGGCGCGCGTCAGAAAGTCATTCCGCAAAGCGCCGCAACAGATGATCGAAACAACGGAATCTCTCGCTTTTGGCGCATTGACCATCGATCCGGGCAGCTATCAGGTGCTCGTCGATGGGGAGGAGGTCATGCTGACCAAAAAAGAATTTGAGATTCTTCTCTTCTTGGCGCGTCGTCCGGGACGGGTGATCACCCGGCGCATTCTTCTCGATGAGCTGTGGGATGACAACGTCATCGTCATCGATCGCACAGTTGATGTTCACATTCGCAAAATTCGCGAAAAGCTGGGACCAGCGTATTCGGAATTCATTGAGACAATCAAAGGTGTCGGTTACCGATTTAAAAGTGACTAGTTGTTGCCAATGAATATGACGCTGCGAAAAAAGATAATCCTTCTTGTCCTGTCGTTGCTGTTCTTCGCCACCCTCACTGCGAGCATCATTTCCACCCTGGAGATCCAAAGATACTACAAAGAGCGCATTTTCGATCAAATGATCATTCAGCTGAATCAGGTCGAATACCTGCTCGAGACACTGAATTTGGATTTTCAGCAGCGAGATGATTACAGCTACCTGACCCACTATGCGCAGCGTTCAGGACTACGCTTGACGTTGATTGACTCGCTGGGGGCCGTCATTTTTGATTCTGAGGTGGCCGCGGATTCTCTGCCTTTTTTGGAGAACCACCTGACAAGGGCTGAAGTTCAGATGGCCCTGGCAAAAGGAATAGGTCAAAATGAGCGCACAAGCGCCACGCTCCACCACTCCATGTTTTACGCAGCTAAATTGTGCGATCTTGAAACCTCGACTGTCAGGTTTGTCCGCCTGGCGTTGCCACTGGAGGAAATTGCGGCGGTCCTCGGCACTTTGCGCTGGAAGATCATGTTGAGCGGCGGAATGGCGCTCATCCTCATCGCTGTCCTCAGCTACCTCACTGCCAGCCGCCTCACCGATCCGTTTCATCAGCTTTCGATCGTGGCTGAAAAGATCAAAGCCGGCAATTATGATGCGCGTTTCAGCGTCGCCGGCAATGATGAAATCAGCGAGCTGGCCACTCTTTTGAATGATATGCTGGACAGGATCAAGAATGACCTAGTGCGCATGAAAAAGCTCGAACAGATGCGGAGTCAATTTCTCGGCAATGTCTCGCATGAGCTAAGAACGCCGATTTTTTCGCTGCAGGGATATCTGGAGACGTTGATGCAGAATCCGCAGGCCGAAAAAAAAGCAAAATTCATTAAAAAAGCCTATCGCCAGGCCGTGCGACTGAATAGTTTGCTCACCGATCTCATCGATATTTCGCGTATTGAATCCGGCGAAATGCAGATGACTTTCAGCCCGTTCGATGTGCATGCCTGGTTACGTAAAATTGTCCTGGATTTGCAGGAAACCGCGGCCGAGCATTCTGTCGACTTGCGCATGGTCAATGATCTCAATGAAAACGTCCTGGTTCTCGGCGACCGCGACAGGCTCAATCAGGTGATGTTGAACCTGGTGATGAATGCCATCCGCTATAACAGGATCGATGGCCGGGTGGAGGTGGGCTATGTCGTCCGCTCAAACAAGGTTGAAATTTATGTTGCAGATAGTGGACGCGGTATTGAGGAGGAACATCTGTCGCGAATTTTCGAACGCTTTTACCGGGTTGACAAGGAACGGTCACGCACTGTCGGCGGCACGGGACTTGGGCTCGCCATCGTCAAACATATCATTGAAGCGCATCACAGCCAAGTGTTCGTGGAGAGTGAGATCGGCGTGGGATCGAGATTCAGTTTTCGCTTGCGCAAGATGTGATGATCGATCAGCGACACCCCTAACGCACCATTGCCATCTTTTTCACAAACTGCCCTTTCTCCGTATGCAGAACGGCATGATACAGACCGGATGCCACGGTTTTCCCGTACTCGTTCGCGCCATCCCATTCAATCTTGTGAAATCCCGGTGCAAGATCCCCTTCGATTAATGTGCGAACCTTGCGCCCAAGTATATCATAGATGACCAGCGAGCCAGGGCATGGTTCCGCAATATCAAATAGCAGGCTTGTCGCCGGATTGAACGGATTCGGGTAATTTTGGTGCAGCGCGAACTGTTTTGGCAATGGCGCGGCTATTTGGATGATCTCACTTTCGTGCCTGGCGCCATTCGATTGCACATCCTGTATTCGATAAAAATAGCTGATCCCCGCTTCAATGTCCCGGTCGATGAAATCGTACTTGCCGTTCGCCCGCGATTCAATGAAATAGCTGACCGCTTCGTATGGATCTCCCTGTTGTGCAGCGCGCAAAACGTAAAAACCGGCATTATCCCATTCGTAACGCGACTCCCAGGTCAGCTTGATGCCGGTGTAAGGCGCGTGTATGGCGCTGAAAGATTTGAGCTCGACGGCCGTCACAACTTCCAGTGTCCACGATGATGCGACAGTATCCTGCTGATCAAACACCAGAGCCTTTACTGTGACAGGACCCGATCCCGTCGACTGCGTGCTGAGTCGATAGTTTTTCGATGCACTCCTGGCGATGCCATTCACCTGCCAGATATAGTGCAGGATATCACCGTCCGGATCCGTTGCGTGCACGTAAAAATCGACGATTGCTGGAATTTTGATTTTGCCGAGTCGTCGCCCAAGAGGTCGGCATTGTTCTGCGGCAATGGTTGGCGGACGATTCGAGTTTTCAACTCTGATTTTTATTGACTTTGTACTCGCCGCGCCGAATATGTCTCTGGCTTGAAAGGTTGCCCAATGCAGACCCGCTTGCTCGTATGATGGCGTCCAGGAAAACATGGCTGTCACCGGATTAAAGATCGCTCCATTTGGCCCATTCTGCATGACAATCGCGAGCGAATCGTGCTCGGCATCCATGACCGGAAGCAGCAACTGCAATTTTTCATTTTCAGCAGTGAAAAAGCTGTCCGCTGTGGATATAACCGGCGACTGATTCTCCAGGACGTGCGCTGTGAACGTGGCGTCCTCGCTTGCCGATTTCACCAACACAGATTGCCGCGGTGTGACCGAACCCAGATGCCAGCCGGCATGGACAAAGCCGTTGGCATCGGTCTCGAGGTGACTGGTCGGCGTGATGACGCCATGCCCCGCCTGCAATTCGAATCGAACGACGTGAGCCGTAATGCCGTTTCCATATTGATCTGTCAATTGTACCGCGATCTTTTGATTCAGCGGATGATGCGCGATGCCGGTTTGCTCGTCGCCGCTGATTTTGCGCAGCGCGGATGGCTTGTCCGGCAGCCCTCGACTAGTAAAAGTGACGCTTGCAGAAAAGGCGGGCGCCATCGCACGGATTTTAATCTCTCCGGCTTGTGCGCCCAATCTGACATTGATCTGCGCATATCCGTCGGCATCGGTCTTTTGATCCGGTGAATCGATGAATGCTGCATCGCCTTGCATCAGCTCGAATATGATGGCCTCGCCGGCTATGCCCTGGCTATTTTCCACCAGCCGCACCCGCAATGGCGCCAGCGTGCCATTGACCGTCTGCGACTGCTCATTGCCGGCGACGATGAGCAAATCGCGAGCTGTGCCATGCACATAAATTGTGTCAGGGGAGTTGAATAATTCAAAGCCGCTCTCGCTGAAAGAACGGAGCACAATTTCATACGCCTTGTAGCCAGCGGCTTGCCCAAGGCGGAAAAATGCCGCCGCTGTACCCTGTGCGTCTGTTTTCATGGCATAGCTCGGTGTGCCCGAAGCGATGAATGAACCGTCGCCTTTTGCGACACGAAAAAAGACCGTATGACCGCTCACCGGGTCGTCAAAAGTGTCAACTATTTTGACGACGAACGGATTTTTCAGCGCTTCGCCGCGCGCACCCGACTGATTGTCTCCGGAGATAATGACGAGTTCTTTGGCTGTTGAAGACACGGTGCTCGCCGAGATTGTCAACGGCGAGTTTGCCAGGTGTTTGCCCTCATCTATCGCTATGATGATCAAGCGCTGCTGTTCGCCCAGTCCGCCGAGCACCCAGCGGATGCTCACCAGGCCATCGGCATCTGTTTTCAGGTCGATTGATTTTTTGCCATTCTCTTGAAAATAGCCGGAGCCGTCGCTGATGCGGCATTGAACGGTAAAGTCAGCGATGGCCTGACCATCTTTGTCGGCAATTTTCACCATGATGGGTTGTGGCAATTCGTGATTCGCAGCGCCAAACAGATGAGTGGTATCCGATAGCACATACATGGCATGCGGTTGCCCAACGTGCGCGGACGCATAGAAAATGATCGGGCTGTTCCTGAGAGGCAGGCCATTATAATTGCCGGCAGCCTGAACAATGTTGGTGTCTTCGCCGAGCTCATCGCCGAGTGTCAGCTGGGCGGAACTGTAGCCGGACGAGTCAGTGGACACTGCGATTTCGCGCTTGCCGCCAAGTGAGCCATTGTCACTGCTGACGGTGAATGTGACGGGAAAACCAATCACGCCATTGCCATAACGATCGGTGATGCGAACGACCAGAGGCGTGGGCAATCTGGTGTTTCTGCTGCCGGTTTGATGATTTCCCGAGATGTCGCTTATTTTCGTCGGATCAGCGGGCAGCGCTTGAATGAGAAACAGGTGATGCGATGGTGAAAGACCCGGACAATCCGCTCGCACTCTCTGCCGCCCGGCCGTTTTGCCAATGCGATAGACCGCGGATGCGATGCCGTCCGCCTCGGTCAGAATGCTGACCGACTCCTGGCCTGCAAACAGGCCGCCGTCAATTGCCGTGAATGTCACACTGGCGGCCGCCGGATTGCCGAATTCATCTTTGACGATGATCGCCAGCGGATGCGGTGCGTCGGTGTCAACGGTTCCGATCTGCTTGTCACCCGCATGGATGGCGCTCGTTGCCGCGCTGCCGGGCAACGCGGTGGCGTAAAAATCGACGGGCGAGCCGATACGGCGATCCTTGTCATAAGCCTCGACTCTCGCAACGTGGGCATACCCGGAAGTCGAACCAAACGTATAAAAGCACGATGCCTCGCCCAAGACGTTCGTCCTTTTCATCGTTGATGACGATCCTTCGAGCGTACCATCAAACGTCGAGGTGAATCTGACCTGCATGTCTGCGACCGGATTGCGATAGAGATCTGTGACGCGCACCTGAAACGCTTTATCGAGACGGCTGCCAACGGCGCCGCTCTGTTCATTGCCGCTCACCAGCAAGAGGAGAGCAGGAGAAGCCGGGTGGGCGAGCGCCGTCACCAGGCGTGGGGAACCGGAGATATTCCCCGCATTCACAATGAGAGTTTGCGTCCCGCTTTTTTCACCCAGTCGCCAGTATGCCTGAGCGATGCCATTCTCATCGGTCTCGACGACGAGCGTGCTGTCCGAGCTGCTCACGTTCGAGGCGGCCAGCCGGCCGCCTTTATTTGCCGTCGTGAATTCGACGGGGTAACCGATAGCCGGCTCGTTTTTCAGCGAATCGACCATGACTCTGACGCGGATGGGGGCGCTCAGCGGCTGCATGACCGTGCCACTGTCATGAGCTTGCGATAACAGCTCCAGTTTGACAGCGACGCCGGTCACAAAGGTTGTAAAACTGACCGGAGAAATGCCGTCGATTTTTGCTTCGATTTTTTGGCGACTGGATGAGCCGTCCGGCGTATAGCGTACCGCTGCGCGTCCGATTTCATCCGTCAGCATGCTTGAAGAGGGCTGCAAACGTCCGCACAAAGACGAAAATGTGACCAGCGTCTGCGGAACCGGATTGTCCAGAACATCATAAGCGGTCACCACGAACGGTTGTGGTAGCTCGACGCCCGGGGCGCCCGTCTGCTCATCGCCGGATGTTTTGTCGAGCCTGGCCGCCGGACCTGGAACGGCCTTGAGATGAAAGATCACCGGGCTGTCGGGCAGAGGTTGACCCTCCACTTGCAGGGATGCTTCGACAAGTATCTCTTCGGCGCGCGTTCCCAATTGAACAGATCGGCGCGCTATGCCCTGCGAGTCCGTGACATCCGGCGCATCGGCGCGTTCTTCCAGGCCGACAGGTGCATAGTCACCATCGCGTACGAGCAAAAGCTTGTCGATTTGCATGCCGGGGATATTCGCCCTGATTTCAAACGCATGGGCGCCGGCCTGTAATCTATAGCCATTGTCGCTGCTGACTCTCAGCCACCGCCACATGGGATCCGCAGCCGCACTGGCATTGCGGAGGACGCCGTCAATGGTCAGCGATATTATTTGGCTCGTTCCGCTGCTGTTGGCAAGTCGCAACCATAGAAAATAATCGGCGGTTGTATTCACCTCTTTTTGCCATACGATGGACGAGCCGTCGCCCGGCACAAAAGCATGGGCAAAAACATAGGCGCCGCCGGCCGCATCGCCCGCGTTCGCGCGGAAAAGTGGTGCGCGAAATTGTCCATTTTCCGCTTCGAGCGATATTTTATCCGCTGTGGTGTTTGGCAGCAACAACTGCGCTGCGCCTTGCGTCACCCTGAATGGCACAGTCACGCCAGGGACGCCCGCACTGTTTTCATCCATGACCTGCACTTCAAGGGGATGGGGCAAAAGCTCACCGACGGGCGCCTGTTGATCGCCGCCGGCGTGATAGGATATGCGCGCCGGCTCTCCTGCGACACTTGCGAGCGGTTCGACGATGATCGTCCGGTTGGCGGGAATGGCGCGTTGCGAGAGAAATGATCCATCGGTAAAGCGTGCCAGCACATCGACGGACGAATGGAAACCCAGGCCAAAGTGCAGAGTTGGCGACGACTGTGAAATATGGCCGCTGGTGGAGACGATTTCGCGGTGCCCGACCAGATAGTTTGGGTCATGGAGATGACCCGTCTCATATAACCATATTCTGGTGCCAAATCCGCCTTTGGTTCCGCCGGGACCATTGGCCTTCGCCTTGAGATAATGCTCGTTGCGGGAATAGTTATTGCGCAGCATCACATTCAGCATATCCGAGCGTGCCATCAGAATGTCGACATCGCCGTCGTCATCATAGTCCAGAACAGCGGCGCCGCGGACATCGCTGCCATGGATATCGGCGCCTGTTTCGGATATTTTTTCAAAAGCCCAGTTGCCGCGGTTTTGCCAGAATTCGCACTGTTCCTTTTCAAATGCTGTGATGATGTCATCGAATCCGTCGTTATTGAAATCTGCGATGATGGTGGAAAATCCATCGACAGGTATATTGAATTGAGATGTATTATCGGAAAAGGCGCCATCGCCATTGTTTTCGTACAAGCGCAGAAATTTGGCGCTGCTTTCTGACACCCGTGATTCTGTGAGCACGAGATCGAGATCACCATCCAGATCAAGATCGGTCCATGAAGCGCCATTGGTTCGGCCATTGTAATAGAGTCCGGCCTGGGAGGTGACATCGACAAAGTTGCCGGCGCCGTCATTGGCAAACAATTTGCCGGCTGCGTCCCTGTAGGTCATAAAGATGTCGGTATCCCCGTCGTTGTCAAAATCGGCGGGCGCCGCCATATAGTTGGAAAAGCTTGCACCGGCGAGGTCGCGCAATTCACTTTCAACCGGCGTGAATCGACCCGGGCCGTCATTGCGATAAAATTCATTGACGCTCTTTGAATTGACCGCCAGCAGATCCATATCGCCGTCATTATCAGCGTCAAAAGCGGTCACTCCCACGGTGAGGGCGTTTATCTCTTCAATGCCGGCGTGGGTGAGGCGGATGAAGCCATTGTCGTTTTGATTCTCATAGAGCGCATTCGGCCCCGGAGAGTTGCCGTTGAACAGATCAAAGTCGCCGTCGTTATCAATATCGACAAAAACTGCACCGCGACTGCCGCCGTTATCCATGATCTTGAAATCATCCGTTCTGTTGACATAGGGGAATGATGGATGCCAGATGTACAGCTCATCGTGGGATTTGTTGTTTCCATAATCTGTTCGGGTGAAATAGATGTCATCCTGTCCGTCACCCGTCACATCCGCAACGGCGACACCCTGGTTGAGAAATTCGGTTGTGCTGTTGTCAATATAATTGTAATCCGTGCCGATGATATTGGCCTGAAAGCTGATATCCGTAAACCAGGTGCGATCCGCTTGTTCTGACAAGATTGTGGCGAATGTTCTAAAATATGTGGCGGCCATGACCTCATGACCGGAATTATTCGGGTGAAGCCTGTCCCACATCAATTGATGAAAAGTGGGCCATTCTCGAAAACGACTGAAATGGTCCGTGATAATAACCGGTTCCGGCCGGCCCGTCTCCCGTCCAGCGACAAAATCGTCGACGACCAGAGCGAGATATCGATTTGTCTCGATGCTCAATTCGTCCCGGTATTTTGCCGGAATGACGAGCGAAACGATTATATGCTGCAACCGAATGTTCTCGTCCAGAGCGGCGCCATTCTCATCATATCGCCATTGCAGCAGATAGTTGATCAATCTTCGCATGTTTTCGGCCGTTTCGACCGGTTTTTCATAGTTGTTGATATCGTTGGTGCCGAGATGTATGGCGACAATGTGCGGACGATGGGTGTTCATGGGGCTGCGAACATCCATGGAGCCGTTTTGACAAAAGGCACTGATGCGCGTGCCGCCATCGCAGTGCGCTTCATATGGATCATCACCGCTGGTTCCGACAAAATCAATATCCGGATATTCATTGACAAGCTTGTGATACAGCCTGTGACGATATCCCCACGTCACCTGGCCGGTGGTGTCATAATGTACTTCGGTAATCGAATCCCCCAGCAGCAGAATGCGCCTCTTGGCCGCCAGAACTATCTGGTCGATTGACATCATTTCAACGGGATTTTGATCGCCTTGTGCGCCGGCAATGGATACCTCCATCGATTCGGCAAAAGTCCCGTCAAAAGCAAACTCTGACTGATTGGATGTCACTGTTGCATCGACGACCTGATATTCGAACTTGTCCCGCAGCACGATTTTTATGCGCAAAGAATCGCTGCTGATCATGTCTGGTTTTAAAGTCAGACGCACCCGGCCCACCAGCTGACGGGTCGAAAATGATGTCTCGATCCGATGAATTCGACGCTGCGCGCTGCCGACGGAATTCACAGGTGCCGGAGGCGTGAAAATCGTATGGTGCATCTCACTCACTGATATGGACGCATATTGAACGTGCGCGTACGGCCTCTGTGGCTTGTGGTAGGCGTCAAATATAACCGGCTCTTCCGAAGCAAAAAGCATCGTCAGAAAAAGCAGGGGCGCTATCAAGAGTCGCGATAGTAGATGAATCACCAGCTGTTCCTTCATTCGATAAAAAGGCTTGTTTTGCAGCACTCATAAAATACTGAATAAAAAAACTGATGCGTAGACAAGATTTGCGCGACAAACCGGCATCGTTCATGGCGAACAGCTCTTTTGTCCTTGGTTTTCCTATTGTTACGGAGGGGAATTTGTCTTGACTATCGTACGTTATTTTAATATATTGGCGTTAATTTGGCAGGAGGAATGGCGTCAGCATGGCTCAGGATCGTCTATCAATTTTGGGCATGACATTTCATGCGCATCACGGTCTCGAGGATCACGAGATTGCCAATGGCCAGCGATTCGAAGTGGATGTGGAAATGATGCTGGACACATCAAAAGCTGTGGCATCGGACCTTTTGAGCGATACGGTCGATGTGCGGCAGGTTTACCGAGAAATAGAGAAAATTGTTGTCAATCAACGTTTTTACTTAATTGAGACGATGAGCCAAAAGGCGGCTGATGTTTTATTGAGTAAATTTGATATAGAGCAGGTTACAATTCGAGTGCGCAAGCCGCTGGCGCCATTAGGTGGTCTTGCGAACGGAACACAGATAGAGATAACGCGCGCACGTGAGTGAATGGCTCGCATACATTGGATTTGGATCAAATGTTGGCGAGCGATTGCGCACGGTACTGAGCGCCCTGTCTCTCTTGCAAGCGTCTCCCGGACTGTCGATTTGCAGTGTTTCAAGTCTTTACGAGACCGAGGCCGTCGGATACGAGGAGCAGGCCGATTTCATCAACGGCGTCGTGGCAGTGTTCACTCGTTTGCGTCCGCTGAGATTGTTGCGACGCCTGCAAACCGTCGAGAAGAGATTAGGCCGCACGCGAGAGATCCGATGGGGACCCCGCACCATTGATCTCGATATTCTTTTGTACGGTGATCTTGTCCTGGTATCCGACGAATTGACGATTCCTCATCCCGAGATCCAAAACAGACGCTTCGTGCTTGTACCGCTCGCGGAAATTGCTCAAGATGATCATGTCCCGGGAACCGGCAAGCGGATTGGACAGTTATTAGCAGCAACGACGGACAAGAGCAGGGTCGACCTTTTTATGACGTCCGCTGACGTTAAAGAGAAATTAAAAGAGGTTTGAACGTGGCTGAGCCAAAATATGTGTGCATTGAAGGTGTTATTGGCGTCGGAAAAACGAGCCTGACGACTTTGATGGGTGAATACCTCAATGCACAAATGATTTACGAACAGCCGGAAGAGAATCCATTCCTGCAGGATTTTTATCGGGAGCCGCGTCGTTTTGCCTTTCAAACGCAGCTGTTTTTCTTGCTCAGTCGCTATCGGCAGCAACAGGAGAGCTTTCAGACCGATCTTTTTCACGAGTACACCATCGCCGATTATCTTTTTGCCAAAGATCGAATTTTCGCACATTTGAATCTTGAAGATCGCGAACTGTTTCTCTACGACCGCGTGGCCTCCCTTCTTGAAAGAGATGTCCCAAAACCTGACCTCGTCGTTTATCTGCAATCGACAAACGGACGTTTGCTGGAAAATATCCGCAAACGCGGTCGTTCATATGAAAAAAGCATTTCAGCCGACTATATCAAGTCATTGAATGAAGCGTACAACAGATTTTTCTTCCATTATAATGATACGCCTCTCCTGGTCATCAACGCCACAGAAATTGATTTTGTCAATTCCCGTCAGGATTTTCTTGACCTGGTCAATCAGATCATGCGGTCGCATTCCGGCATCGAATATTATTCGCCCGCCACTTGATCGACCGCTCAGCACTGAGAGAGATGCACTCTTTCTGAAAGGGTTAGTGGATATTTTATGTTAAGATTACTGTTCCTCGGAATGGCGCTCTATCTTGCGGCGCGCGTCATCGGTGGTCTGATCAGATCGCCAAGGCATACGGTTGATATCAAGGGAGAGTCGAAAAAGGAATCGCTCGATCTCTCAAAAGAAGATGTTGAGGATGTCGATTACAAAGAAATAAAGTAGACCGGTGATATGAACGAACAGGCGATGCTGAATAGGGTTGTTGATGAAAAGTCTTACAAGAGACTGCTGCGCGAGTTGGAACAGTACCGCAAGCAACACGAGAGACTGCGGCTTCTCTTCAACGTCACGCGCAACATTACGCGCGAGCTGACGATCGATCGCCTGCTGTTGCGCACAATGGATGAAGTGAAAAATGTCCTCAACTGTGATCGCTGTTCTGTCTTTATCATGGATGACGAAAACCAGGAGCTATGGGCGCAAGTGGCGCACGGCGGCGACGCGATTCGTTTTCCGAGCCATCTCGGCATCGCCGGCTATGTCGCAACAACCGGCGAAACGCTGAATATTCCGGATGCGTATGCCGACCACCGCTTCAATCCCAACATCGACAAGCAGACCGGCTATCACACGCGCAATATGCTGACAATCCCGATGCGCAACAAAATGCGCAACATCATTGGCGTTTTTCAGGCGCTCAATAAATTCGGCGGTCCCTTCACCGGCGATGACGAAGAGTTGCTCGATGCCATTGGCGCCATTGCCGCCGGGCAGATCGAGAATGCCCAGCTCTATGAGGAGCAGAAAAAAACATTTGACAGTTTTATAGAGACGCTGGCAACCACGATTGATGCGCGCGATCCCATGACGGCGGGCCATTCAAAACGCATTGCCATGTATGCTGACGAGATCGCCCAGGTTGTCAAATTGACCGACGTGGAGCGAGAGGTGCTGAGAACCGCGGCGCTGCTGCACGACTATGGCAAAATCGCCGTGCGCGAGGCGGTGCTGACAAAAAAGGGGAGTCTCACAAAGGAGGAGTTTGAGCATATCCAGCGCCATCCCGAGTTCACCCGGCTCATTTTACAAAAGATAAACTTTTCGGGAAAACTCAAAGACGTGCCTGAAATAGCCGGTGCGCATCACGAAAAATTTGACGGCAGCGGCTATCCACGTGGATTGCGCGGTGATGAGATCCCCAAGTTGGCGAAAATTCTCGCCGTATGCGATGTCTTCGATGCGCTGACGTCGCCAAGGCCTTATCGGGACCGGATGAATTTTGCCAAAGTCCTCAAGATCATCAATCGCGGCGCCAGCACTGATTTTGATGATTTTTTTGTCGCGGCATTGAAGAAAATCCGTCTCGATCGGCTGCTGCTCATTTTAGAAGATGAGCAGAAGGACAAACTTCGTCCCGGCGATCTTTCCTTTTTATCGTCCTATACATTGACCGATTTGATGTTTGCTTATGCAGAGCATGCGCCTTCGCCGGAGCAGCAAAAACTGGTGAGTGTATTCACAAAATACTATTCGTCCGGTCATGATCAGCCTCACTCATCGTTCGCGCTTTGACAGTTTTGTCATCTATCGCCATAATGCCATCTCGTTGTAGAGTGGCGGCATCTTTATGTGATGCTAAACAAGTGTCTCTTTAACAGTTCCGAGGCGAGCGCTCGCCGGCTGCGCCCTCAATTCGCGGACGTCACGATGTCAGGTGAATAGATGAACGGATGGAGTTGTTCGGTCACTATTGCGTGTTTATTTTTTGTTGTGCCACATGCCGCAGCAGTGCAGGCAGACCAATCTCCGAGGCTCGCCGCTGATTCGACGATTGTCACGGCGATGCCTGATTCGGCTGCAAAAAATCCGACCGGCGCCATGCTGCGCTCGATTTTCCTGCCCGGATGGGGCCAGTTTTATAATGGCAAGTGGTTCAAGGGCATCATCATAGGCGGCGCTGAAATCGGCCTGGTCGCCAATGCGATTGTGCTCAACCGCTGGGCGCAGGAGGCGGCGACAGAGGAAGAGTTTCTCTATTATATCGATAACAGAAATTTATCGTTTTGGCTGTTGGGCGCGACCATTTTATACAGCATGGTTGATGCGTATGTGGACGCTCATTTGTTTGGATTTGATGAATCGCCGGAATTGACATTTTTTATATCCGACGAGCCTGAGCTATTCCCTCGTATCAAGTCTTCGGCTTTGATGGTGCGATTGTCTTTGCAGATAAAGTGATTCAACTCAACAGAGAGCGTCATTTCATTCAAAGGAGAACGTTTTGCAGCACGCTTCACATGAGCGCGATGCCTGGGGATCACGGATCGGATTTGTGCTGGCGGCCGCCGGATCAGCTGTCGGGCTTGGCAATATCTGGCGATTCCCCTACGTCACCGGTCAAAATGGTGGCGCGGCATTTGTCGTGTTGTACATCCTGTTTGTTCTCTTGATTGGCATGCCGGTGATGGTTGCCGAAGTGGTCGTTGGTCGTCACGCCCGGCGTAATCCTGTCGGTGCATTCCGCAGGATTGCGCCAAAAGGATTATGGTATCTCGTCGGATTTCTCGGCGTCGCCACCGGCATCGGCATTCTCTCCTATTATTCTGTCATCGCCGGCTGGACCTTTGGCTATTTTATCAAGACCTTGTTCGGTGCATTTTCCCGGACGCTGACACCCGAGGAGTCGATCGAGATTTTCAATCGATTTGTCAGTCATCCGGCCATGAGCATCGGCTATCTTTTTGTCTTTCTTCTGCTGACGACCATCGTCGTGATGGGAGGCATCTCCTCCGGCATCGAACGCTGGGTCAAGATATTGATGCCGCTCCTGCTTGCACTGTTGGTCATCCTGACGCTTCGTTCCGTCACGCTGGAGGGAGCACGCAAAGGCCTTGAATTTTACTTAAAACCGGATTTTTCTAAAATCGATGGCGGCGCCGTTGCCATGGCGCTTGGTCAGGCGTTGTTCTCGCTCAGCCTCGGCATGGGTGCGATGATCACCTATGGCAGCTATCTTGGAAAACGTGAGAATATCATCGTCTCCGCCGGGTGGGTCTGCTTTTTTGACACTCTGGTCGCCGTGATCGCCGGATTTTTAATTTTTCCTGCTCTGTTTTCCATGGGACTTGATCCGGCCGGCGGCCCCGGGCTCGTTTTCATCGTCTTGCCGACGATCTTTCCGGAAATACCTCTCGGCACATTCTTTGGCACCGGCTTTTTCCTGTTATTGGCCGTCGCAGCGCTCACATCAACGATCTCGCTGCTTGAAGTCACGGTCGCGTATATGGTCGATGAGAAAAAGTGGCGACGCAAGCCCGCTGCACTGTTTATGTCATCTTTGGCATTTGTGCTCGGCATCCCGGCCGCCTTGTCATTCGGCGGCGTTGCATGGCTTTCCAGGCTGCCGCGAATTGGTCTCGGCTTCCTCGATTTGATGAATATTTCCCTGGGCAATTATTCCCTCACCCTCGGCGCCTTGCTCATTGCAATTTTTGTCGGCTATAAATGGGGAATCGCCGGCGTTCGCGCTGAGGTCGAAGAAGGCGGCAACGTCTTCTTTTTTCGCAAGATCTGGACGTTCCTCATCCGCTTCATCTGCCCCGTTGCAATATTTGCTATTTTTGTTTATATTGTCGTCACCAAAAACTATTTTTGACCTAAAATCAATGGCCTGTTTGTCATTTGCTTTTCTAGCAGTGACCAGCTTTTTTGCCATATTCGGGTGCATCCATGACGCGTGAACAAGCCTACAATCTCGTCCGACCTCGTTTTTCCAACAAGAATTTATTCAAGCACGTGTTGGCCGTCGAAGCGGTCATGCGCGAACTGGCTCTCTTTTTTACGCAAGACGTTGAGGAATGGGGGCTGACCGGTCTGCTGCATGATCTCGACTACGAGGAGACGATGAACACGCCTGAGCAGCACACACTTGTCACAGAAAAAATTCTGCAAGACTATGATATCGCGGACCAGATTGTCCATGCGATTAAAGGTCACAACAATCTCGTGCCGCACGAGACTCTGCTCGATCGCGCTCTTTATGCGGCTGATCCGATCACCGGTTTGATTGTCGCGGCGGCGCTCATGCATCCCGATAAAAAGCTGGCCGCGATCGACAGTGACTTTATTTTACGACGCTTCAAAGAAAAATCCTTTGCGCGCGGCGCCAATCGGGAGCAGATCAAATCGTGCGAAACTTTTGGATTGTCGCTGCTAGAGTTCACCACTCTATCATTGCGCGGCATGCAAAGAATCAGCGACGAGTTGGGCCTTTGAGATGAAATTGGCGATGCCTTTTGTTTTATTGCTGGCACTGACGGCGCCGGCGTGGGCGCAATCCTCGCCGGGCGCAGCAGACAGCTCGTCCTGCGCCCTCCATCATCCAGTGCATGACCAGTGGTTCGGTCAGGATAAAGCACATCATTTCATGAGCAGTGCGTTTTTAACCGGTTTTTCCTACTATGTAATGAAACAGGAGCTTGATCAAACGCATGAGGCAGCCACCCTTTCGGCTGTGAGTTTCTCATTTACTATCGGATTAGCCAAAGAAATTTATGACGGGGTGAGCGGTAAGGGCACACCAAGTTTCAAAGATATTGTGGCAGATGTCGCGGGCATTGCTGTCGGCTTTTTAATATTGAACATATCATCTCTATAGAAAAGGCTATGCAAACGAGTAAGAATCAAAGAATCGACAAACCCGAGTGCAATTGTGGAACGGTTGCGGCGTACAATCATCCGGAAGCAGCCTATCTAACCTATCTCGCACTGTATGCGCTGCAGCATCGAGGACAGGAGAGCGCCGGCATTGTCAGTGGTGATGGCGAAAGGATGTTTCAGCACATCGGGCGCGGTGTTGTTGCCGATGTTTTTTCCGATCAGCACAAATTTGGCCGTTTGAAGGGACATATGGCTATTGGCCACAATCGCTACTCGACCACTGGCGGTGGCACGATTCACAACGCCCAGCCTCTGGTCGTCAATATGCAAGGTGGATCATTGGCGATCAGTCACAACGGCAACTTTACCAACTCGGGCACCATTCGCAAGGAGCTGGTCAAACGGGGTGCCATTTTCCAAACGAGCACTGACACGGAAGTGCTGGTCCATTTGATCGCCCGCTCGCAAAAAAAGGAAATGCACAGACGCATCATTGAAGCACTGCAGCAAATCCGCGGCGCCTACTCCATCACCGTGATGATGAAAGACAGGATTTACGCCATGCGAGATCCGGATGGTGTGCGTCCACTTTGCGTCGGCAAAAAAGACGGCGCCTTTTTTGTCGTGTCCGAAACGTGCGCCCTCGATCTCATTCGCGCCAGTTATATTCGCGACGTACGGCCGGGAGAGCTGATAGAAATCAGCAATCGCGGTTTGAAAAGATACCAGTTTGCTGAAGCGACGAGCGGGCATAAATGTATTTTTGAGTTCATCTATTTTTCTCGGCCGGACAGTCGTATTTTCAATGAGAATGTGGATAAGGTCCGTCGCAAACTGGGAAAAAATCTGGCGCTGGAGAGCCCGGCGGATGCAGATATTGTCATTTCCGTGCCGGACTCGAGCAACACGGCGGCGGTCGGCTATTCACGCCGCTCGGATTTAAAGTTCGAGTTGGGCCTCATTCGCAATCACTATATCGGCCGAACGTTCATCAATCCGCAACAGCGCATGCGTGATTTTGCCGTTCGCGTCAAATTCAACGCCGTCCGCGGCATCCTGCATGGTCGTCGCGTTGTGGTTGTGGAGGACTCGATCGTTCGCGGCACAACCATGAAACAGCTCGTCAAACTCATTCGGCAGGCCGGCGCCAAAGAGGTGCATGTCAGGGTCAGTTCACCCCCGATCATCTCACCATGCTATTATGGTATGGATTTCCCCAGCAAGGGAGAGCTCATTGCCAGCAAAAAGACAGTCAAAGAGATTGGCGAATTCCTCGACTGCGACAGCCTGGCCTACCTGTCGATAGAAAAACTCCTCGATTCTGTCTCTCATGAAAACGGCGGCTATTGCACCGCCTGCTTCACCGGCGACTATCCGATTGAGATTGAAGAAAAAATTGGCAAATACCAGCATGAGTGATCGGTTGAAGCTATTTGACTACCTGTTCCTCACACGTCCAATTCTTTTTTTCCCGGGATGGGCGACCTGTTTGGCCGGTTATGCGGCAGCAGAGGGCGACGTCGATTTTTTATCCGGTTTTTTGCACGGCATCCATATCGAGTGGTGGAATCCGGTCGTCGTCGCGGGACTGCTCATATTTTCCTGCGCCATGGCCGGGAGTTTTGTCCTCAACCAATTGCAGGATATTCATAGCGATGAAATGAATAATAAACTCTTTTTGCTGGGGACCGGCTGCATTTCAGCGCGCGCCGGCTATATCGAGAGCTTTCTCCTGCTCGGCGCTGCTCTTGTCGGCGCATTTTTTTTGCACATGATGTTCTTGTTCCTGATCTGCGCATTCATCATCGTCACAGCCTATTTGTACAATTTCGCCCCCTTTGCATTTAAAAACAGACCCCTGTGGGGATTGGCGGCAAATATGGTGATGGGATGGCTGGCATTTGCACTCGGATGGGTGATGTGCCAACCCGCCACGCCGAGATTGTTGTCACATTCCATGCCGTATCTGTTTTTCAACACCGCACTCTATTTGCTGACGACAATGCCGGATATGAAAGGAGACCGGACGAGCGGCAAGCTGACGTTTCCGCTCAAATATGGCGTCAAATCGACAGCGCTATTATCTCTGTTTTTTTTTATTTTGACGCCGGTTGCAGGCATGTGGCATAAAAACGAGTTCATGCTTGTCGTTTGTGCTGTGACAGCGCCCTTTATGATTCGATTTGCCCGCAAACGCGATACTGCATCCGCGATCGTGGCTATCAAATCAGGCATCGCATCATTTGCGCTGTTGATCTGTGTGAAATTCCCGCTCTTTTTCGTGCTTTTAGCTTGCCTGTTTTTTTTCACCCGTTTTTACTATAAAAGGCGCTTTGATTACGATTACCCCAATTTTAGAGGTCAGTAGTTCCATGAAGCAGCTGTTTTTTGATAAAATCGCCTATGATCGGCAGGTGTGCGATTTTTGCGGCACCTGCGTCGGCGTCTGTCCGCAGGATGCAATAGAACTGACTGAAGCCGACTTTACTATCACGGAGCGCTGCACGCTGTGCAAAAACTGCGTTCGTGTTTGCCCGCTGCGAGCATTGGAGTTCATCGATGAGAGATAAATACGACATTGTCATCGTTGGCGCCGGCCCTGCCGGTTCCACAACCGCGCGCTTTGCTGCGTACGCGGGCGCCTCTGTTCTAATGCTCGAAAAAGATCGCGACATCGGCATTCCTGTGCGGTGCGCTGAAGGGGCGTCGGATGCGGGACTGCGCGCCGTTCTGCAAAACATCGACGAGCGCTGGATTGAAAACCGCATCAGCGATGTGTTTTTTCATTCGCCAGGTGGAAAAATGGTCGAGCTGCAATTCAAGCAGATTGGCTATATACTCAATCGGAAAATATTCGATTACGACCTGGCGCAGATGGCGGCCAAAGAAGGCGTCGAGGTGCTGACAAAAGCTTATGTTAATGATCTCGTGCGCGAGAACGACAAAATTGCCGGCGTAAAATTTGCCCACATGGGCAAAAATTTCAGCGTCCGGGCAAAGCTTGTTGTGGGCGCAGACGGCGTCGAGTCGCGTATCGGACGATGGGCCGGCATCAAGACGCAGACAAAAATGCGCGACATGGAAACCTGCGCGCAATACACGGTGCACGATGTGAATCTGACGGGTGATCATTTGCACCTTTTCTTTTCGTCCAAAATAGCGCCCCAGGGCTACCTGTGGATCTTTCCCAAGGGCGGCGGCCGGGCCAATATCGGCCTTGGCATCTCCGGCGATGCGGCGGCCAAAAAGGCGCCGGTCTGCTATCTGAATGAATTTATGGCGGAACGGTTTCCCCATGCGTCCGTATTAAACAGCGTCGCCGGTGGTGTGCCATGCGACCATACGCTGAAGACGATCGTCCTGGATGGATTGATGCTTGTCGGCGATGCCGCACACCAGGTCAATCCCGTCAGCGGCGGCGGCATTGTGCCGGCGCTTGTCGCCGGACAAATTGCCGGCCAGGTGGCGGGCCGCGCCATTCACAATGGCGATGTCAGCGCCAAATCGCTGCAGGACTATCCGAAGCGCTGGCACAAGGCGGAAGGGCGGAATCATCAGATTTTTTATAAACTGAAAAATTATATCAATAGGCTAACGGATGAAGAATTGGAAGGCATAGCCGAAGCAGGACTGAAAGTGCCGCTGGAAAAGCGCTCGATGATCACCTTGTTCAAAGCGGCTCTGGTGCAAAAACCCGCGCTTGTCCTCGACGCTATCAAAGTCTTCACCTGAGAGGTTGTTATGAAAAATGGCAGCATCTGTCATTTGATCCGTGAGGATGAAAACAAGTACGCGCTACCAAATGTGCTCACTGTCTTGAGGCTGCTTTTCTTGCCTTTTATCATTTACTCTTTGTATCGCAATACGCGTACAGGTGATTTTTGCGCTCTCCTTTTCATGTTGCTGGCTTGTGCAACCGACTATCTTGATGGTCATTTTGCTCGCAAGCTGAACAAAAAGTCGCAACTGGGTCGTATGCTCGATCCACTCATCGACAAGGTGTCCGTGGGGACGACGATGCTCGTGCTGGCGCATATCAAAGGATTGCCATACTGGTACGTGGCCATTGTGATCGTACGCGATTTAACCCTGCTGACACTCGCTCTTTTGGCTATTTCGAGGAAAAGATTCATCGCCGAGTCGAATGAGCTGGGCAAATGGACATCATCCATTTTCGCTCTGGTCATCATTACATTCACGCTCAATGTTCCCTATGTGAAACATGCCCTGATGTATCTCTCGGCGCTGCTTGTGCCGGCGACGCTGATCGGCTATCTTTACAAATACAGACTGCATATCCCCAGGACAAGAAATCTCTTTAAAAACATCTTTGATTGAAAGGGGTCGCGTGCTCAGAGCATTTTCTCATTTAGCAAAGGGATTGGCCAAAACCAGGGCCGGCTTGATGGAGGGGATTTCCTCGATTGTCAAGGGCCGCCGCATCGATGCGGCTGTTTTGGCAGAACTCGAAGAATTGCTCATCCTGAGCGATCTCGGCGTCGAGACGACGGAACAGATCATGGCCGATCTCGGCGATCGCGCGCGACAAGCGGGGGCAGTGACAGAACAAGAGGTTGTGGCCATATTGAAAAATGATCTCGTATCGCTTTTCCAAGAAATAGACAGCAACAAAACCGCGCCATTTCATACCAAGCCCTATGTCATCAGTGTCGTCGGCGTCAATGGCACCGGAAAAACGACGACGATCGGCAAACTGGCGCACAGACTGTATGCGGACGGCAAAAAAGTGCTGCTCGGAGCTGCCGATACATTTCGCGCCGCCGCCATCGATCAACTGGATGTTTGGGCGGCTCGCAGTCATGTTGATGTCATCCACAGCCAACCCGGCGCAGATCCGGCGTCCGTATCCTATGATGCTTTGAAAGCGGCGATATCACGCCAGGTTGATGTCCTTCTCATAGACACAGCAGGGCGTCTGCATACCAAAAAAAATTTGATGGCTGAATTGAGCAAAATTCACAGCGTGCTGAAAAAGCAGCTGCCGGATGCGCCGCACGAAGTACTGCTCGTCATGGATGCCACGACCGGCCAGAATGGCCTGTCCCAGGCAAAACAGTTCGTCCAGGCCGTGGATGTGACCGGTCTGGTGTTGACGAAACTGGACGGAACCGCCAAAGGCGGCATTGTCTTTGCCATCGCCCGAGAGCTCAAAATTCCGGTTCGCTATATCGGCACTGGCGAAGCGATTGATGATCTTGCAGAATTCGATCCCGAAACCTTTGTCGAGGCGCTCCTGCAATGAAAGTGGCCTATCTCAACCTGGGCTGCCCGAAAAATCAGGTGGATCTTGAGACCATCCTGGGTGGCCTGGCGCAAAATGCCACAATTATTGACGATCCCGTCTCTGCGGATGCAGTGATCATCAATACCTGCGCCTTCATTGAAAGCGCAAAACGCGAATCCATTGATTCTATTTTCGATGTCGTGTCATTAAAAGAGCTGAATCCGAATCTTCAAGTGCTGGTGACCGGTTGCCTGCCGCAACGTTACAAAGAAAAGTTGGCGGAACTCATGCCGGAGGTCGATCGTTTCTTCAATGCCGTCTCTGCAAAGAGTGTGCTGCGGGATATGGCGAATTATCTGCAGCAGCCCCTTCGACAAGAAGAACGCTATCCGCTGTCGCCGCGTCACTATGCCTATCTCCGCATAGCTGAAGGCTGCGATAATCGATGCGCCTACTGCGCGATTCCGCTCATCAAGGGGGCGTTGTCGAGCCGGCCCTTGCCGCTCATCCTCGATGAAGCCCGTCAGCTCGTCGAGAGCGGCGTCAAAGAAATTATCCTCATTGGCCAGGATACGACGTTGTATGGCAGCGATTTGACTAAAGCCGTATCGCTCGATGATCTGCTCGTCGCACTGAATGATATCGAAGGAGTTGCATGGATACGGCTGCTCTACACGCATCCGGCGCATTGGCGCGACAGCCTGATCGACACGATGGCATCATTGAGCAAGGTTGTCCGCTATGTCGATATGCCCATTCAACATATCTCGGATGCCATTCTCGATCGCATGGGACGCAAAATCAGACGTGCCGGCATCGAAAAGCTCATCGATAAAATTCGTCGGAAAATGCCGGATATAGCATTGCGGACATCGATCATCACCGGTTTCTCGGGCGAGACCGATGAACACTTTGCCGAATTGCTCGATTTTCTGCAGGACATACAATTCGAACGCCTCGGTGTCTTCACTTACTCGCGCGAAGAGAACACACGGGCATACAGGATGAAGGATGATGTCCCGCATGATGTCAAAATGCAGCGGCAAAGCGCCATCCTGCAGCTGCAGGAGGAGATTGTAGAAAGAAGAAACAGCTCTCTCGTGGGCCGGCATCTCACCGTGCTCGTCGATGAGGTCGATGAAAACCAGATGGCCGCCTATGGTCGCAGCCAATGGGATGCGCCGGAGATCGATGGCAATATTCTGTTGTCCGGCAGTGTTGTAAAGGGTGAGTTTTATTCGGCGCGCATAACCGAGGCGAATATGTATGATTTGATTGGCGAGGTCCTCTGACGGCCGTCTTGTAAAAAAAGCAATTTGAAGAAATGATTTGGCACTCTTTTATAAAGGTAACAGATGAAATTAAAAATAATAGCAATTCTGCTCCTGTCTTTCATGATCGCGAGAGCGGATGAAAACGTTTCGTCGTATCCCCTGTTTCAATACGATATCGTTGCGCATGCGGCCAAAGAAGATTTGTCCAGGGGACGGATTGAAATCTTTATCGAAGTCCTCTATGATGACCTGCTCTTCCTCAAGACCACCGAGTCTTATGATGCCGAATACGAAATCTCTGTCATCATACTGGAAGGCAATGAACAGGTTGACGGCGATTTATGGAAGGAAAGCGTATCGGTCGAGACTTTTGATCAGACAAACAGCCGACGGGATATTGATCTGACGCACAAGACCTTTGAGCTCGAGCCGGGAAAATACACTGTCAAGCTCCGACTTGAAGATGTGGAGAGTCGCAAGAGCTACGCTTTTGAAGAGAAAATAAAAGTGGATGACTATTCAGAGCCCCCTGTTTCCGGCAGCGAGATCACTTTTGTACGACAGATCGAAATGGATGGTGACCGCATCAAGACCATATTTCCGGAGGTCACCACGTCCTATAAAGGCCTCGGCCATCCGGCTTTTGCCTATTTTGAAATCTACAATCCGCAAATGGCCGACTCGGCACGCATCAGCTATCAAATTCTTGGCGAGAAATCAAAATTTACCTACCGCCGAACCGCGTCCATCGCCTTGAGCGGTGAGCGTTCCGCCTACAGCATCCCCCTGCCCACGGATTCCTTGTCGCACGATCGCTATAATTTGATCGTCGAAATCGTCGCCAATGAGAAAATGGCGCGTCTGGAGAAAACTTTTTATATTCGCTGGGGCGGCCTGCCCAGAAGTGCGGAAGATCTGGATATGGCTATCAAACAACTGCAATACATCGCCAATTCAAAGGAATGGAAAAAGCTCAAAAAAGCATCTGACGATAAAAAGCTGCAGGCCTTTATTGAATTCTGGAAAACGCGTGATCCGAGTCCGGGCACCGAGCAAAACGAAGCCATGGAATCGTATTACGCCAAAATCGACGCCGCCAATCAGGCTTTTACCGTCATGGGGCGCGAAGGTTGGCAAACAGACCGCGGCATCGTGTTTGTTGTTCTTGGCCCGCCGGATGAAGTGATTCGTAATGATTACCCGTCGGGGTCACGGCCGTATCAAATCTGGCAGTATTACTCGATCAATCGCCAGTTTGAGTTTTTCGATCGCCATGGTTTTGGCGACTATGAGTTTGTCTATCCTGTGTCAATTGCGGAACTGCAGCGCTTTATCGGGCGGCAATGAGGACCAGCGTTCGGCACATCACTGAACAGCGTTTGAAACCTCCCGCGCTTGCGACCGGCGACGTCATTGGCATTGTCTCTCCGGCCGGCGCACTGGATGAAAGCCGCCGCATCCGTCTCGATCTGGGCCTCTCCTATCTCAGACAACTGGGCTACGTCGTCGTCGAAGGCGCGTTCATTCGCGAACAGCGCGGCTATTTTGCCGGTGCAGATGAACAGCGCGCCCGGGATCTGAACGATATGCTGCACAATCCAGATGTAAAGGCTGTCTTTTGTTCGCGTGGCGGCTATGGCAGTACGAGGCTCCTGGACAAGATCGATTACAGCGTCGTACGCGAACGCCCTAAAATTATCGTCGGCTATAGCGACGTGACAGCTCTCTCTCTGGCTCTGTGGAAAAAGGCCGGACTGGTGACGTTTTCAGGTCCGATGGCGGCAATCGAGTTGTTCAATATGCCGCAACTCACGGCCGATTCATTGTGGGGAATGCTGACGGGTGCGGCGCCGACACTGCGAGCTGATATTGAAAATAATGAGTGGAAAAAAATTTCACCTGGCACGGCAGAAGGTGTATTGCTGGGAGGCTGTCTGTCTGTCCTCACAACACTCATTGGCACGCCCTATTGTCCTGATTTCACCGGGGCTGTCCTCCTGCTCGAAGATATTGGCGAAGATCTTTATAAAATAGATCGGCTTTTCTCACAGCTCAAAAATGCCGGCATCCTCGACGCGGTGACCGGCATGGTCATTGGACAGTTTGTCGATATCATTCCCGATGCGAATGATAATCCTGTTGAATTTGACGATTTAATCGCGTATTATTGTGCTCCACTCGGGATTCCGGTTATCTGCAATTTCCCGTACGGACATGTCCCGATAAAATACACCCTGCCCATTGGCTGCCATGTCCGCCTCGATGCCGATGCCGGCGTCCTGACTCTTTTGGAACCTGGAGTGAGATGATGGAGATCAAGCCGATTCGCATTGCTGCGTTTGCCTCCGGCGGCGGTTCAAATGTCCGCGCCATTTATAGCAATATAGCAAAAGGCGCGCTGAGCGCCGAGCTCGTCGCCGTCATCAGCAACAATTCAGCCTGCGGTGCGCTGCAATTCGCCCGCGACAACGGCATTCCGGCGTTTCATCTGTCAGTCAGGCAGTTCAGCACTGCCGGGCAATTTGAAAATCGGCTTTTAGCCCTGCTGACCGAACACAAGACGGAACTTGTTGTCCTCGCCGGCTATATGAAAAAGATGCCCGAAATGGTTGTTCGAGCTTTTAAAAATCGCATGTTGAATATACACCCGTCTCTGTTGCCCTCTTTTGGCGGCAAAGGTCTGTATGGCCATTTTGTCCACGAGGCAGTGCTCAATTACGGCTGCAAAGTATCGGGCGTCACCGTTCATCTGGTGGATGCGGAATATGATACTGGCCCACCGGTGCTGCAGCGCTGCGTTCCTGTGCTCGATGACGATACGCCGGAAACCCTGGCGAGTCGGGTGCTGCAGGAAGAGCATAAAATATATTCCGATGCCATTCAGCTGTTTGCGGAAAAGAGAGTGCACATTGTCGGTCGCAGTGTGAGAATTTTATCAGGAACTGAAAAATGAAGCCCCTCCTTTTGCTCATCCTCGTCGGTTTTTTAACCACATGTGGTGAAATGCCAGGCCGTCCTCCCAATATCATTTTCATCATGTGCGACGACCTCGGTTATGGCGATCTCGGCTGCTATGGCCAACAGACTATTCGAACCCCGAACATTGATCAGTTGGCAACCGAAGGCATGCGATTCACCGATTTTTACGCCGGCCACACGGTCTGCCGGCCATCACGGCTCGTTTTATGGACGGGCAGACATACGGGGCACACCGCGATTGCTTCAAACGCGCCATACGTTTTTCAGCCAGAGGATGTCACCGTCGCCGAACTGCTGCAAGAGGCCGGCTATGCCACCGGCGGCGTCGGCAAGTGGGCCATGGCGGATGCGGAGGGACAGGGTCATCCGAATGACAATGGCTTTGATTTTTGGATGGGCTATCTCGATCAAAGCGAAGCGCACAATTACTACCCTCTTTATCTCTGGCGCAATCATGAAAAGGTGCCCCTGGACGGCAATGTGCTCTATGCGCGGGATGATAACAATCGCGGACGCGTCGCTCGAGAGCGCAAGACCTATTCGCACGATGTCCTGACGGATGAAGCGCTGGCCTTCATTCACGCGAACGTCAGCCGGCCATTCTTGCTGCATGTACACTGGACGATCCCGCACGCCAACAACGAAGGTGGCCGCGTCACCGGCGACGGCATGGAAGTGCCGGAGTATGGCCAGTACGCGAACATGGATTGGCCGATGCCTGAAAAAGGCTTCGCCGCCATGGTGTCGCGCATGGATCGCGATGTCGGACGCATCGTCGCGTTGTTGCGGGAATTGGCTCTAGACGACAGGACGATCATCTTTTTCACCTCCGATAACGGGCCGCATGAGGAGGGAGGGCACCGGCACGAATTTTTCGATTCCAATGGCGAACTGCGCGGCTACAAGCGCGACCTCTACGACGGCGGCATTCGTGTTCCGCTGATCGTGCGCTGGCCAGGTGCGGTTCAGGCCGGATCCATATCACACCATGTCGCCGCTTTTTGGGATTATCTGCCGACTGCCTGCGATATTGCCGGCGTCACACCACCGGACGACATTGACGGTCTGTCATTTTTGCCCGCGCTCCTTGGGGAGGAGCAGCCGTCGCACGACTATCTCTACTGGAAATTTGCCGGCGAGGGCCGCGATCAGGAGGCTGTTCGCTCAGGTCAGTGGAAAGCAGTACGGCCCAAAACCAATGCTCCCATCGAGCTTTATGATGTGAGCCGCGATGTCGATGAGCAAAACGATCTGGCTGCTGCGCATTCGGAAATCGTTGGCAAGATGTTGAATTACATGGAAGAAGCAAACAAACAAAAGTGAAAAGATATTCTACATCAAGACCACAAATCGCAGCGCAGCCTTTGGTCGCAGCCAAAAAATAAAGGAATCGTTTCATTCAAGAGAAGGGATAGAATGAAACCACCGAGATCGCCGAGAACTGCCGAGAAAAAAAGAGCAAAGCTCGCAGAGCTTTGCAGAGCAAAATCCATGAATGAAAATATCAATAAACTCTTGAGAATTGCAGGACAATAAAAAAAATAAATGATTGCTTCATCAGATCAAAAAAACCAAGGATAATCTCATATTTTACAGCATTATATATACAGGCCGATTAATTTCGGGTACTATTTTGGAGTGCGCTCTCTGTGAGCGCTGACGGCAAAGCCGTCAATTTAGATGCTCATTCTTTGCATTTAGGCGCTTAAATTGCGGGCTAGTCGCCCGCAGCGCCGACGCAGACGGCATACTCCAAGACGAGATTGGTTTTTCTGGACAAATAGAGTAATCATTAAAAAATATTACTTTTTCTCCGCGAACCTCTGCGTTCTCCGCGGCTTTGCGTTGAAAAAAATTGTATGATTCCGCACCTATTTGCCGAGAGTTCAAAAAACTTGCTAAAAAAAAACAATATTGCAGTTTTATAATATAAAGGAAAAAGAGTGAACAATATTCAAATCAAACGTGCATTACTGAGTGTCTACAACAAAACCGGCATTGTGGAATTTGCCAAAAAACTGCGTGATCATGGCGTGGAGATTTGCTCGACCGGCGGCACTTTTACGCTGTTGCGAGACAGTGACATCGAGGTGATCAAAGTCTCGGAGATCACAAAATTCCCGGAAATTCTCGACGGCCGGGTCAAGACATTGCATCCGAATATTCATGGCGGCATCCTCGCCCGACGGACGCCGGAGCATTTGGCTGAATTAGCCGAACATGGCATCAATCAAATTGATATGGTCGTGGTCAATCTTTATCCTTTTGAGCGAACGGTGGCGCAGCCGGACGTGACATTGTCCGCAGCTTTGGAGAACATTGATATCGGCGGGCCGACAATGATTCGCGCCGCCGCGAAGAATTATCCGGACGTCGTTGTCGTCGTTGATCCGGCTTTTTACGATCAGATTGTCGATGAGATGGCGATGTATGATGGCGCCGTCTCCGGCGAGCTGCGCCTACGACTGGCGTTGGCGGCGTTTCAACGCACATCGCAGTATGACGGGGCGATTTCGCACTATCTGTCGGGATTGGCAAAGCAAAGTGATGAGGAACTGCCCGACAGCCTGACGCTGCAGCTGCGCAAAGTTCAAAATCTGCGCTATGGCGAAAATCCGCATCAGCGAGCCGCTTTTTATGCCGATGTCGCCAAAGGATCTGCCGGCATGGTCGCCGCCAGGCAGCTGCATGGCAAGGAATTGTCCTATAATAATTTACAGGATTTGCAAGCCGCCATCAACCTGGCGCTCGAGTTCGAAAAACCGGCGGTGGCGATCATCAAGCATAGCAATCCGTGCGGTGTCGCCTGGGCTGAAGACGTGGCGACAGCCTACGAGGCCGCTCTCAGCACCGATCCGGCATCAGCCTATGGCGGAATTGTGGCGATGAACCGCGAGGTGTCAGAGGCGGTGGCGGAAAAAATAGCCAGAATTTTCACCGAAGTCGTTGTGGCGCCGGCATTTGCGCCGGCGGCTGTCGAGCTCCTCAAACAGAAGAAAAATGTTCGCCTGATTCTGTGGCCTGCGAATGAACTTGCCGCGGCTGGATTTGAGGTAAAAGCGGTCGAGGGCGGTCTCTTGCTGCAGGACATGGATCTCGCGCCGACGAATTATAGTGACTGGAAGGTCGTGTCAAACCGGCAGCCGAGCGAGCGAGAGTGGGAGGCGATGAAATTCGGCTGGAAAGTCGGCAAGTGGGTGAAGAGCAACGCAGTGGTCTATGTCAACGAGGTAAAGACCCTCGGCATCGGCGCCGGTCAGATGTCACGCGTCGACGCTGCCAGGCTGGCAATTGTCAAGGCCGCAGACGCCGGATTGAGCCTGGCGGGATCGGTGGTCATTTCTGACGCGTTTTTCCCTTTTCGCGATGGCATCGATGTCGCGGCCGGTGCGGGTGCGCGAGCCGCCATTGAACCCGGCGGCTCGGTTCGCGATGAGGAAGTGATCGCCGCCGCCAATGAACACGATATGGCTTTGGTCTTTACGGGACGGCGGCATTTCCGCCACTGATGTCCCGTGAAAGGTCAGTTTCTGGTAGCTGCGAAGATAAGAATGTTTCATTGAAACAGTTTTTTTCAATCACGCAAAGTCGCAAAGCCGCAAAGGATACGCAAAGAAAAATAATAATATCTTTCTAGTGGCAATCGAACTGACAATGACACATGTCAGATTGTCCAGTCGTGCTCGAATAGTACATGTTAATAATAAACTTACGATATAATGCAAACTTGATTCTTTCTAGAACTTGGCGTATCTTTGCGCCTCTGCGTCTTTGCGTGAGTGCAGAAAATCCAATTGAGGTATCATGCAAAGTGAAATTATATTTTTGCTTAACATCTTATCTTATGCTACTTTTTAATCGCTTTTGCCAGAAACTGACGTTTTACGATGTCCCGATAATGCAAATTGCGTCTTTACAAATATTTTATTACATTTTCAAGTTTGTATTGAATAGAGGACCTATGTCATCATGACATTCAAAAGATCTGTAACAGCCAAAGTGTTGGGCATTAAAAAACTGTCAAAAAAAGACTATAACAGGCTGCCGCAGCTGTGTAAATGGCTGATATGGCTGCTCGTTGTCGGTCTTTCCATCACAGTGGCCGGCATCTGGTATCTGAGTCGCGGCATGCCTTCATTTGAACAGCTCGAAAATTTCACCCCGGAGCTGGCGACCAAGGTCTATTCTGCTGATGGAAAACTCATCTCCGAGTTTTTCACCCAGCGGCGTTTCTATACGCCTTTGAGCGAGATTCCCACGAACATGAAAGAGGCTGTTCTGGCGGTCGAGGATCATCAGTTTTATAAACACTGGGGTGTATCGCCATCGCGGTTTTTTTTGGTGACCTTCAAATACCTTCTTTCCGGCGGCAGCACCGAGGGCGGCGGCGCCAGCACGTTGACGCAGCAATTGGCGCGACGACTCTATCTGACGCCGGAGCAAACAGTTACGCGCAAGCTCAAGGAAATCCTCACCGCCATCCTGATTGAACGCGCCTATACCAAAGATGAAATACTCGAAATGTACATGAACCAGATGCAGTTCAGCTATGCCACCTATGGCGCCGAATCCGCTGCGCGTTATCTGTTCGACAAATCGATTCAGGATGTCACTCTCGCAGAAGCTGCTCTGCTGGCTGGCGCGGCGCAACGGCCGGGCATCTACAATCCCTATCAAAATTACGATCGCACCAGGTCGCGCCGCGATTTTGTGCTGTCGCGAATGCTTGCAGAGGGATATATCAGCCATGCCGACTATGACTCGTGCGTGGTTGAAGAAATTGTCCTCAAAGAACGCAGTGAGCAGGCGCCGATTGATGATCCGTCCTATTTCACCGAGCATGTTCGCCGTATACTTTATGAAAAATATGGCTATGACATCTATGAAACCGGCTTGAAAATTTATACGACAATGGACACACGCCTGCAAACCGCGGCAAACCGGGCTATCCGCAACCATCTGCCTAAACTGCAGGCACGCGTCAACAATGCGTTTCGCCGCAGGAGAAATTTCGCCTATATCTGTCCGCCAAGTCTGTTGAAGAACAAAAGTCTCGAGCAAGTCATGCGCGACAAGGCGCTTGTCGACTCTCTGATCGCCGAAAAGTGCCGCGTGCAGGTGGCGTTCATCGCGCTTGACCCGCATAATGGGCACATCCTCGCCATGGTCGGGGGACGAAATTTTGCCGAGAGCGAATTCAATCGAGCGACACAGGCGATTCGTCAGCCGGGCTCTTCTTTCAAACCTATTTTATATACCACTGCCATTGATAACGGCTTTATGCCTTTTTACACCAAGCTGAACCAGCCGGTGACGGTCGAAGATATGGATGGCCAGGGCACGCGCTGGACGCCGCAAAATTATGACCATTCTGTCGGCGGTGAGACGCCGCTGCGAGAGGCACTGCGGCGGTCGTTGAACCTCGTCTCCGTGCGTCTGATCAAAGACGATGTGCCGTCGCAGCGGGTTATAGAGTATGCGCGCAATTTAGGCATCTCGACGCCGCTGGAAGCCGTTGATGCGCTGGCACTTGGCGCCATTGGCGTCAAGCCGATCGAGCTGGTGTCGGCGTTCGCCGTCTTTGCCAATAAAGGCGTCTATGTCAAACCCGTCGCCATTCTCAAGATCGAGGATAAATATGGCAATGTCATTGAAACGGCGACGACGGAAAGCCGCGGCGTGTTGCGGGAAGAGACCGCCTATATCATGGCCAGCATGTTACAGACCGTCGCGTCGGCCGGCACCGGCGCGGCATCGCGATCCGTCTACAAGTTTTACCATCCCGCCGGCGGCAAAACCGGCACGACAAACGAGTATACGGACGCGTGGTACATCACCTTCACGCCCGAGCTCGTCGCCGGCGTCTGGGTGGGACTCGATGATCCCAAGATGTCGCTGGGAGAGCGACAATCGGGCGCTGTTGCCGCCTTGCCGATCACGGCGCCGTTCATGAAGGCGGCGGTCGATACGCTGCACATTCCGCCGACGCCCTTTGATCCGCCGGCGGGCATTGTCGAGGTCGAAATCTGCATGGAGACGCAAAAACTGGCGACCGAATATTGTCCGAATGTGATCAGAGATATTTGCGACGTTCGCTATGTGCCGAAAGAGAAATGTGACATGCATAGCGGAGAGAAATCCAGACAGCCGACGTCGCAAAGGCGAATTCGATACTAAAACAGTACGAGGCGAGGCGGTTCCGGCTCGCCTTTTTTGTTGCCGAAATAGTGGTCCTGAAAAATTCACTCACACAAAGCCACAAAGACTAAGATTGATCTTATTATCTTAAAATGTCATGCGAAAAAAGTGTGAAAAACTGTGCAAATTAAGCCCAAGATTTTGTTTCTTTGAGCCTTACTGTCTTTGAGTGAGACGTTTGCGAATAATCCAGATGGTATCAGAATGTAACAGTGAACTTGAAAATTGGAAAAATTTTGATTATCTTTATTAGTTTGGAATATTCACCACATAGCACCGTTGCTTAGAATAGAACATGGATTGAACGGAAACGACGGATTTTAATGGATGAAAAAATCCGTTCCAATCCGTTCGATCCGCGTTCCATTGTTTTAGTACTAGTCCACGATCGCCCAGGATATCCATCCTGGGCGGACAATGAGCGGGATATTTATCCCACTCGGACAAATGTCCGCTGCATCGCCCGTCCGGCACATCCCCTGAGGGGCATGGATATGCCGAACGATCGAGATAACGCAGTTAAATAACTTGCTAAAAAAACACAATGTTGTAGATTTGTGATACAGAGGAAAAGAAGCGAAATTGGTCAATATCTCTGCGAATCTCGGCGCCCTCGGCGGTTAAATTCATGAATGAATAAGGTTAGAAATTAGCAATGAGGTCATAAAAAAATGCAAGATGCAAAAGCGATGAAACTCAAAATCGGTTTGGCCGAGATGCTCAAGGGCGGCGTCATCATGGACGTGACGACGGCGGAACAGGCGAAAATTGCCGAGGATGCCGGCGCGGTCGCGGTGATGGCGCTCGAGCGCATTCCGGCGGATATCCGCGCCTTCGGCGGCGTCGCGCGCATGTCCGATCCGACGGTGATCAAGGCCATTCAGCAAGCCGTCTCCATTCCGGTCATGGCCAAGTGTCGAATCGGCCATTTTGCCGAAGCGCAGCTGCTTGAGGCGCTGGGCGTGGATTTCATCGACGAGAGCGAAGTGTTGACGCCGGCGGATGAAGAGTATCATGTCAATAAATGGGAGTTCAAGGTGCCGTTCGTCTGCGGCTGTCGCAATCTGGGCGAGGCGCTGCGGCGCATCGCCGAGGGCGCGGCCCTGATTCGCACCAAAGGCGAGGCGGGCAGCGGCAACATCGTCGAGGCCGTGCGCCATATGCGCGCGGTGCAATCCGGCATCAAACGCCTGACGGTTTTGGGAGATGAAGAGCTGGTGACCGAGGCGAAGAACCTCGGCGCCCCTGTCGAGATCGTGCGTGAGGTGAAAAAGCTCGGCAAGCTGCCGGTGCCCAATTTCTCCGCCGGCGGCGTCGCTACGCCGGCTGATGCGTCGCTGATGATGCAGCTGGGCGCGGAGACCGTCTTTGTCGGCAGCGGCATTTTCAAATCCGCCGATCCGGCGAAACGCGCCAAAGCGATCGTCTCGGCCACGACGCACTATATGGATTTTGATCTGATCGCGCGCGTCTCCGAAGGTCTCGGCGACGCCATGGTGGGCATCGAAATAGAAAAGATCCCGGCGGCAGAGCGCATGGCCGAGCGAGGCTGGTAGAGCGGATGATCACTGTTGGCATTCTGGCGCTGCAGGGCGATTTTGCCAAACACGCGCAGATGATAGAGAAGCTGGGACAGCGGCCCATTCTGATTCGCACCGCCGAGCAGCTGCGGCAGTGCGACGGCCTGATCATCCCGGGAGGCGAATCCACCACCCTCCTCAAGTTGATGAAAAAGCATGCCCTGTGGGATGCGGTGCTGGATTTTGCCCGGCCAAAGCCTGTTTTCGGCACCTGTGCCGGCTGTATAGTGGTCGCCCGCTCGATTCTTGGTACGAAGCAAGAGTCACTCGGCTTGATCGATATTGACGTGCAGCGCAATGCCTATGGTCGCCAGGTCGACTCGTTCATCGATGCGGTCGATATTCAATTGAACGGTACAATGGATAAAATGGAAGGTGTATTCATTCGCGCGCCCAAGATAAAACGGATCGGCAAAGACGTGACGCCGCTCGCCTGGCACCGCAATGACGTCATTCTGGCGGAGCAAGGTTGCATACTCGTCGGGACTTTTCATCCGGAATTGACAGAAGACAGTCGGGTACATGAATATTTTTTGCGAAAGATTAAAGCGAACCTGTTTGGGATTTGTAGAAATTCGATTTAGAATTTTAATCTGGCTTATTCACAAAGGCCTCACACGAAGACACTAAAACACAAAGAAAAATACGTTTAGGCCTGATTTGAAATATTTGCACAGTTTTTCACACTTTATTTTGCCTGATATTTAAGGTAATAAAATCAATCTTGGAGTCTTTGTGTCTTAGTGTGAATGAATTTTTCCGGTTAAGTGAATGAATGTGTTGTAAAGTCACTTGAGTAGAAAGAAGAAACGGTAGTATGTTCTCATATGATCACCGGGGAATTAAATTAAATGGCCACGATTTCTGGCTTGACGCCCATCGCAAGGTTTCATTTTCCTTTGTCTCGCACGGCCATTCGGATCACCTGAAGAATCACGATGTCATTCTCGCCACACCGCCGACCATTCAGTTTCATGCCTTTCGGGCGCACCAGAAAAAAGCCATCCCGTTGAATTACGGCGAGAAGTATCAATTCGAGGATTTGACGATTGAGCTCTTTCCGGCGGGACACATTCTCGGCTCAGCCATGAGCCGAATCGAGGTGGCCGGCGTGTCGCTCCTCTACAGCGGCGATTTCAAGATGAAAAAGAGCTGGACGGCGGGTGAAATTGAAATCCCGCCCGCGGACATCCTGATCATGGAATCGACTTTTGGCGATCCGCACTATATCTACGATCACTCCCCCGATGACCTGCAGGGAGAGGTCGTCAGTTTTGTCGCGGACTGTTTTCGCGATCGCGTCACGCCCGTCATTTTAGCCTATGCGCTTGGCAAGGCGCAGGAGGCCATGAAGATGCTGGGGGGTGCCGGCTATGATGTTCGGGTTCACCGCGCCGCCTGGGAGCTGGCCAAAATCTACCGGCAGTTCGGCATCGAGTTCGAGAACTGTACGCCGTGGAAAAATGAAACGGTGGCTGAAAATCAGGTCCTCATCATTCCGCCGCACGCGCTGCAATACAACAGGGTCAAAAACTTGCCGCCCCGTTTTCGCACCGTCTTTCTCTCCGGCTGGGCCAACAGTCCGACCGGCGCCCATTTCAACGCCGACCACACCGTGCCGCTCAGCGATCACGCCGATTTCAACGAACTGCTCGAATTCGTCCGTCAGGTGCAGCCGAAAAAAGTCTATACCACGCACGGCTTTGAAGATTTCCCGCGCTATCTGCGCGACATCGGTTATGATGCGGAGCTGTTGCGGGAGACGGGGCAGGGGGCGATGTTTTAGGGGGGAGGGAGAAAAGACAAAAATAAGATTTCTCCTAGTTCGGCGCTCAATTCTAACCTGCACTAATGGACGTTTTCGACACCGCCGGAACAAGTCAAAGAATTTTACCAAATCGTCAAGTTTCGAAATCCGGCACATCAAAATGTCCGGCTATGAAAGCCGAAGCTACATTGTCTTCGTACCTTATTCTTGTCCAGGATTTCCCGGCAACGGAGGATAATTTTTATATTCTTCAGTTCACCGAAGGGATACGTCTGAACCTTGATGAGAAGGATTAAAGGATGGCCATGATTGTGGAATCATGAAAATCCTTGAATCAGGTGAATCATGGTCAAAAATGTCTGAACCTTGATGAGAAGGATTAAAGGATGGCCATGATTATGGGAATCATGAAAATCCTTGAATCAGGTGAATCAAGGTTCGGACAATAATGTCTGAACCTTGATGCGAAGGATTAAAGGATGACCATGATTGTGGAATCATGAAAATCCTCAAATCAGGTGAATCAAGTGTCATCGGGCACTTTAAAACCGGCCAGGGGTGGGCACTTCAAAAGCGGCCACCAGGGTGGGATTAATTTTAGCTTTTTTCCTGT
>JAFGJB010000038.1 GCA_016929295.1 Candidatus Zhuqueibacterota bacterium | reverse complement strand
CGTTCCGATATTTTTCTCAACTCCGCCGCCCCGTGCACCGGAGATGTGACCGAAAAATAGAGGATTGGCTGCATCGAGATATCGAAAGCGAAGATCAGGGGATCTGTCACATCCTCGGGCAACGCATCGCGCACCCATTCGAGCGCGTTTCTGACATCGA
This sequence comes from Candidatus Zhuqueibacterota bacterium, assembly GCA_016929295.1. Lineage (GTDB taxonomy): Bacteria > Zhuqueibacterota > Zhuqueibacteria > Residuimicrobiales > Krinioviventaceae > Kriniovivens. Next base: position 9,439 of record JAFGJB010000038.1, on the reverse strand, counting down.
TCTCCGCCTGATTCATGTCCGTGCCCCAGTCAAACTCGAGGCTGACCAGTGACAGACTCTGCGCCGATTGTGAAGTGATTTTCGTGACATTTTCGACGACGGCGACGGTCTCTTCGAGCGGCCGCGTCACCACGGTCTCCATATCGAATGGTCCGACGCCGGTGTATTGGGTGATCAGCGCGATCACCGGAAACTCCAGTTTGGGGAAAAGATCCAGTTTGAGACGAGCCAGCGAAAACAGGCCAAATCCAACCGCGATGAGATAGACCATCGCGAAAGTGACGCCTCTCCTTATAGCTGTTTCGGTCATTTTCATAGCGCCTTCTCCTTCTGGATGATCGAGACGGCGAGGCTATCGCGGAGGTTGTTCTGTCCTTCGATGACGAGCGAGTCGCCCACGGCAACGCCGCCGTTGATAGCGATGTTGACGTGATTGATATAATTTACATCGAGCTCGCGCTGCAATGCTACACCGTCCTCGACAACATAGACCAGATATTTTTTCACCACCTCGTCCTGGCCGCCAATCCGTTGCAGTGATGTGTTCTCGATTGTCGCATAGCGCGGGATGCTGATGACGTCTTGCAGCACACCGGTGACGAGTGTGACCTCGGCAAACATTCCGGGTTTGAGCTCGTCCGACGAGTTGTCGATCAGCACTTCCACGGATGCCATGCGCGTCAGCGGATCCAGTATGGGACTGATTTTTTTCACTTTTCCTTCGAATACCCGGTTGGGGTAACTTTTAACTTTTACTCTGGCTCGCTGTCCCGGTCTTATTTTGCCAAAATCGGTCTCGGTGACATCGAACATGGCCTTGACCTGTTTTTTCTGCACGATTTCAACGAGCGGCATGCCCATGGACGCCATATCACCGACCTCCAGGTATCGCTTGCCAATCATGCCGCTGATCGGCGCAGTGATCGTGGCATCGTCCAGCGTGCTTTTGGCGCTGCGCAGGCCGGCTTCCGCCTGGCGAACCTGCGATTGAATGGCCTTGTACTGCGTTTCGATGGCGTCGAACTGCTGTTTACTCATGGCGCCTTCATTGAAGAGCCGTTGCGCCCGTTCAAATTCGACCTTTAAATTGGCTTCCTGAGCTGCCAGGGCGTTGAGGCCGGCTTCTGCCTGACGCATCCCCTGTTCGATGGTGGTGGCAAATATTTTGGCAATGGACTGACCTTTGTTCACCACATCACCGTCATCGACATAGAACGCCGCAATTCTGTCCGGGATTTTCGAGAACACTTTAACCGCCACATCCGCTTGAATGTCGCCATGATATGTCAACGTTTGTTCAACATTATTCCGCTCGATGCGGGCAATGGTCACCGGGATTTTTGTTTCTTCTTCGGTCTTGCTCTTTGATTGGCTGCAACTGACGAGCAGCGCAAATGATGCAAGAGCGATCAACACAGCATTGATTCGATTCATTTTCAGCCTCCTCTGCATTTATGTCAAATTAGAGAATTTCTTTCAAATTGCCCGTCACTTTGCGGAGCGCATAGCGTGTCAACTGATACTCGTAGAGTGAGGACAAATAATTGAGCCGCGCACTGGTCAGACCAACTTGGGCTGTGAAGACATCCAGCTGCGTGTTCGTGCCCTCTTCATACATCATGGTCGCCAGACGAAATGTCTCCTCCGCCAACTGGGCATTTTCAGCGGCCGCCGCATATTTTTCCTTGGCTTCGCGAAATGTATTATAGACCGCTTCCACCTCGGCGGTCACGCCATCTGTGACGCTTTTTTCCATATCCAGCATCATTCGATAATCAATTTTCGCCTTTTGGTATTGCTTGTTGTTCTTCAAGCCGGTGAAAAGCGGCAATTGAAAGCTGACCGCAGATGTGAATCCGCGACTGTAATCGACGCCGCCGATCGTGAGTTCATTCGTCATGCCGAGGTACGAATAGTCTGTTGCGAAAAAGAGCTTGGGCAAAAAGCTGCTGCGCGCCAGCGCAATGCCCTGCCGGCTGATTCTCTTCTGCTCCTGCAGCGCCTGCACCTCCGGGCGCGCTGTCAACGCCATCCTCTCATAGTCGAGAATCGCCATGGTGGTGAATTCATCTTCCTCATAGACCAGCTCGCCATCCACGTCGATCTCTGTCTCTATCGGCAGCGCCAGGATCATCTTCAGACGTGTCAGGGCAATTTTCGCCTGGTTGCGGGCGGAGATCGCACTCGGCTTGGTGTTCGCGACATTGACCTCGGCGCGCATCAGGTCAAATTTCGATGCCGCTCCAGCCTCGTATTTTTTGCGGACCATCTCCATGTTTTCCTGCGACTGCTGCAGCGCCTCTTCCTGCACCCTGACGACCTCCCTGGCGATCAGACAGGTGTAAAAGGCATTGGCTGTATTGTACAACAAGTCCTGTCTGGCTTTTTCAAGATTCCGCTCAGCCGCGCGCTCCGCGGCGCCCGCCATCTTGATGCCGGCGATGCCGGCGCCGCCAAGAAAGAGCGGTTGCGTCAACTGCGCGCCCATCGTGATCGTGTTTTCGAGGCCAAAGGAAATGCGCACGTAATCCGGCATATTCTCTATGCCGGGGAAATCGGGCGGGAACATCAGCTTGATAAAGTTCGGGATGGTGCTCTCCTGAATTTCCCACGCATGCTGATAGGCCGCCGAGGAATTCAATTGCGGCAGAATCGCAGAGTACGACTCGACGACGGACGCCTTCGCCTTGTCAACCTCTTTGAGCGCGATCTGATACGATGGATTATTTCTGAATGCCAATTCGACACTGCCGTCGAGCGTCAGGACAAGCTTTTCTTGTGCCGGTAAATTGGCTGCAATGAGCGCTAAAAAGAGCATCGCTGTGAGCCAATTTGTCAATCGTGCCATACTCTCCTCCAACTGTATTTGGGCATGAGATTCATTCGTTCAGTCCTCTGAATAATATTTCGATTATTTCTTCCGCCAGTTCTTCCGTCAGGATTTTCTTTTTTGTTGATAACTGTTGCCACGCATAGTGCGCCCAGACGCCGCCAATAATCTGCGCGGCCAAATCCGGCTTGGCGCTTGCGCCGAATTCTCCGGACAAAATTCCTTCATTGATGACCGCTTTTAAAAAATTACCCTGGTTGAGCATCTGCTTTTTGAATTTTTCCAGCACCGCATTATCGGACAGGGGAATGGCGAGGGTCATGAAGAATTTGCTAAAGTCCGGCGCCTCAACGGTGAGCTGGAAAAATTTTTTTGTCATCAGCACCAACTTTTCTTTGGCAGAGACGTCAATGTGGGCAATGTTTTCGAATGAAGAAATAACATGTTGCAGGCCGCTGTCAATCAGAGCCTCATAAATCCCTTCTTTGCTGCCAAAATAGTAATAAATTGTCGGTTTGGTGACGCCGGATTGTTCGGAAATTTCTCGCATCGATACGCCGTTGTAGCCTTTTTGCGCAAACAGGTGCGCGGCTGTGCGAAAGATAATCTCTTTCGTGTGCGAATTATGTTTTTCTATGCATTGATACGACATTCATTTTTCCAGATTCGATGATTTAATTTACCTACCGGTCGGTATGCCGACAAATTATACTGTCGTAAAACGTATGGTTGAGGAAAATGTTTCATTTTTTTTGTGCGCATAGCGCCAGGCATGCCGGCGTGGTTCTTGATGGCCGGGAGAGTGGGGGCTCAAATTGCAGCAAATGCATCTTGATCGGCCTGTCATCATTCGGTCATCCGGGACGGCCGAACCGATGCCGGCGATCTCGCGTCAAGCGGGCTCTGCTGACATCGATTTGCGACGGGTGATGTCGCGCCTGCGCGAGAAATGATTCTGCTGCAATAAGAGTGGATTATTTCCGTAACGATGCTTTTGAAAAGATGTGCTCCGGGATCGGCGCGTCAAACAGTATCTCGGTGAGGATGAACTCGGTACCTTGGCCGCTTTGCAGCTGATCTTTGAACGTCACCGCCGTCGCCACCCAGCGGCCGCTCATCCTTTCGACCTTGTTGATGGTGGCCGTCTTGAGCAGTTTGCCGCTCTTGGCAAAGCGCTCTTCCTTCAGCAAGACGTAACGCTCCTGATCCACCCACACCTTGCGTGAGTGGTAAGCGACGGTGGCTTGTTTTGCCGTCAGTTCGACGATCCAGCACGGTCTGTCGAGCAGCGTTTCTTCGCCGACGACTTGCGCGTGGTACAGATTGGTGAGCTTGGGATCTTCCATCATGTCTTCATAGGATAAATCCGATCCCATGACCGACTGGCGCAACATATGACCGGAGATGCGGATGGTGCGGTCGGTCTGCGGCGAATAGGTCCACAACTGATCGTCCAGTTTGAGCATTTTTATGCCCGCCTCGCGCGCCGGCGCCAGGTATTCGGTGAACGACTGGGTCTGACCTTTGATATAAGACCTTGCTTCGATGGTGCGGCTGCTCCGTCGTCCGTGGATGATCATTTGAGAGGTGAGGATTTTGGTGTCCGACGCCATATTGTCATCAATGCGCTGCAATATCTCATCGCCGCCGTACTGCGCCCATGACGGCAAGGGCGAGGCCAACAGCAGTAAAATGGTCGCCATAGCCCTCAAGTGCTGACCTAAAACCGCAGAGGCGCCGATGAGGCGGGCATATTCGTTATTTTTCTTTGCGATTCCTCTGCGGCTTTGCGACTTTGCGTGAGTATTATGAAATGATTGCATGTTTATACCTCTAGTTCCTTGAAGAGTTGCGCTGTCTGTCGTTTGTAAATGCCGATGCCCGAAATGGCGGTGCCAAGCAGTGGCGCGACAATGCCGGGAATAAGTCCAATATAAAAACAGGCCGGCGTTATCCGCGCGCGAACGACATTGGACAGCATCATGCCGGAGTTTTTCAATGATGATGAAATATCGATGCCGTGCACCTGCAGAAAATAGGTCAATGCGAGTCCCGCAATAGTTCCCACTACAGCGCCGCCGACGCCGATCATGATCGATTCACCGATGAGCGATCGATAGACATGCCCTTTTTCTTCACCAACGGCGAGACGTAAACCAATTTCACCATAACGGCGCAGGCTGCCCATCAGTCCCGCATTCCACAGGACAATCGCCATGGCAACAATAAAGATTGTTAGTATTATGCTACTCATGTTGTCCATCATGCTGATCATGCTTCCCAGGCCTTGCTGCCCGGCGAGCGGCACCATTTGCAAGGCGAACTCGTCCATACTATCCTGTGTTGCGGCAAAGCTGGCGGACATCGATTTGGCTCGTTCATCATGATAAAAGTGGTCCGGGAAATAGCCCAATATCTCGCTGGCCGCGTCAGCCATGTCCAGCGCGATCCGAATGTCCGACAGATTGACGATGACAGCACTGCGATCCATACCGATAATGCCAAAATGAACGGTGCCGGCAATGACAAAGTTATGCATGGCCAGGCTGCCATACATCGTCGAGCCCACCAGTGTGGCGGTATCACCAATGCTGATATTCAATTGATGTGCCAAGGTGTCGCTGATGATGAGCTCGTTTGGTGCGGAGGGAATTTGTCCCCGCACGATCGCGTCGTCGATGCCCAACATATCGACCTCGCGGCTATCCTTGAGATCGAGTGCCAATCCGGCGATAATTGCTTGCGCGCGGGTTTCACCGGCCGCGTCGGGTATGTCCAGTAGGCCGGCAAATTTTATCCGTGATGACCAGAGCATGTTGGGATAGCTCTTTTTCAGCTCAGCGAGCACGCTGTCCGCGCCCAGAATGGCGAGATCGTTGGGAATCAGATCGATGTCTTTGGCATAGGCATTGGTCATCACCTTGACGTGTCCGGTCGAAAAGATCGCGCTGGCCCAGATTATATCATTGCCCACACCAGCTAACCAGCCGTTGCCGGCTACAATGAGCAGAGCTCCGGCGGCAACCGTCAACAACGGAAACATGCTGCGCGAATGATCGCGCAGAATGCCTTTTAACAGGAATTGTATCATGCTCGCTTCCCTCGTAATGCATCAGTGGGTTTCAATTTCGCAATTCGCCGCGTTGGCAAAAAGCTGACGATGGTGACGGTGATGAGCACCAAAATGGTCGTGCCGACAATGAGTCCGCCGGTGTACATGGGGTAGATGGCCTCGCCGAGCGCCATGCCAAAGTCATCACCATAGTCGGGCATGGGCCAGCCGTTTTTCGCCATCAGGTACAGCACCGGAGAGCCCCAGATGAAACCGACGATAGCGGCGAGCAAGCCGTGCAGCGCACCTTCGAGCGTGAACAGGCCGATGACTTTGACGCGCGTCATGCCCAGCGCGATCAGGGTGCCGATCTCTTTTTGCCGCCGGAAAATTGACAGCACCTGGGTGTCAAAGATCGCCAATACACCGAGGAACATCAGAAGGATATACATGATGGATGAGCCGATTGTTTTCTGCTGCACCAGTGCCTTCAGTTCGGACAGCAGGAAATCGTGATCTTTGAACGACCACTTTTCCTGTTGAATGGGCTGGAAATTTTTGGCGGTGACGATGATCGTCGCTTCCTCCGGCATGTCAGCCATTTCTTGCAGCGTCGCGAGCGAAATCCAGACTTTGCCGGCATCGACTATGGAGACGGTCGTCTGCATGATGTGCACAATCTGCACATCGGCGGCATCGTAAGTGCCGCCCGCATCGCGCCAGCGGATCGTCAAAAGATCGCCGACATTGATGCGCGCGCTCTTGGCCATGCGCGTGCCGATGAGCGCCGGGATGGCGTCGCTCTCCGTCTTGAGGACGTGCGAAGGGATGCTGATAACATTTTGTTCGGGAGAGATGCCGTACAGCGTCGCCGGCACGATCCGGCCGCCGGGAAACGATGTCGCCTGCACTATCAAGATTGGCGTCGCCTGATTTTCCTCGATGAGTTGCTGCAGTGCATCCGGCACGCGCGCGTGGCTCTCCTCCAGGGCAAACGGATCATATGGATCGTAATGCTCCTGCCAGTATTGGCCGCCGCCATAATAGGTGCCGATCAGGGCGTCGCTCGCTTGCTCATTCATGCCAATGAACAAGCCCTGCATGAAGACGATGGCGAAAAATGCGATGGAGAGCACCGCCACATTCAGCCACGTGCGCACGCCGGCGCCGAGGAGGTTGCGAAGAGCTAGTTTGGGGATGAGCATAATTTTTCCTTTCACTATCGGAGAAAGGAGAAGGGAAAAGGGAGCAAGGATTTCAGGAAAACTTTTCTCTTCTCGTTTCTATCAGCCGGTACAGCATTTTTGATAACGCGACTGTTCTGGTCAATAAATCTTGCGCAATTCCGGCATCAATTTCGTGGATGTTTTTCGCAAGATAAAGTTGCGTACGAAGTTCAGCGCAAGAGCCCTTGGATATGTATAAGAATTGTATGAATTCTTTATTCGTTTTCCTCTCAAAGCCTTCGGCAATGTTTGACGGGATTGAGAGTGATGCGCGTTGCATTTGCCCCTTCAAGCCAAAATCTTTGGAAGACTTTAAATGTTTGTATATATCACAGGCAAGACGCATCCCCTCCTTCCACACTTCCAAATCCTCAAAGCTGCTTATTTTTTTAGACATAACTTTCGCCTTCCTTCTCATCCCTGTTCCTTGTTCCCTTTTCCTTTTTCCCCAAAGACTTTGTCTTTGCTGACCTTGCCATCATTCAGCGTAATCTTGCGTAGTAAATATCCGATCACTTTATCGTCGTGCGTTGAAAAGATAAAAGTCGTGTTCAGCTGCTCGTTGAGGTTCTGCATGATGCGCAGGATGTTGTGCGAGTTTTCGGCATCGAGGTTGGCGGTCGGCTCGTCGGCGAGCACAAGTTCCGGTTTTTTGACGATGGCGCGCGCGATGGCGACGCGCTGCCCCTCGCCGCCGGAGAGCTGCGCCGGTCTGGATTTATGACGATTGGCCAGACCGACCCACTCCAGGGCTTCCATCACCCGTTTTTTGCGCTCCGCGGCGGACATGCCGAGGAGGAGAAGGGGAAATTCGACATTTTCAAAGACCGTGTAGACCGGCAGCAAATTATAAGTCTGAAAGATGAAGCCAAGATGATGGTTGCGCAGGTTGGCGGACTCTTTGGCCGTCAGTTCTTCAACCCGATGTCCCAGCACCGTTGCGCTGCCTTCCGTCGGTGCATCGAGAGAGCCGATGATGTTCAACAGGGTCGTTTTGCCGGAGCCGCTCGGTCCGACCACGCCGGAGAACTCGCCGCGCCGGAATGTCAGGTTGACGCGATCGAGCGCGATGATCTCCTGGCCTTCGCCCATCGGGTAGCGCTTGGTCAGGTCGCTGGTGGTGACGAGTGTGCCGTTTTCCATAATCTGTTCCTCTGCGAGTGTGTAGGTTAATGATTGAATATCACCATGAACTGAAATCCCTTGCCGAGGCCAAAGGTGCTCCTCTCGTTTTGTGTCAGGCCGGCCACGGATGACGTGGCGGGATTCCAGTAAAAAGCGGCATTGAAACTCCAGTTATCATACGTACGCCGCCAGGTTAAGAATTTATATGAATCATTTGTCTTCCAGTTGTAATAAACAATCCCCATCACCATATCCCATAGCGTCACATGATAGTCGGCAAGAACAGCGGAGAATTCGGTCCTGTTTTCATAGTCGTCCAATGTCGCCGACGTATTCATAAAAAGATGTTCGCCAAGGACGTGCAGGCCGTTTCCAAGACCGACGGTATAGTCCGCTCCAATGGTGAGATATTTTTCATAATTGATGGGCACGTAGGCGATCTCTTTCTGACTGAGGACGCCTTCAAACCACAGGCCGATGCCGACATCCCATTTACCATCGAGAGCGTAACGGTTTTCCGGAATGGGCCCCGGAGCGGATTTGAGCCAATCTTCCAGCAAGGGATCGGCATTGGCATTGCGATGATGATAGGTGAACGCCACCTCGCCTCTGCTCACTGGATGTTGAATGCGGCCGCCGAATTCAAGCGAGTTATCTGCAGACGGAATAATCTCCGCTCCCTTGCGCTCGCCGTTGCTCAACAGCCCCCACAGCCATATATTGGCGTTGTTGAGAAAATAATAGCGCAGCAGGCCGGCGGCGACACCTTTGGTGAACTGCAACGGATCGCGCGGATCGAGCTGATCAAACCACATCAACGGCCGCAAAATCATGGCCGGACCAAACTTGATTTGCTGCAGTCCCATTCGCGCCTCGAATTGAGACGTTGAATATCGCGCCCAGGCGCGATAGATCGAAATGTCCGTTGATCCGCTCTCCGATTTGAAATCATAGCTGCTCGTCGCGTTCAGAGCAATATCGGCGTCAATCAAAGGATTCTCTGCAACAGTGAGTTCGGCTTGCGGAAGATACTGCATTCCAACTTGTGTATTCTGAACGTCCGCAAAATTTGTGTTGTTCCAGCCGGATGCTTGCCCTTTGATGTTCCATGCCATCGAAAAGGCAAGATGACTGGCGAGAAATATGAAAAATATCGTCAAAAATCGCATGCTAATCTCGATTCAAGATGCCATAAAAAAAGAAATT
>JAFGJB010000037.1 GCA_016929295.1 Candidatus Zhuqueibacterota bacterium | reverse complement strand
GCGCCGAGTTTCGTCTCCGCATCGAGCATGACGGCATTGATGTGCAACTCGTCCAAGAGCGCAGTGATGTCAGCGCGCGCTTCGCTGACGAGCACATCGGGAAAAAAATTGCGGTTGCCAAAAATAACGCCCAGCGTCTGCTTCATCCCACACTCCTTTCCTCAGCCCAATTGAATGGCCTGATTGACTTGATCCGTTGAAAATAAAAAGAGTATACCAAAAACCTGCAACAAAAGCACGTCGCCATAGAGCTCGAGAAGTGAGACGCCGCTGGCGATGAGCATCAGCGCTGTGCGGATATAGCCCATCAGCGTGCGTTCATTCGCCATTTGCGTTCGTTCGAGCGCCAAAAAATCGCGGAAGAGCAGGCTCTCCTTTTGAAAATCATCCATTGCGCAAGACCTCGCGATTTTCGCGGCTAGTTGAGGATGTGAAAATTTTGGAAAAGACGATTCAAGAAATAAAATAGAGAATGTGGTGAAAAGAAACAAGGAGAAATGTTTGGTGGGCTAAATAGAAAAGCGCCCCATCAGCAGGATGGGGCGCGTAAAGTCTAGCGAATCAGCGACATCCGCTTTGTCTGCGCGAAATCTTGCGCAAAAATCTTGTAGTAATAAACACCTGACGGATGTCCAGATCCATCCCACTGCACCGCATGCACTCCGGCCGCTTGCTGACGGAAGAGGAACTGATCCACCATCCTGCCGCGAGAATTGTATATCCGCAGTGAGACATCACTCCGTCTGGGCAGACGGTATGCGATCGTCGTCACGGGATTGAACGGATTGGGATAATTCTCGAGCGCATAACCACTGATTTGTCTTTCTTCCGCCTCGACCGTCGTGCGAAAATCTTCCATGGCGTCGTTCATCCAGTCCAGACGGTCGACCATCCAGATGTAAAAGTGATCGTAATCGTCATAATAAGTCGAGCCAATGTAACCATACGGCTCAACGGCTTTGCCGGTGACGGACCAGCGCTCAAAATTGAGGACGCGATCATCCTTGAGAATCTGGTAGAGCGAATCGATTTTTTGCAGGACAAAATCTTCCGACAGCACGTTGTCCTTCAGGGCGCGCCAGCGCTTATAGAGCGGAACCGTGAAAGCCGCGTCATCGAAGAGCTGCTGCCACCACATCGGCACGAACATGGAATCCGAGCGGACAGTTGGCGAGTTGCGCAGATAGTCGAGCTGCCAGCCCGCCACTTCATTCCCCTCGTAGAGCGTCGTGTTGCCGCAGGCGTTATTATAGTCCATGGTGCTTTTTATGAACATCCGGGGATTGATGCTGTCACGATCTTTATAGAGGATTAGATGATTTCGGTAGGCATCGACATTTTTGGCGATTTCGTTGAGGAGGAAATAGTCAACGGCCGAGGCGATGTCTATCGAGTTGACAACATCGGCTTCAAAACTGTTGATGAACGATTGAATATAGCTTTCCTGCGCCTGCGACAGATCCGTCGCGGGATAGTGATAAAGGTAGCGGACAGGATACGGCGCACCGCGAAACGGCGCCACGGGCGAATCGAATCCCGGCAATGATCGTCTGTTGTCGATAGCGAAGATATAGCCACCGGTCACGGCATCGCCCTGCGAATCAGCCGGCGTCATGGCCGCAATATTGATGCGGTTGACATGTCGATTATTTTGCTCCTGCAGGGCATAGATGCCCATATAGTCGTCATTCAAAAACAGATGGCATATCCGCGCCGGCTGTGCATGCCCCAGGTGAGCGGCGAGCTCGGTCATGATCAGATTGCGAAGGAGTGTCTTGTCATTGTACGGCGCATAAAAGAGCCACTCGTCGCCCGCAGGCAGATCCAGCAGGGGTGCGCTGATCGTTTCATCAATGTCATTTTTCAATGTGAAGGAATAGTGATTTTTCGGATATTTGTACTGGTTACTCGCCTGGGTGATCGCGATCCGGCCCTGGTAATCATTCGCCGGATGCGTCAATCGGTGTTCCTGGCCCGCGCCATTGTCGATGATTTGCATAACGGCAGTGCGACGGCTGTTTCCCACAGGCAGGTTGCCATCCGAACGAATCGTGACAATGGGCAGATCGGAGACGAAATTCCTTTGATAATTTTTGCGCGCAACGAGCTCCACCTGGATCAGCAAGTCGGGGCTGCTGCTCATGACGTTCATGCCATGAACAGCAAAGAGATTTTCACCAACCTGCAGTTTATCGATATGGGCGGAAATATCAAACCACATCGTACTCTGTGCCTCATGCGGCTGCGAGGCATTGGAGCGATGGTTTGGATTTTGCGGCGCATTAGCTGACGCGACCACCACACCATTCAGATAGGCGATAAAACCGTCATCAAAACGGATGCCGATGGAGAGATAGTCCAGCTCTGCCAGTACGCCGGCTGTGACATCGAACTTTGCCCGGATGTAGCATGTTGACCCGCGACTACCCGAGAGATTCAAGCTGATGAATTTATCATAGTCGCCCGCACTATCAAAACCGATCCCCCCCGGCTCTCCTGAACAGAGAGTCCAGGACGTATCGACCAGCGCCAGATCCGAATTCCAGTTTTCAATCTCTTCAGATGGCACAATGACCATTTTATCGGCATCCACCGGCACCAGGGAGACCATGAGGCCTTGACTTTGAACAGATTGCAGGGTCGCCAGCAAAAAAACAATCATGATCGCGGGGAAAAAATAGAGGCTCTCTCGCAATCTTGTCGATATCTTCATCTTTTTCTCCAGAATCAAGCGAAATAAAATTTTCATTTATCAAGCTTGAACTCGTTCGCTCTTTTATAGTTCCTTGTTCAGAACAAAAATGGCCGTATGGCTCGATCAGCCGGTGCACACAGCGACATTTTGAATTTAAAATCGCCTGGTATAGGCATGACAATAGGGCTGCGTCCCTTTTTTATCATAGTAATCCTGATGATAGTCCTCCGCCACCCAGAATGTCGTCGCCGGCTGTAATTTTGTCGCGATTTTATAGCCCTTCTCTTTGAGCTTGTCTATGAGCTTTTGCGCCACTTGTTTCTGCGCTTCATTTTCATAGAACACGACCGATCGATACTGCTCGCCAATATCGGGTCCCTGACGATCGACCTGGGTCGGATCATGGATTTCAAAGAAGAAACGAGCTAGGCTTTCGTAAGTGGCTTTTTGCGGATCAAAAGTCACCTTGACGGCCTCTACATGGCCGGTCGAATGGCCGCACACCTCGCGATAAGTCGGATTGTCCTTATGTCCACCGGTGTAGCCGGACACGACATCGATGACGCCCGGCTGTTTTTCCAGCAGATACTCCACGCCCCAGAAACAACCGCCGGCAAAGATGGCGACGCCGGTATTGGCCGCAGCGTCACTGCTCTTGTCACCGAGAATCGGCGGCAGGGGCTGACCATCCTCGATAAAGTTCATGGAGAGAGAGTTGACACAATGCCGAGTGTTCTTTGCTGTGAATCCTTCGCCGAGAAAGACGTGACCCAGATGGCCGCCGCAGTTGGCGCACAGGATTTCGGTGCGGCGACCATCCGCATCGGTCTGCCTGTTGACAGCACCCTTGATCTCATCGTCATAACTGGGCCAGCCACAATGAGAATCAAATTTGTCAGCGCTCGAATAGAGCGGTGCATTGCATCGGGCGCAGATATAAGTGCCGGTTTTTTTATTGTTCAGCAGGTCACCACTCCAAGGCCGCTCCGTGCCCTTACGAACGATCACATGCTCTTCCTCTTTACTGAGTTCATTATACTGCGTATCCGCCATAAGACCTCCGGCAATGATGGTGATGATGAGCAAAATCTTCATTTTAAACCTCCAATTCAAGACAAAACCCGTGATCTTTGATCGTGAGGGTTTGGATAAATTACTATTACAACCGCATGAAGGTTTAAAATGTTTCCAGTTTGTTAGGGATGGCAAGTGCTCATTGTCCCGCGGCATCACATAGAGCGGACAGCCCTGATATAAAAGCCGGCGTCATCATGAAAGATGCCGAAATAGTATCCGCCGTTGAAATAATTCACCGCCCATTCTCCCGCCTCATCCTGAATGGGGTCGCAGGTCCATATGAGGTCCTGCGTGGTATTAAAGACATCGTCAATGTGAAACGCACTCTCTTTGGAGTCGCGTTCGAGCACACTCATGGCCTCTTCGAGCGTCGGCAGGCGCCAATCGGTAAAACCGGCAAATCCCTTCCTGTTCATGTTCTGGATGATCGACTTGGCCTTGGTATACGACACTGTCTCTTTGCTGCCCTCCTGCTGCCACATGAGATGGGTCGACTTGTCAATGACAATTTTGTCACCGTTAATATTGTCAACCTTATAGGAGTGCCTTATTCCTTTGCCATCGGGATTTTTACTGACATCGTAGAAATTGCGTTCAAGGAGCATCTTTTCAACATCCTGCCGGCTGAGTGGTCGAGGTCTTGATCGAAGTTTCATGGTTTGGCTCTTTTCATCCTGTGCAACGAAAATAGAGAGGCTTGATTCTGCTTTAATGAAAGCTACTAAATTTATTGCATACTGTCAAAATATATGAGCAATCTGAATGCACATAAATATAAATTTATTTCGCCATATCAGATCGTTTATTTGTAATAATAACCACTGAACCAGGATATAATGGGGCTTTCGTCGACAAGCCTTATTAAGGATGCAATTTTTATAAAGTTAAAAATCTACAACGTTTAATTCAACTTAAATACCGAGACTGACTAAAAAAGTAGACGAATGAATATACTTGGAATTTCTGCATATTATCACGATAGTGCAGCTGTACTCGTAAAAGACGGAGATATTTTAGCCGCCGCTCAGGAAGAGCGATTTACTCGAAAGAAACACGACAGTCGGTTTCCCACTGCAGCAATCAACTATTGCCTGGCTGAGGGCGACGTTCGCGCAGAGGAAATCGATTATGTCGCATTTTATGACAAACCCTTTTTAAAGTTTGAACGCATATTAGAGACCTACCTGCAGTACGCGCCCCTGGGCATCCAGTCGTTTATCAAAGCCATGCCTCTCTGGATCAAGAAGAAAATCTGGATAAAAACGCTTATTCAAGAGGAATTGCCGGGATTCAAAGGCAAAACACTCTTTCCTGAACACCACCAATCACACGCCGCCTCAGCGTTCTATCCCAGCCCGTTCAGAGAAGCAGCCATCATCACCACAGATGGCGTCGGTGAATGGACAACCACCAGTATCGGCAGAGGAATGGACAACAAATTCGAGATTTTAAAAGAGCTCAATTTTCCTCATTCCCTGGGTTTGCTCTATTCGGCTTTCACCTATTATACCGGATTCAAAGTCAATTCCGGTGAGTACAAGGTGATGGGACTCGCACCGTATGGCGAACCCAAATATGTTCAAACGGTGCTGGACTATATAATTGATTTAAAGGACGACGGCTCCTTTCGCCTGAACATGGACTATTTTAATTTTGCAGCCGGATTGACGATGACCAGCGCCAGGTTGCATAAACTCTTTGGCGGACCGCCGCGAAAATCGGAAGCGCCCTTGACGCAAAAGGAGATGGACATCGCCCGTTCTATCCAGGATGTAACCGAAATGGCCATGCTTCGGATGGCAAAATATGCGAAAAAATTGACTGGCGCCCGTCATTTGTGCCTGGCGGGAGGCGTCGCCCTTAATTGCGTTGCCAACGGAAAAATTCTTCGCGAAAATATCTTTGATGACATATGGATTCAACCGGCAGCGGGTGATGCAGGCGGTGCCCTCGGCGCTGCCCTGGCCGTCTGGTATGATTACCTGGACAAAAGCAGAGTGTTAAACGGCCATTACGATTTGCAGAAAGGATCATATCTTGGACCAAAATTTGACGATGAAGAGATAGAAGAATTTCTCATCAAACATCATATCCCGTTCGAAAAACTCGATGAGGCGACGATGCCCGGTCGCGTTGCGGAAATTCTCTCCCGGGAGAATGTGATCGGCTGGTTCCAGGGCCGCATGGAATTTGGGCCGCGAGCGCTCGGATCTCGAAGTATCCTGGGGGATGCGCGTTCACCGCAGACGCAAAAAAAGATGAATTTAAAAATAAAATATCGCGAATCTTTTCGACCTTTTGCTCCATCTGTATTGGATGAAGCGGTTTCGGACTATTTTGATATTGACCGCAAGAGCCCCTATATGCTGCTGGTGGCAGATGTTAAAAAAGAGATACAACGAGAAATGAACCATGAGGAAAAGATGCTTTTCGGCATCGACAAACTAAATGTTGTCCGCTCTGAAATCCCGGCTGTCACGCACATCGACTATTCAGCCAGGATTCAAACCGTGCACAAAGAAACCAATCCACTTTATTGGAACATGATCAAAGCTTTCCACAATCTGACGAACTGTCCGGTGATTGTGAATACATCCTTCAATGTTCGCGGCGAGCCCATCGTATGCAAACCGATCGATGCCTATAAATGTTTTATGCGAACCGAAATGGATTATCTCATCATGTCGCATTATCTTTTGGACAAAAAAAATCAACCCGCGTTCATTGAAGATTTGGACTGGCGGACAGAATTCGAGCTGGATTGAAATATGATAGACAAATCGAAATTTCAAGATAAACGCGAATGGAGAAAA
Source organism: Candidatus Zhuqueibacterota bacterium (assembly GCA_016929295.1). GTDB lineage: Bacteria > Zhuqueibacterota > Zhuqueibacteria > Residuimicrobiales > Krinioviventaceae > Kriniovivens. The sequence continues at coordinate 4,124 of JAFGJB010000037.1, read as the reverse complement.
TTCGGCATCGGAGTCGGGGTGATCTTTCTGCTGCTGGGGACGCTGCAATTCATCTTTGGCAAAGATCTTTGGCCGCATTTTTACAGTGCGGGCGCGTTATTTTTTGCATTCAGTCTGTTGGCCCCAGTCGTGCTGAAACCTGTTTTCATTGCATTCAGTTATCTCGGTTTGGTGATGGGCTGGTTCATGACGCGAGTGATCTTGACCATCCTGTTCTTTGCGGTCATCACCCCGATAGGTTTATTGACAAAACTTTTTAATAAAAAGTTTTTAGAGCTGGGCATGTCACCATCGACAAAAAGCTACTGGATGGACAAAAGCAAACAAAATAGCAAATCAAATTACGAAAAACAATTTTAGAAAGAGCATTCATGTCAAAATTAGCCATTGCCAAAGAGTTCTGGTCGTTTCTCGTGCAACGCAAGAAATGGTGGTTAGCACCCATTGTTGTTCTGCTGGTATTACTCGGTGTTTTGATCGTCCTGACAGAAGGATCGGCGCTGGCGCCATTTATTTATACCATATTCTGAGACAGGATCTCCCATCGATGCGTCGCGGGCGCCTTGTGCGAGGCCCATCATGTTAAATGAAGCGCCCGTGACTCGCCCATAACGGCCAAAGTTGAAAATTGAGGTTGAATCTTGATGTCCAGTATGATTCGCAAAAAGAGCATCATCTCAGGGCTCGTCTGTTGTGCAGCGGTCATCTTTTCGCTTTTGAGTCTGAATTATTTTGTCGCGCCGTTTGTCTGGCTGGGCATGTCCTGGCTTGCCGTGACGCTCTATTTTTTTGCGGGCGCCAAAGAAAAAACCAGACTACTCCTCATCAATGTCATTGTCGTCCTATTCACCCTGACAAGCTTTGAAGCTTTTGTCTGGCTATACACGGCGCGAGCGATAAAAAACATAAAGCAGGTCGGAGATCTGTATATAAAAGACTTTTATTTTCGCAAGGACGACATCCTTGGATACTCGCCTAACAAGAATGTGAAAGCGAATACAAAAAAATACTATAAAGATCAGCTCCTCTATGATGTCGATTACACGATAGACGAACACGGACTGAGACAAAGCCCACCCTGTGACCGCTCCGATCATCATGAAGCCATCATCTTCTTCGGCTGTTCTTTTGCCTTTGGCGAAGGACTCAAAGATCATGAGACCATTCCATACCAGGTCGGCACTTTATCCGGCGGTGCATACCAAATCTATAACTTTGGCTTTCATGGCTACGGACCGCACCAGATGTTGGCTGCCATCGAGAATGGATACATTCAGAAGGTCCTGGAAAACAGTGCCCCCACTCATATCATCTATATCGGCCTCGTCGAACATGCTCTTCGTTCGGCTGGCAAAATCTCCTGGGATAATCATGCGCCTCGCTATTCTTTGCAGGATGGCCACATCTACCACGCCGGCCGATTTGATGACGGCATGATATATACGCACGCCATCCTCGCCCCAGCTGTCGAATATTTAAAAAAATCTCACATCTATCAGAAAATAGCCGAAAAAAGAAGAGTGATGACGGATGAAGACCTGGAATTGTTCCTGGAAATAGTAGAGCGTTCGCAAATAGAGCTGGCTCATATCTACCCTGCTGCGAAATTTCATGTCATCATGTGGAATGACATAAAGTATGACAGATACGAAAAAGCGCTGAATGGCTTTAAAGAGAGAAAAATCAACGCGATCTGGATCAATGAAATACTGCCAAATTACACCGATGACCATAAACAGTATAGAATTCATCGAATCCACGAAAAACATCCCAACGCGCTTGCAAATCAAATCGTTGCACGCTATATTTTAGAGAAAATCCTGACGCAATAAGGCAATTCAAAATGATGCTTGTTTTCCGTCGCCGGATCGGTTAAATTGCTACAAATCACACAAATGATGCGAGCGGCCCGAGATCAAGATGAGCAAGCAATTGCCACAGTTCGAGTACAAACCCCTCATCCAGCAGCAAAATGATCAGACGACCTACCGACTGATCAGCAAAAAATATGTGTCCATAGACTCCTTCGCCGGACAGGATATTCTGTCGATTGATCCCGAGGCCCTCAAGCTCATCGCCTACGAGGCATTCAAAGACATCTCATTCTACCTCCGACCGTCACACCTCAGGCAGCTGCGGGCCATTCTCGCTGATCCCGACGCATCGGACAATGATCGCTTTGTCGCTATCAGTCTGTTGAAAAATGCCGCCATCTCCGCCGCGGAGGTTTTGCCGCTGTGTCAGGACACCGGCACGGCCATCATCCATGGACAAAAAGGCCAGCAGGTCTGGACGGGCGCGGACGACGCCGCCAGGCTGAGCGAGGGCGTCTATAACGTCTACCGGGAATTCAATCTGCGCTATTCGCAATTGGCGCCGCTCTCCATGCTGCGGGAACAGAACACGAATACAAACATTCCGGCGGAAATCAATCTTTATGCAGTGCCGGGCGAGGAGTACCATTTTCTGTTCATTGCCAAGGGCGGCGGTTCGGCCAACAGATCGTTCCTGTTTCAGCAGTCCAAATCCTTGCTCACGGAGGAAAATCTGCTCAGGTTCCTGACCGAAAAAATGAAGAACCTGGGAACGGCCGCCTGTCCCCCCTATCACATTGCCGTCGTCATCGGCGGCACCTCGGCTGAGGAGACGCTAAAGACGGTCAAGCTCGCCAGCGCGAGATATTACGATGATCTGCCGACGTGCGGCGATGCCTTGGGTCGAGCCTTCCGCGATCTCGAGTGGGAGGCGCGGTTGCTCGACATGGCACGAAAAAGTGACATCGGCGCGCAATTCGGCGGCGTCTATCTGGCGCTGGACATCCGGGTCATCCGCCTGCCGCGACACGCCGCCAGCTGTCCGGTGGGCATCGGCGTCAGCTGCAATGCGGATCGGAATATAAAAGCGAAAATCACCCGCGATGGCATTTTTTTAGAACAGTTGGAGAAAGAACCGTCCAGATACATTCCGGCCTTCGCCCTGCCCAAGGCAATTGCAATCAATTTGGATCGACCGATCGAGTCCGTGCTGGCAGAATTGTCAGATTATCCGGTTAAAACGCTGCTGAGTTTGACGGGGACACTCATCGTCGCGCGCGACAGTGCGCACGCGAGGCTGCGGGAACGTTTGCGTCGCACCGGTGAGCTGCCGGACTATATTAAAAATCGTCCCGTTTTTTACGCCGGTCCAGCCAAAAAACCGTCCCACTTGCCGGCCGGCAGCTTTGGTCCGACGACCGGGCAGCGCATGGACTCCTACGTCGCTGAATTCATGCAGGCGGGCGGCTGTCGAATCATGATCGCCAAGGGCGAGCGCAGCCAGATTGTGACGGACGCTTGCAAAAAGTATGGTGGCTTTTATCTTGGCGCCATCGGCGGCGCAGCCGCCCTGCTGGCTCAGGAGAACATCAAGAGCATACAAGTCATTGATTTTGCAGAGTTGGGTATGGAGGCAATTTACAAAATCACAGTTGTCGATTTTCCCGCATTCATCATTTGCGATGACAAGGGACACAATCTGTACGCCGGCAATTGTTGACAGAGGCGCGCCCCGGCAACGCCTCTGTCACACTCGTTCATCGATCGGGATGAATTTCTGATCGACGTAGCCCATGTATATCTGCCGCGGCCGGACGATGCGCTGATTCTGATCCAGGAGCTCTTTCCAGTGCGCCATCCACCCCGGGCAGCGCCCTATCGCGAACATGACCGTGAACATGTTCAGCGGGATGCCGATCGCCCGCAGCAAGAGACCGCTGTAAAAATCGACGTTCGGATAGAGTTTCCTCTCGATGAAATATTCATCCTGCAACGCCTTTTCTTCCAGCGCTGTGGCGATATCCAGCAACGGATCAGCGATCTTGAGGAGCTTGTAAACCTCGTCAACCTGATTTTTGAGGATGCGGGCGCGAGGATCGAACTTTTTGTAAACCCGATGGCCAAAGCCCATGAGGCGGAACTTGCTCTTTTTGTCTTTGGCCATCGCCAAAATCGCATCCGCGGATTTGCCCTCTTTGTGAATGCTCATCAGCATTTTGATGACCTCTGTGTTGGCGCCGCCGTGCAGAGGACCCCACAAGGCGCAGACGCCGGCGGCCACCGAGCTGAAGAGATTGGCGCGCGAACTGC
>JAFGJB010000036.1 GCA_016929295.1 Candidatus Zhuqueibacterota bacterium | reverse complement strand
TTGTCAGGGGCGATGCCATAGTGAACAATGTAGCCGTCGGCTCCTTCAACCGGCGGCCAACTTATTGCAGCGTCCCGTCCGTCCGCTGCGCTGCGCTCGACGGTGAAATTTGCCACTGGAGTGAACGTCGCCTGCGACGAGTTGCCGAACACCCTCAGAGCGCGCAGAGCGAAAAAGCCGTCCCCGGGCGTGTATTTGTTAGTGATTTTAACAAATCGCGCCGCTTTTGCCTGCGCCAGCTCAATATAGTCGTGCGGGACGTCCTGCAAATTATCACTTTTATCGACCAGCACGTCAAAGGCCATGCCATCGACTGACGTTTCAATGATGTACTGTTGATAGAGTAATTTATCGCGTCCGCGCACCAGCAGCGGATCGGTGTGATGTTCGGCAAAGTTCACCTGAACGGCCTCGACGCTGCACTCTTGACCCATGTCCACCAGCAACCATTCGCCCGCATCGCCGGACACAGCGCTCCAGTAGGTGCGCGCATCTTCATCGACCGCCAATTCAATGCCGTGTCCATCAACAGAAGATGACGCCAAAACACGTTTTTTATGCGACAGCAACAGCATGCCGGCGTAACTCTCCTCGATCATATTTTCCTTCTCGCCGGGCAGATAGTGCGGATAATCTCCCAAAACAGTGTTGCAGCGTATTTGGCCCGCATCAAAATCAACCGGCCACAGCCCCAGTCGGCGTTCGAACATGTGCTGAATGGAAATCGTCATTGTGCCGATATGCCAATACTGGCCATTCTTATCTTTAAACGTGCTGCCATGTCCGGCGCCGCAGATGAATCCCGTTGGTTTGAAGGCGTAGGGACTATAGTCGGCGTATGTGTACGGTCCCAAGGGTGAGTCCGAGACATAGACGCCATCGGCATACGTTTTGAATTCTGTTCCCGGACCGGCATAAGTCAGATAGTATTTGCCGTCATGTTTGACCGCCCAGCTGCCTTCGATCCACGGGACTTCGTCCAATAGATTGTCATCACCGCGGCGTTCCCAACCGTGGATTGCTGCCTGCGCCCTCACAATTATGACGCGATTGCTCTTTTCCTGAAAAGTAAAGGGATCAAGCTCGACGACGCTTGTGGGCGACGCATTCGAAAGCCCGTAATACATGTACAGTCGGCCATCGTCGTCGAGGAACAGATCCGGATCCCCATAGCTTGCAACGGTTGCTCCTTTTTGCCAGATACCCGATTTCGGATCGCCGGTTTTATAGACCTGACTGTTGGCAGATGGGATATAAAATAGAGAATCCCGCATGGCCACGACGGCCGGCGCATAGGTTTCAAGGTCAAGGCCTTGTGGTATGATGAGGGTCCAGTTGCGCAGATCCGGCGACGTCCAATACCCGCCTGATCGGGAAGCAAACAGATAGTAATCGTCCTTGAACAGGACAATGACAGGATCAGCCGCCTCGCGCGCATCGATGGCATCGACCATGAACCGGTAATTCAGGTTCAGCGGATTACAAAATGTCCGCGGATTGGCCGCCGGTTGAGAGGAAAGAAAGAGAGGTGCAAGTATCAGGAACGACAAACATCGCAAGATTTTTTGGCTCATCGGTTCACTCCTTTCAAGGCACAATGATCTCTGCTGTTGATCGTAAAATGATTACATGAATTGTATAAATGGCGCTACTGACGGCCGCATCTGTTATCTGTTACATGCTGGCATTATACGTTTTCTTGGAAAGTGAACTGATTTGAGAAAATATAATTTGCCAACGAAAAAGTAGAAATTAATAATTCTCTGAAATTTCTATCTTGAATTATTTGTAAAGTTCAAAGGCTGATTTTACAAATGGTTCCATTCTCTCAGCATAGAGGTCAAGTGCGTAAGCATGACTGAAGAAATGACGAAATGCGAGGAATTCTCCAAGCTGATTTTTGACTTTTGCAGATATAATTTTCTCTTTTTCGGCCAGGTTTAAAAGCTCTTTATGCCAAGAAATGCCTTGAGGTGCTGAAATCCCCTTTTCAACAAGTATTCGTTTTAGTATCTTTTCTATGCCATTGTAAAAATTCTGGAGTAGAGTGGCAACTCCGGCCAATTCCAATTTGGAAAGTTGAGGAAGAATTTCGTTGTTTGGCATTTCTTCAAAGATGCGATCAATGTTGTCAATATCAAATTCAATTTTTTCTTTAAGGCTAGCCATACAGACTAATACTTTCTTTCATAATCATATCTTTGAAACGGGATTCTTTTCCGATGTCAAACAAATCAACCGGTTTTGATAGATTAAAAATAAGCTCGCTATAAAATTTGAAGAATAATTTTTCTGGCAATCCCTCAACAGCCAAGTCGATATCATTTGCTTCCCCGCTTGATTCCATACTTGATCCGAAAAGCAAAAGACGATTTATTCTGTATTTATCAGCGAGACGAATGATTGTATTTTTGTCCTTATCTGAAATCATGTGCAAAATCTAATTTATTAATCCTAAAATTTCAATCATTAATTTAATATTGATGAAAATTCATTACACTTTTAGCATTTTATTTCCGTCATGAATCCATCCTGAACCAGTCAATATCCACCTAGCCGCCGGTTTCCATGGTTGCATAATTGAACAGGCAGAATTTGTTTCCGATAAATACTAAAACTGAATTGCATTGACAATTCATTGCCGAGCGAAGCAAATTCCACATTATCGCAGCAACAACATTTTTTTTGCCATCACAGTCCCGGTACATTCAAGTCTGTAGACATACATACCACTTGGAAGGTCAGTCGCATCAAAGCCGACAGTATAAGTTCCTGCGTTCTTCATTTCGTTTACTAAAACTGCTATTTGACTGCCTAATAAATTATACACAGTCAGCTTTACCATCTCGTTCCTCGGAACAGTATAAGAAATTTGGGTAGAAGGATTGAAAGGATTCGGATAATTGTAAGACAATTCAAAATGATTTATAAGTTGATTTTCATGTTGTCTTACACTTG
>JAFGJB010000035.1 GCA_016929295.1 Candidatus Zhuqueibacterota bacterium | reverse complement strand
GGATCGGCCTGGCGGGCGTATTCGAACGCCTTGAGCACATAGTCCTCGCCGATGATCTCAAGCCATTTGCACGGCCGGAACTGCCCATCCGGCAAGATCGCTTCATTGACAACATCCCAGCCATGGATTCGGCCTTTATAGCGACCGACCACGGTGAAGATATGATCTTTCATTCTCTGCAGCAAGGCTTCGCGATCCAAGCGTTTCCCAGATTCGTCTTGGAACACCCAGTCCGGCGTCTGGTGAAACCAGACAAGGGTGTGGCCGATAGTCTGCATCTTGTGCTTTTCGCCCCATGCTACAAACTGGTCCGCGGTTGCGAAATTATATTTGTTCGGTTGCGGATGGATTTGTTCCCATTTCAGATCATTTTCCGGCGAAATGCTGTTAAAGTGCTTTTCCACCAAAGCCATAGCGTTTGGATCATTGCCGCGAATCTGATCGTAGCTGAGGGCGACGCCGATATGAAAGTCGTTTTTGAACAGGTCACGCAAAGCCGGCTGGTCATCTCTATTTTTCATCTGCTATTTTTCCTTGTTTATATATAGAAACAAAAAGTTAGCAATTTGAAATGCTATTGACAAATAATTTTTCGCGACTTGAGAGAGAAAATTGATGCTTGAATGAATGGAGTGAGCGCATTATTCGCAAGATGTCAGCCACGGATTTTCACAGCGCGGCCTTTGGGCGCAACTAAAAACATCTAAAGCGCCGAGGGCGCCGAGAATCGCAGAGGAAAAGAAGCGAAATCGGATAATATCTCTGCGAATCTCGGTGTTCTCGGCGGTTGGCTTTAAAACTTTGCTAAAAAACAAGGTGTTGCTGATTTGTATTACGGATAAAACACGGATGAGGCTAAACTCTACTCAATCTGGATTATTTGTCAATGCCTCACACAAAGATTTTGTGTGGGTGAATTTTGCAGGTTAGAACATGAGAGCTGTGATCTATTTCAATGTTTTCAAATACTCGACGCTGACGGGAATCTGATCGACGGCTTCTTTGGCCTCGTCCTCGATGAAATAGAGTTTGACATTTTGTTTGGCCGCCACGCGGAACAGCGCCGGGTAATTGATGCAGCCGCTGCCGATCGGGACGCTGGTCTCGTCCGGTGCGCCGCCGCTGGTCGACACGACGGTGCGTGGTCGCAGGTCCTTGACGTGAATCAGGTCAAAGCGGCCGGCATATTTCTGCAGCACCCGCACCGGATCAAAACCGGTGATGGCGGTCCAGAAGGCATCCAGCTCAAAGGTCACGTATTGAGGATCGGTTCCCGCCATGAGAGCATCGATGAAAAATCCCTCTTCATCCGAGGCGAACTCGTAGCCGTGCAGGTGATAAAAAAAGGTCACTCCTTGGGCCTTGAGCTGTTTGCCGAAACGGTTGAAATCGGCGATTGCCTTGTGCAGATCCTCTCGCGTGAAAACCGCTGCGTGCGGAATCCAGGCGAGACCGACATAATCGGCGCCGAACAGCCTGGCTTCCTTGACGATGCCATCCAGGTCATCGACAAAGCGCTGATAGTCAAAAAGCATGGACGGGCTTTGCAGGCCGTTCTGCTGCAAAATCTTTTTAAATTCTTCTGGCTTAAGGCTGTAATAACTGGACAGTTCGACGGATTGAAATCCCATCGCTTTCACTCTGGCGATTGTTTCCGCTACGCCGGCTTTGTCGAATTCAAAGCGCAGACTGTAGAGCTGCAGGCCCACGTCCGCTTTGAGCGAGCCCTGGCGCGTCGAGATCACTTCGCCGGTGCCGTTTTGCAGCCAGATGTCCAGTCGTGGCGTCTCCCAGCCATACGGTTTGCCGAGAATGTCGAAATCGCCGTCGCCGTCAAGATCAGCCATTTTTGATTCATGGTTGGCAAAACCGGATGAAATCACCCTCTCCTCGAAATGACCCCTGCCGTCGCCCAGGAGGATGCGATTGACCGCATCGGGATTGCCGCCGCCGAGGCGCATTTCCGCGTTCCAGATGTCGAGATGGCCGTCGCCGTCGAAATCGAGAATTTTGAGCGAGTGACCGTTGTCCACTTCCGCCAGCAATTCTGTCGCTACCCAGGTGCCGGCGCCTTTTTTCCCCGCACTTTGGCCGCCCTGCCATTCGTACAACATCATCGGCGCCAGGCCATCGCCGACCACCAGAATCACCTCCGGCCGGCCGCCTTCGATCAATTGCCCGGCCGCGGCGCGCGAAAACGTATAGCTGGCGTCGATGATGTTTTCTGCGTATGTGTCACCCTCCAAGTGTTTGAACCAGCGGCCGCCGGCGATGATGTCCATGATGCCGTCGCCGTCAATGTCCGCCTGCGCCAGGCCTTCGTGTTCGTTGACGCCTTTGAAATCGGGGTACGAGCCGCGCTGCACCATTTCGCTGTCCTGGTTGTAATGATAGATCACCTGCGCCGGCCAGGGCTGGTTTCTGGGATCGGCGGGAATCTCCGCGATGTAGAGATCGCCGTCAGTTTGACACCAATAGGCGAGCTCCATTTTGAAATCGCCGTCATAGTCGCCAAAGAGCTGGTCGTGATGTTTGTGCCCGCCCCAGCTCTTCACCAGGTAGCGTCGCCACGCTGTTTTGGCATCGTAGCGAGGAGAGGGATTTTCCCACCACCAGATTTCATTGTTTTGCCAGTCGCCACCCATCAAAATATCGAGATCGCCGTCGCCGTCGATATCACAAAAATCGGAGCCGGCCTCGATGTGCAGTGGTTTGTCTTCGACAATAAATTTACTCCAGCCATCGGAAGTTCTGCGAAACCAGGTGACCGCCGGCGCTTTGGTGCGCTCGGAGATGACGAAATCGTTGAGGCCGTCCAGATCGACGTCAAAGACGAGCGACGAGGTTTGTTCCTTGCCGTTATTGGGGATTTCCAAATCGCCATTTTTTGTGGAAAGGTGCTGCCAGTTTATTGATAGTGTTGCCGCTGATACAAATACGGCATAAAAACAAATGAACAGAAAAGCGAATCGATTGGCTGTCATTGTCCTGTCTCCTGTTCTAAAAAATTGTTATTGATAGACAAAAGATTTCATGGCAAATTGTAGCTTTGAGGTATTATTATACTAAAGTCTGTCGTATTACACAAAGGTTTTCATGGCATAGTAGCAAAAGCTCGGTACATCATTTTGTAAATCCGATGACATTATAATTTTGACAGGATGGACGGGATGAAAAGGATGGTATGATAAAAGACAAATCCAGCAGATCAAAAAGCGAAATAATGACCTGGTGGAGGATGTAAAAATTTTGGAATTGAAATCAATGCGGCTAATTGCCACAGCTCAAAGTTCAGAAAAATTTATAGTGATATCTCTGCCCAGCATGGCAAAGAAAGGTGGAAGAAGCAATTCGCAATCACATTGATCTTCCACCGTCTTGGTTATTAAGCTGAATTTATTCAATTAGTTATTTTCTTGCGGAGGTCATGTGTCCTTATTTCAACAGTGTCATCTTGTGAACGCAGTGCAAATCGACGGCACGCAACTGACAAAAGTACAAGCCGCTTGCTGTCTCTTTGCCGGCGTCATCCTTTCCACACCATACAACGGTGTAAGCGCCGGCTGGCTGATTCTGGTTGACCAGTCGGCAAATTATCCGACCGCGCGTATCGAGGATGGTCAAAAGGACGTGTACGGCTTGTGGCAGTTCATAGCGAATGGTCGTTTGTGTATTAAAGGGATTGGGATAGTTTTGATGGAGCTGAAATGTGAGCGGTGTTTCGTCATTCACCGCGGTCGTGATCCAGTCAATATGAATGATATTACTGAAAGAAAATACGCCGTCAAGATTGATATCTTCGAGTTTGTAATAATAGATGCCCGGCGCTTCAGGCGTATCGAAAAAATCATAATCAGCGCCGGAACCATGGTGTTTTCCCTGAACAAAGTCCAGGTTTATTTTGACAAAATCTTGATTTGCATGGCTGCTGCGCCAGACGTTAAATCCGGCATGGTTGGTTTCATTTTCGTTGCACCAGTGGAGATGGACGGTGCCATCCTCTATGACTGCGGTGAAAGAACTGAGTTTGATGGCAATGGGGGTGTCTTCGCTGTAAAGGAAGACTTTTCCATTTTGTGGGAGTCCATAAGCGCCGATGATCAAGTCAGAATAGCCATCTTTATTTATATCACCCGCACTCGAAACGGCATGGCCAAAATAATTG
>JAFGJB010000034.1 GCA_016929295.1 Candidatus Zhuqueibacterota bacterium | reverse complement strand
TATTGCGAAAATTTTAATAAACCGCAGAGATCGCAAAGAAGCGCCGAGGTGCATGAGACTCTGTTTTTCTCGGCGACTCTCTGCGGTCTCTGCGGTTTATTTTTTCTGAAAAGTGCATACTTTGCCACCCGTAACTGAGGTTTTACATCGCGATATCGAAAAGCATTGACATTTGCCAAATGTTCAGTGCTAAGGCCGCAGCAGCTCCGATATCGTTGTAAAAGTGTATCCGCAAGCTCGCATGCTGTCCACAAAAGCCGGTATGATGCGATAGGCGGGATCGTTTTGCCGCTGCGTATCCAGATGCATCAGAATGATGCCGCCATTGGCCCCGACGGTTGTCGCATCGCCGAAACTGAGCAGCTTGCGCAAAATTTCATCTGATGACTTGTACGATGCTGACGTCGTATCCGCCACCCAATCCATGCTGTCCATGCTCTCCCCCTGGCCAAAGGTCCAGCCGATCTGGCGATAACCGATTTCCGCTGCCCACATGCGAATTTCCTGATTGTGCTCGCCAAACGGCGCACGCCAATAGGGCATCATTTTCTGTCCTGTCATTCTATTGAACTGCTTTGCCGTCTCAACCAGCTCGTGCTGCAGTTTCTCTCGCGTCATTTCCGGCAGCGTGCTGTGTTCCTGATTCTGCGCAAATGATGTCAAATGCGGATGACTCCAGGTATGGTTGCCAATTTCGTGCCCATCAAAAACAATTCGCTTGACATCATCCGGATATCGTTTGATAAAGCCGCCAGTGAGAAACATGGTGCAGGTCAGCTCTTTATCGCGCAAAATGTCGAGAATCGCTTTGGTCGCGCCGTTGCCGGCGCCGCCGTCAAAGGTGAGGGCCATCTCTTTACGATCGATGTTCCCCCGGCTGACATCGCGCGCCAGAAACGAGAAGCGGGGCGAGCCATAGGTCGTCGCAATTTTTTGCAGAATTTTCACTCGGCCGCTGCCGTCCATGCCCAGCAGGACGATCTCGTTGATGCCATAGGTCAGGGAGACATCGCTGAATTCAAAACGGCCGTCCTGCGGCATGGTCGCCGCGACCAGTTTGCCATTCACCTTGAGGCTGATGATGATGCTGTCAGCGGCTTCGCCGACGAGAGTGATCTGGTTGGCGAGCACCATGGCGTCCGGCTGCTGCAGAATGTCGCCGCGCATGTCGCCCTCATAGACCGGTTGCATCGTCTCTCGCGCCGTTTTGGCGATCTGATCTCGGCGAATCTCCAGAAAGACAGTGCGCGAGACGACAACCAGACCGGCCATGATGAGCATGAAGAGCAGTATGCCGCAGACCGTCGCGGTATTCCAGCCGATGCCTCGCCGGCCGCCAGCGCTCTTTTTACCGCGCCGCGCCGCGCGCAGCTCCCTGTAGGACGCACGCAACGATGCGAACAGACAGCTGCGCGAACAAAAGGATCGGTCGAGAAATGCGATGTGGCAGTCCGAACAGATATATTTTTTGCAGTGATGACATCGTCTTGTCGCTTTGACAAGAGGATGGTTGTGACAAAAATGATCCATGGGCGAGCTATTGGCCGAACAAGAATAAATGACTTTTCTTTTGAACAAAAAGTTACTAAAATAGTACAGAAAAGCAAGCGAAAAACTATGGAGGAGTGCGATGAATATCCGCCACGCGGCGTGGGCTGATCAGTTTTATCCCGGCACGCCGGAACAATTGCGCGAGACCATCAGCACTTATTTGAAAATGGCTGACAAACGCGAATTTGCTTCCCGCATCATCGGCATCATTTCTCCGCACGCCGGTTATGTTTACTCCGGTCGCACCGCAGCCGTCGCTTATAGACAGCTCGAGGATGCCTCATACGAGACGGTCGTATTGTTGGCCCCGAGCCACGGCGCCACCATCGAGGGCGTTTCAGCCTATCGTGGCGATTATTATGAGACCCCCCTCGGCCTGGTGCCGGTCGATGTGACAGCCGTTCAGAGTCTGGCAGCAGCAGCCGGCAATGTTCATGTCGGTGAAATCGGCCATGAATCGTCGGGCATTCGCGCCGAGCATTCATTGGAGGTGCAATTGCCATTTCTGCAGACAGTGCTGGACGGTTTTCGCATCCTGCCGCTGGTTTTTCATGATTACAGCTGGGAAAACTGTCGCGCCCTGGGCGATGCCATTGCCTCGACCTGTGCGCCGGCGACTACTTTGCTGGTGGCGAGCTCTGACCTGTATCATGGCCAATCCTATGAGGAATGCCGGCGAACGGATGAGAGGACGCTGGCGAGTGTCGAAAACGACAGCGCCATGCAGTTTTGCCACAATGCCGCTCATCAAACGGTCATGGCCTGCGGCGCCGGTCCCATTACCGTCCTCAAACACGTTGCTGAAACATGGGACGCTTCGCAGCCGCGCGTTCTGGCGTACACCAACTCGGCCGATGTGACCGGAAAAAGAGGAGGGTACGTCGTCGGCTATGCGGCGGCGATGGCGGTTATGGGAAGAGAATGAAAGAAGCGGGAAGAAGTAGATAGCAGATAGCGGGCTGAATGGAGTGGAAAGCGCTGTATGGTGGATTATCATGTGCACAGTTATCTGTGCCGGCACGGTGAAGGAGAGATCAGTCAATATGTCGAGTCGGCCATTGCGCGCGGATTGACCGAGATCGGCTTTAGCGAGCACATCCCCGTCCCTGACCTCGATGATCCAACCGGTCGCATGCCAATCGAGAGTTGGGATCTCTATGTCAGAGATGTTTTAGCCGCTCGACGTCAATATCATGACATCACCATTCGTTTTGGCATCGAAGCGGACTATCTGCCGAAGCACATGTCCTGGATTGAGGATTTTCTGGCGCGATATCCATTTGACTATGTCATCGGCTCGGTGCATTTTGTCGGCGACTGGGATTTTTCCAATCCGGCTTTTCGTCATCGACTGGATGAGGTGGGAGTCGATGCGCTGCACAGCACTTATTACAAATTGATCGCAGAAGCGGCGGCGACCGGCTTGTACGACATCATTGGGCACCTGGACCTGCCAAAAAAATTGCGCCGACCGACGATCGATCTGTCGGATCACATCGGCCATGCGCTCACGGCGATTCGCCGCAATGACCTCGCTCTGGATGTGAATACCTCCGGGCTGCGCAAGGGCGCCGGTGAGGTTTATCCGGATCCGGATATCCTGCGCCAGGCCTTTTTATGCGGAATTCCCGTCACTCTCGGTTCGGATGCGCACGCGCCGGCAGAGGTGGCCGCCCAATTCGACGAAACCATTGCGATGCTGAAGGCCATTGGCTATGAACACAGCTGCATTTATAGCGGGCGACAACGTTCTTTAATCGATTTGTGATCTATGAATATTTATAAAATTCGCGATCGACAATCGCTCGAAAGAATCGAAGCTGATCTGCTCTCCCCCTTTGCCTGCAAGAGCGTGGCTGGCGGCGTAACTCGCCTGATTGCGGAGGATGAGCATCCCTATCGAACGTCCTTTCAGCGCGATCGCGATCGCATCATCCATTCGCGCGCCTTTCGCCGCCTGAAGCACAAAAGGCAGGTTTTTCTCACCAGCTATGGCGACCACTATCGCACGCGACTGACGCATACGCTCGAAGTGGCGCAGCTGTCTCGCACCATCGCTCGCGCTCTGGGCTTGAACGAGGACTTGACCGAAGCCATTGGCCTTGCTCACGATCTCGGCCACACGCCCTTTGGCCACATCGGTGAAGTGGTGCTCGATCAGATCCTCAAGGGTAAAGATGCGCTGGAGGGAGCCCTCGATATCGGCGACGTGGGAGGGTTCAAGCACAATTATCAGAGCGTGCGCATTGTCGATCTCAATGAAAAGAAATACGATTTTGATGGCTTGAATCTGACCGCGCCGGTGCGCGAGGGCATTCTCAAGCACACGCGTCTGCGACGCGGCCATTTGAACTTGCCCGATTTCCGCATGGAGGGATTATTCTACGACCTGGATCACGCCACCACCCTGGAGGGACAAATTGTGGCGATTTGTGACGAGATCGCCCAACGCACCCACGATCTGGAAGACGGCATTCGCGCCGGCTATGTGACGCTCGCACAGGTCCGACAGATGGCGCTCATTCGTCAGGTGGAACTGGCCGGTGACATCAAGATCGAGCGCGACGACAGTGAGTTCCTCTACAGAAATCATCTGGTGCGCACGCTCGTCAATTTTTTGGTCACGGACGTCTTGCAGCAAACCATCCGCAATATGAAAGAGTTCTATGGTCAGAGCAGACGGTTCGCCTGTTTTGATGCGCGACTCGTCTGGTTCAGCGATGCCGTCGATCCGCTGCAGGAGGAGCTTGATCGCTTCATCATGCATGAGATCATCGCCAAAGCGGCGGAACGACGCAGCGACGAAGCGGCAATGTCGACGATACGCGCTCTTTTTCGCCATTACTATGTGCATCCCAATCTCTTGCCCGCCTACCGATTGGAGAAATGCACCACACCGGAACAGCAACGCATGATTTATAACGGTTCACAGGGCCCTGCCGAGATGAAAAAGCTCCTGGCGGACAATCCTCGTTTCCCTCGCGCCATAAGCGACCACATTGCCGGCATGACGGACCATTTTGCCGAACAGACGCTGCTTAAATTGTCAAATTTGCCGCCGGTTGAGCTCGCACGGCAGCGGGGCGATATTGAAATCCTGGGGTTCTGATGGGCAACTTGCTACATCTCGCGGGCGTGAGTTTCAAATACACCGGCATCGGCGCTTCACAGCAGGAGGTCCTGACAGATATCACCTTGTCCCTTGGCAAAAATGAGTGCGTCGCCATCGTTGGCCAGAGTGGCTCCGGCAAGACCACACTCATTCAGCATTTCACCGGGCTCCTCAAGCCGACCTCGGGCCACATCTTTTTCAATGATATGGATATCTGGGCAAGATCGTTCCGCAAAAGCCTGTTGCGCCGCAAGATCGGCCTGGTTTTTCAATTCCCGGAGACGCAGCTTTTTGAAGAGACGGTCGCCAGGGATATTGCGTTTGGCCCGCGCAATCTGGGACTTGGTGAAGCCGATATCGCGCAGCGAGTGGAAGAAGCGATGGCAGCATTGGAGCTCGATCCGCGTCATTTTCGTGAGCGCTCTCCCTTTCGTCTCAGTGAAGGTGAAAAGCGTCGCGTCGCCATCGCCGGT
This sequence comes from Candidatus Zhuqueibacterota bacterium, assembly GCA_016929295.1. Taxonomy (GTDB): domain Bacteria; phylum Zhuqueibacterota; class Zhuqueibacteria; order Residuimicrobiales; family Krinioviventaceae; genus Kriniovivens. Next base: position 4,473 of record JAFGJB010000034.1, on the reverse strand, counting down.
GTGCTGGCCATGCAGCCGGATATGCTCGTCTTTGACGAACCGACGGCCGGTCTGGATCCCAAGAGCGTGGGGCGCTTCATCGTCATTGTCCGGAGGTTGATCGATGCCGGCAAAGCGGTGACCATTGTGACGCACAACATGGATTTTGTCGCTGAAGTGGCCGATCGCGTCATTGCCCTGCGCGCCGGGCAGCTGGTCTTTGATGGTTTTCCCGGGGAGCTCTTCACAGATGCGGACAAAATCCGCAATATCGGATTGCAGCGTCCGGAAATAATGGATGCTTTGGCATCGTGGCACGGCCCGCTCAGCGCCTCCTTGCAGGGCGTCTATTCCTTCCGGGAATTGACCGCCAGAATCAAAAAAATTGCGCATTCTCCTGGTTTATAAAGTATTGTAATGCGTTGATTATTTTTGTATATTGACAATTCCGAAATTGTAATTGGAATTCTAAACGTGAGGTTTTTGGGCATCATGGCAGGTCACTTTGCAGATCCACTGGTCGATATAAATGAAGAGGATGTTGATATTCTCAGCTTGACGACGCCAGAGTATGGCAGTTTTTCAGGTTTTGAGCTCTATTATCCCAAACTGAGCCGCAATGCCGAGATTCGCAACGTCTATCAACTCATCAACAAGATTGCCAAGAGCAATGCGTCCGTTCTCATTCAGGGTGAGACCGGCACCGGAAAAGAATTGATCGCCGGCGCCATTCAGGCACATAGTTTGCGTGCAGAAAAACCGTACGTCGCTGTCAATTGCGCCGCCCTGCACGAACAGCTGCTGGAGAGCGAACTGTTCGGACATGAAAAGGGCGCTTTCACCGGCGCGGTGGCGCGCCATTCGGGTAAGTTTGAGCAGGCCGATGGCGGCACCATGTTTCTCGATGAAATCGGCGATATGCATCCATCGACGCAAGCCAAGATTCTGCGTGTGCTGCAGGAGCAAACCTTCTCGCGGGTCGGTGGCAACAAGAGCATACAGGTTGACGTACGAATTATTGCCGCTACGAACAAGGATCTGTGGGACGAGATGGATAAAAACAACTTTCGCGCCGATTTGTACTATCGCCTCAATGTTGTTTCCATTCATCTGCCGCCATTGCGAGAGCGTCAGGAAGACATCCCGCTCCTGGTTGAATATTTCCGCCGAAAATTTTCGGCCGAAGTGAAGAAGGATGTCGGACCTTTCAGCAAGGAAGCGCTCAACGTCTTTTTACAGCATTCGTGGCCGGGCAACATCCGGGAATTGCGTAATATTGTCGAACGGGCCGTTCTCATCGCCGGCGAGGGCCAGACAATCGGCGCCAGCGCCTTGGCCATGTCAGGAAAAGACTATTTTGCCGCCGGCGGCCGTGAACGTCGCACCAGCGAGCGCGATGGCACCAGTTTTCGTACGTTGAATTTGCAGGAAATTGAACAGGAAGCGATCATCGCGGCGTTGAGTCGTACAAAATGGGTGCAAAAAGAGGCGGCGGCACTGCTGGGCATTTCGCCGCGCGCCTTGAACTATAAAATAGCACAACATAATATAACGCACGAGGGATGGAGAAAACACAGTTAAGCGGAATTTTGCAGGTGAGGATGGATACATGCGTTATATTTTTCTCTTGCTCCTTTTCATTGTCACACCCTGTTTTTCACGCGCTGTCACATTGCAATGGAACCCGGTCGATGATGTCATCATGAATTATCGGCTCTATTGGGGGCAATCGTCTCGTAACTATACGGACTGGCGCGATGTCGGCGATCGCACAACCTACACCCTGAACGAGCTGCAGGAGGGCGTCCGCTACTACTTTGTCGTGACCGCCATCGACTATTGGGGAAACGAAAGCGGTTACTCGAATGAAGTGCATTCGTCCGGCGAGGTCGTGGTGCCGGCCAGATACGAGTTGAAACTCAATTATCCCAATCCCTTCAACAGCGGCACTTCATTTGATTTTGACCTGCCGGAAGATGTAACCATCGATATCACCATTTACAACGCCGTCGGCCAGCGGATCAAGGTGCTGGAACAGGGCGATTTTGCCGCCGGCAGCTATCGCACCCATTGGGACGGCACCGATTTTACCAACAACATGGTCTCCTCCGGCGCCTATATCTGCGCGCTGCAGGCCGGTGTAATCCGCTTGACACGCTCGATCACCCTGCTCCGCTAGCGGCCGAGGTCCATTCTGCTGGTCTTGCTGCAACACCAGAGTGGTTAAGCCGCCGAATAGGTGCTTTTTAAGCGCCGAGATATAGTATTAAATGATTCCTTCATCAGCTCAGAAAAAGTGTCAAATTCTATAATTATTTACAGAGATGAAACGGAAAAGTTTGGCCCGACCTTAAGCCGCAACCATAAAAGGAACACGAATTCTCACGAATGATACACGAATGAGCACGAATGAGAAAATCAATCAATCATTTTAAATTCGTGAAAATTCGTGAAAATTCGTGTTTCGCTTTCTTTTTCCAGAGTCATCTGAATAAGTGTATTGATTGCAATCGATCGTTATGGAATATTGATATTTACTGACACATTTTCTGAGCAAGTAAAGTGATCATTTTTTTCTAGAACTTGGCGACTTTGCATCTCTGCGTGAGGTTGGAATGAAGAAGAAATAAAATCCACCCTCTCCTTTTCCCACTAGCCAAAGGGCTCCATTCTGGCATTGTCTTTGCTCATAACTGCTTGATTTTTGTGGAGCGGAGCGCTCTCACCCAGATCTCTTTCACCTGACGGCGAATCCGCTTTGTTCTCTTGCAGCTTTCTGTCGCATGTCGTGTAACTATAATAATTTTATTGATTAATAAGGAATTATTTTCTACCTTCAATTCAATTCGATAACAACATTCTATGCCGAAAGACATGAGAGATAAAAGCATCGCGATAGTCACTGTCCTTTTCCTGTGGATCGCATCTGTTGCAGTGGCTCAGCCTCGTTCACCTGTCGCAACTCAAAGCAGTTCTGGCCCAGTTTCATCGCCGCCTGTGCCGGATGGTGCATCTGCCGGAGTGCAGCGCTTCGGCGCCAACCTTTTTCAGATCAACGACAGCGGCGAGACATTCGTTGGCGGTGCTCTGCCGGCGGATTATCAGCTCGGCCCCGGCGATCAATTGGGCATCTTCCTCGGCGGCAAGGCGCAGGAAAACTTTCAGCTCACCGTCAGCGTCGATGGCCAACTCTACATGCCGACTGTCGGTGTCCTCTATGTGAATGGTCTGACCCTGGATGAATTTCGCCGGCTTCTCGATGTAAAACTCAGAGTTTTATACAGCAATTACAGCCTCAATATCATGCTCACCATGCCCAAGATGGTCGGCGTCAGCGTCATCGGCGAAGTGAGCAGGCCGGGCAATTACTCCGACAGCGCTTTGAGTTCGGTGCTCGATTTCATCATGAAGGCGCAGGGACTGACGGAAAAGGGATCTTTTCGCAACATTCAAGTTTTTCGCGGCGATTCTCTCGTCGCATACGTCGATCTCTATGATTTCATCCTGCGGCCGACCGGCCGGCAAAGTTTTTCCTTGCAGAGCGGCGACATCATCTTTGTGCCGGTGACGAACAAATCGGTGACAGTCCTGGGCGAAGTCAATCGCAAAGCGATTTTCGAACTGAATCTGCACAAACCGGACCGCCTATGCGATATCATCGAGCTGGCGGGAGGATTCACCCGTTTTTCCTATCTGAACAAGGTGGAGGTGAGCCGCGTCACGGATGCCGGCCGCAAAACGTTCTACGTTGATTTCGCCGCCGATCCCCCTCGCGACGACGCGCGTCATTTGCTGCTCGAGCCGGATGATTTTGTCATTGTGCGTAAAATTCCCGACTGGGACGTGGGCGCGCTCGTCGAGGTGCGGGGAGAGGTCCGGTTCCCCGGTTTTTATCCCATCATCATCGATTCCACTCGACTCAGCGATGTCTTTCGCGCAGCCGGCGGCTTTACCGACGATGCGCTCATCGCAGAGTCCAGGCTGGAGCGACGGCGCGAAATGGTGCTAGAGGACAAAGAGTTCGAACGGCTGTCGGAGATGTCGCGCGCCGACATGAGCGAGTCAGAGTATGAATATCTGGTGATGAAACACAACTCGGACAATATCAATGAAATCGTCGTGGATTTCAGCAAATTGCTGTTGCAGGGAGATTCGGACGAGGATGTCCTGCTGAAGGATGGCGATGTGATCCACGTGCCGAAACGGCCGGACATGATCTATGTCTCCGGCCGCGTCTCCAAACCGGGCGGTATTCTCTTTGTGTCGGGACAGGATTTCAATTTTTATATCGACAAATCGGGCGGCTACACCTGGGATGCGGACAAAAAACGGGCGAAAATCATCAAAGTGACCGGCGAGATCAAGGATGCGAATGAGATCAAGACCTTTGATCCAGGCGATCGCATATTTGTGCCGCGTGAAAAAGATCACAACTGGTGGAAGATCTTTTACGATTCGGTCATTGTCCTCGGCCAGTTGGCCGCGGTCTATCTC
>JAFGJB010000033.1 GCA_016929295.1 Candidatus Zhuqueibacterota bacterium | reverse complement strand
TATTGCGAAAATTTTAATAAACCGCAGAGATCGCAAAGAAGCGCCGAGGTGCATGAGACTCTGTTTTTCTCGGCGACTCTCTGCGGTTTATTTTTTCTGAAAAGTGCATACTTTGCCACCCGTAACTGAGGTTTTACCGCACCTAGCAGTTGGATCTTCCCACGACTCGAAAAAAGCAGAGTTTTGTTCACAGATTGTGTAGAACTTGGCCAAAGACGTCGTAAATTGTGACGTTGGAAAGTTTGAGACTCTTACCCTGTCCGTAAGCGTCAATTTAACCACCATAGCGACTGGCACTGTCACATTCCAGTCCCAAGCAGCGGCGAAAATCGACTACTCATCACGGGAGGCTACGACGCCATAGCCGCCCCTTCGACGCTTTCTGCTCACTGAGCGCTATCGATAAAAAAGACAGGGCATCCCGAGACCAGCATGCCCTGTCGACATCCGATGCAGCAAAAAACAAGACGTTGACTGTTCAGCGCAACAACGTCATCTTTCTGCTCAAAGCGAGTTCACCGGTCGTGAGTCTGCAAACATACAGACCGGATGGCAAATCTTGAGCGTCAAAGGTAAAGGTGTGGTCGCCGGCCGGCAGTTCACCATTCACCAGCTCTGCGACAGCGCGACCATGAAGATCATAGACGGTCAACTGCACATGTGAAAATGTGGGGATCGTCAGGCAAATGGTCGTCGCCGGATTGAACGGATTCGGATAGTTCTGCGCGAGTTGATAGCCGTCCGGCAGCGGGGACGCTGCAGCGGCAACGCCATTTTCCTTGTCCTTGTACAGGCACCAGTTGATGGAGGCATCCCAGAGCTTCCAGCCGTCTTCGGTCATGTAGGCGGTGCCAAGATCATTCCAGGCTGCAAAGTATCGCCGCTCGGCGGCAACGGTGGTGTCGGCCAAAATGGCGTCTTTTTCATAACAATAGATGGCGCCCAAACAGAGAAACTCACCATCCTCCCACGGCACAAATTCGGCGATGACCGTGCCGTTCTCAGCCGGTAAGCCCTGTCCGCTCTGAATTTCATAAATATCGGTCACCGTGACCTCGCCTGACAGTCCGGCGGCCAAATAGTGGGTTGCATCGAGGATCAACATATCGCGGAAATAGGCTTGATAAAAGCGAAACGTATCGCTGTCAGCCGTCATGCCCATGTCGTCCTGCGCATACGGCTCGATCATGATGACCGGCACGGCCACGTTTTTCATCTTGGCCGCGATCGTCCCGGACGACACTGTCGAGGAGACATACACAAATGCCATTCCATCAGCCCAGGTGCTGTCCACAGTCTCATGATTCACGAGGTCAACCGAAAGATTGAAAACCGTTTCGAGTCGTTCCATGATTGCCACTTCGGCCTCATTCATCGCCCCCTCATCCCCAACGACGAGAAGAACCGTAACAGGTTCCTGCGCCACGATGACGCTAAAAAGAAAAAGGCTGCACAAAAGCAAAGTCCTGATTTTCATTCTGCCTCCAATTTTAGAATGAGTGATTCATGCACTAGCACGTGTTGTGTTTTGGCCTCCTTGCATCAAGTTATCATGAAAAGAGTCTATTTAAAAATACAAATTTCTGAACAGTTGTCAATGATAAAAATGGAAATTCCGCATGGCTGGGAACGTTCAAGTCAATGATAATTAGACAGTGAATTGATATCGGATGGCGCTCTCCGTTAGCCCAATTATCCTCATTTTTGCAGGACAACTTTGCGCACAAGAGCCGCATCCTGTAATTGTAAGTACGCCAGATAGATGCCGCTGGCGCATTCATCGGCATTCCAGGTGAACATATACTCGCCGGCTGCCAACTGTTCATCAACGATGGAGGCGATCTGCCGGCCGGTGAGATTGCGGATGGTCAGGCGGACGCGTCCGGCCGGCACCTGGCAGCGAAAGACGGTTGCGGCATTGAACGGATTGGGATAGTTATGCAGCCGAAGCGGACTCGGCGAAAGGGGTGCATCGGCTTTGCCCTGCACGGATGTGTTTTCCTCGCCATAGACCGCCATCTCGCAGAGCGAAAAGCCTTTATCATCGACGCTCTGCAGGCCATACATGTGCACAAATCTGCCGACGCGCGTCGCGAACTCGTGCGTCACTGAACCTCTCTGGCCGTTGTCAGTGATGTGAATGCACTCCGTCCATGGGCCGTCGGCGTTTTCCGCGACTTCAATCTTGTAGTCGGCGCCAAAGTGCGCCGCCCAGTCGAGCCGGACTTTGTGAATGAGAAAGGAGTGCTGCAGATCAATGGTCAGCCATTGCGGTGCGCCGGGTTCGCTCTGCCAGCGCGTTGTGATGTAGCCATCCGTGGCGCGGCGCGGCGAATAACGGCTGCCGGTATAAGAAGAGGCGTCGGCTGTTTTGCGATAGGCTAAATGGTCGTTCGGCATCGGTGCAGTAAAAACGGTCTCTTCGAGCCTGTAGACGCGGACATAATCGATGATGAAGGAATCCGGCCAGGTCGCTTTTGTCGGATCATTTGCCCAGCCGGTGCCGATAGCCCACGGCTCGGTCGACAGCTCGCCGGTGACCTTGACATAGGCCGGCACCTTGGAGATGCCGCCGGCATTGGTGCGCCAACTCTCAATGCCGTCGATGTAAAAGACGTACAGGTTTTCATACCACTCGAGAGCAAATGTATGAAAATCCGCGCGCATCTCATCCATCGTCACGGTGTGACCGATCACCTGATGGGCATCGCCATAGCCATCCCAGTGCAGTGCGTGCTGCACCTCATCGGTCCAGCCGAATCCCTCGAAAATATCGATCTCGGTGCCGTCCTCGCCCGAGCCATCTACATGCCCGACAGTGTCCGAATAGAGCCAATACGCCACCCACCAGCCCGGCTGGCGAGGCAGGCGACAGCGGATTTCAAACTTGCCGAACTTTTGTTCGAACTTGCCATAACTGCGAATGGCACCGGTGGCATAGTCGTACGGATCGTTGTCGCTGTTGCGATTGGCAATCTTGCGCGCGCGGATGATGAGATGGCCGTCGCCATCGAGGAACGAATCCTCTCGCAGCCACCAGCCGTCCGGGCCGTTGCTGTTCTGGCGGCGATTGTATTCCGGCTTGTCCCATTTGGCCGGATCGATCGTCGTGCCGTCGAACTCATCGTACCAGACCAGTTCGTCAGCCAACGTCATTGTTGCGAACGATGAGATCATCAGACATATGGGGATAAATTTCCCTAAAGATTTCACGCGCACTCCTCTCCGTGAACAGGTCAATTCAGTTTTTCGCAGGTCCATTTCATTCGTCTTTTTCTTGCCAATCTTTGCTTGTGAATGTAAATTTATGCTGTGCGATTGTGCTTGAATGTTAAACACTACATACGTATCTGCAGACAATACAATCGCCGTATCGGTCGGCGCACTCGTATATATATATTCAACGGATACGACAAAGTCAAGGTTAATCCTTGACGCAGCGTAAAACGTCAGTTACAGATTATCAGAGCTATCTAACGCAAAATAGCACAAGACACATCGATCTTTGCGTCCAGATCGTTCGGCATATTCATGCCCCTTGCGGGATGTGCCCCTTGCGGGATGTGCCCCTTGCGGGATTTACCCCTTGCGGGATGTACCGGACGGGAAATGGATTCGGACATACGTCCGATTGGGACAGATGTCCCAACTCAATTACCCGCCCAGAATGGATATTCTGGGCGATCTTTTAGAGGGCTGCGTCCTTTTTTATCAGGCCCTTGAGGCCTTTGCCGCCTGTAACTGACGTTTTACGACGCAGCTAACTGAATAACCGAAGCGTTTGCAGGTCATTATATTCTGGATAGTTCTATTTTTTGCCGGCCATGGAAATGCAGATAATAGAACGAGTATTTGCTTTAGTAACTTTTATTCCTATCTTGTGGTCGTGTGAACGACTGTTGAAAATAAACCGAAATAATTGACCAAAATAGCCGCTTCCCGGAGATGAAGGCGTCCTCAATGATAAAGAACTTGAAAATACCGGATACAATAAATTTAAGGACTGAATATAAAAAAAGGTTCCGTTTAGGGGAGATGTATCGTGCATTTTTATTGATACCAGGGGCGGCGGCAAAAATGATTGGTAACAGAGGAAAAAGTTTAATTGGCAAAGATTTTGTTGAGAGACTGCAATTGGCAGTGACCGTGGTGAACGGATGCGCGGCTTGTTCATACGCGCACACCTATTTGGCACTAAAGCAAGGAATGAACAATGAAGAAATTCATTCTTTTCTAAACGGTGACGGACTTTACTTAAAACAAGAAGAAGCCAAAGCAATCGTTTTTGCTCAACATTTTGCGGATACTCGAGGATTCCCGAAACAAGATGCTTATCAATCACTAATAGATGAATATGGCACAGAGAAAGCCAGAATCATTCTTTCGGCGGTGCAATTGACGATGGCGGGAAACATTTATGGTATTCCTTATAGCGCATTTGTCTCAAGATTAAAGGGAAAGCCCTACAAAGACAGTTCATTGATTTATGAATTAGGGATGCATATAGCTGGTTTTATCTTTTTACCAATTGCTCTGATTCATGGTATTGCAAGAAGCATTACGGCTTTTTCAAATATATGACTTGATCAAAGCACACAAATCGAAAATTAGAAAACAGTGGTGCCGCTGTGCATTTTCGATTTTAGGAGCTTTGGTCGGGCTAGAAGTCCTCTGTCATTGCGCGTCCAGGGATAAAATCCCTGAAAGAACAGAGGCCTCATCCATCGACCGCCCGGTTCACCTCCTGAGGGGCACAGATGTGCCGAACGATCAACTCCTCTTTCTCGGCGTTTCTGCGAACCCGGCGGTTCATTTTCTTTTCCGAGCTTTCATATTTGCCAAAATTTTTCTATTTTCTCCCATGAAAATTGCCGTCCTCACATCCGGCGGCGTCGATAGCACCGTCGCGTTATATCTATTGAAAGAGCAAGGCCACGACCTCACCGCCTACTATCTCAAGGTGTGGAACGAGGACGACACTGGCTGGGGCGACTGCCCGTGGCAGGAGGACATCGACTATGTCCTGCAGGTTGGCGAGCAGCTCGGCGTGCCGGTGGAGATTCTGTCCATGCAAAAGGAGTACTGGGCGCGCGTGGTCGATTACACCATCCGGGCCGTCAACAGCGGCCTGACGCCCAATCCCGACATGATGTGCAATCGCCTGGTCAAATTCGGCGCGTTCCAGGAAAAGGCGGGACATCAATTCGACAGAATCGCCACCGGACACTGGGCGAGACTGGCGCCGGGTGACGACCAGATGCATCTCTTTCTGAGCAAAGATCTGATCAAAGATCAGACCTATTTTTTGAGTCAGATGACGCCGGCACAGATCGGGGGCGCCCTCTTCCCGCTCGGCGATTACACCAAGCCGGAGATCCGCGCCATCGCCCGGGAGCAGCATTTTCCCAATGCGGGACGCAAGGATTCGCAGGGCATCTGCTTTCTGGGCAAGATCAACTATCGCGAATTCATCAAGAAATATCTGGGCGAGCGGATCGGCCCGATCATCAACAAAGAGACGGGTGATGTCGTCGGCGAGCACAAGGGATTCTGGTTTCACACCATCGGCCAGCGACAGGGACTGGGGCTGGGCGACGGGCCGTGGTTCGTCATCGACAAAGATCACGAGCAGAACATCCTCTACGTCGCCAAAGGGTATGACCCGGCCGCGGTCTATCGGAGCGAGATCGCGCTGGCGAATTTCAACTGGATCTATCGCCCGGCCGAGTTCGACGATGGCCAACAGCGGATTCACTTCAAGATCCGCCATACACCGGAATTGACCGCTGGCCGGCTGCAGATCGACGGCGAAGAGCTGACCATCCTGTCCGATGCGCCAGTGCACGGCGTGGCAGCGGGACAGTTCGGCGTCATCTATCGGGATGATGAGTGTCTGGGCGGCGGGACGATCGTTTGAAAGTGGCCGTTTGATATAGATAGTGAGTATATTGTGTTACAATTTCGTCAAAAGAGCTTTTGCTTCAGTCCCGCCATTTGAGCGGCATATTTATCCCCCTCGGACAAATGTCCGTACCCATTTTACATAAGAGCCAGAATCATTCACATTTAATGCTCTGATTTCGTTGATGCTTGAATAAAATCGTTTAAATATATGCTTCCATACCAAACACCTACTGGGCCCCAAACTGTTGTCTGAATTCGTTGAAATCCAACTTGTTTAATAAGAGTGTAAGAAGCACTCCTCTCGCTATCGTGGGGGGGGTGATATTCTAGACGAATGAAATGGCCGGTGTCAGGAAGCACTACTTTTAGTTGAGACGCAAATCGCGGAAAACAGAACGACTTATCCTCCTTCGTAGATAAATATACAAGAAAAGAATCTTGGAGCGCCATTTCCAAAGTATCCGATTTGCTGGGCTCAATTATATTTACGACAGAGTCTCCATTTGCCGATTCTGTTGTGGTCTGACCATCTGATATAATGCTAATCTGAAATCGTTCTTGATAAAAACTATTAGCATCATGAATCGAATCATGCTTTATTATCTCAACAATTTCCGAACCATTATATATGACTGTTGGGAGACTATGCCCGCTCGACTGAGTCCAACAGGAATATATCCATTTATTTCCTTCTGCTATTGGGAAAAAATTTAAAAGTTCTGGAAGATTGGGTCCCGTAGCTGTTTCCTTACCACATGAAATTGCCCAAAATAGAGTTGCCATAAAAGCCAATGATGAGAAATTTCGCATCGATTTATTCCTCATTCAGACGCGAGCTTTAGTAACTTGTCCAGCCGCTGAATCGACTGCACCATGGCGCGCACGGTGTGATAGTTCACCTTCCAGGAGTGGCTCATGTGCGTCCAGATCGGCTCGCCCTCGCGCGTCAGCAGCGGCCACCACTCCCCCACCTGGTGGTTGATCATCTTGTCATGCACGAACCGGTGCACGTTTTCATAGACCGGCCAGTATTTATCGGCGTCGAAGAGCAGACAGGCGTCCAGCATGCCGAT
>JAFGJB010000367.1 GCA_016929295.1 Candidatus Zhuqueibacterota bacterium | reverse complement strand
CGATCATCATGGCGGAAACCCGCGCCTATTTGAGATCATTGGCCAAGTTCTCAGCCGATCCGGGATCGGTGCTGAGCCTGCTCAATGAGGAGCTGTGCACCGATCTCGATGATCTCCAGTATGTCACTTTGATTCTGGTCCAACTTGATCTCAAAAAACGTCAGATCATCTATGCCGGCGCCGGCCATGTCCCCGGCTATATCATCAATGACAAGGGTGAAATAAAGCTCGAACTCGAGAGCACAGGGGTTCCGCTTGGATTCTTAAAAAATCAAACATACCAGAACAGTCAGGTCATCCCAATCGCCGCTGCAGATATGTTGATCTTTTTGACTGACGGCATCATCGAAGCCTGCAATGACGATGATGCCGAATTTGGTCTGCAGCGCATTATAGAGAGCTTGCAGAATTGCCACAAAATGAGTTCATACGACACGATAGAGCAGCTCTACCAGCAGGTGTTCTCTTTCACCGGCAACAGGCCTCCTCTCGATGACATGACCGCCCTCATCTGCAAGACAGCCTTCGCAGGATAAAGTCACCTGAAAGTGATGCTTTGCGCGGCCTTTGGCCGCGACAAAAATGTTCATAGCACCATCTCATTCTAGAATGCTAAAAACCGCAGAGAACGCGGAGAGTCGTAGAGAAATAAATTGAAGCAAAACACCCACTTTTTCTCTGTATTACAAATCTACAACATTGTGTTTTTTTGACAAAGTTTAGAGTCAAAAAAAGACTAAACACGAATTTACACAATTTTTTCACGAATTTTCACGAATTCAAAATGATTGATTTTCTAATTTATGGTCCTTCATGACCATTCGTGGTCATTCGTGAATCATTCGTGAGAATTCGTGTTCTCTTTTTTTGGGTTTCGACCAAAGGCCGCGCCAAGCTTTTCGGCGTGCTCGGCGGTTCTATTTTACATACTTTAGCTAAAAAAGATGTTGCTGCCTCGTAGTACAGTTCAGGCTTGTTCAAGTACGCGCCAGCCAATATGATCTGCGAGAGCATGGGCAGGCTCTTTGAGATCGCCATAAAATGTCACTCTGTGCCAGCCTCACTCATCCCACATGGTGAAGAGCTTTTCAATGTCCCCCAGCGGCTCGACGCAGAGTTTGGTCCTGCAGGCGCGATCATCGGCGTCATTATCAACGGCTATCCCCTGATGCAGGAGAATCTCTCTCCGGGCGGGCAGGATTTCAAGTGTCGTCGTCATGTAACCGGTCGGCAAAAGGTAGCGAACCGATGCCCCTTGCCGGTCTTCAGAGTGGGTCATGATGACAAAAGGATTAGTTGTGCCGTCCGGCCCAAACACCTTGCTGGATGCAACGCAATGGGCGTAGATGATCTGCCGTTTCGCTGTGTCGATGACCGGATCGGAGATGTAACCGGGATGACCATGTGTCAGGTGCGAGAACGCCAGCATCGTGGCCGTGGAGCGCGTATCACATTCGCAGGCGCCGACCAGGCCTTCATTATTCAATTCATGGAAGCCGAGACATGGGTAGGCATGGATATGGCCGCCGTAAAAGCCGCCAAGACAATTGATGGTGATGGCGTTGGCGCCATGCTTTTGCAGGACTTCTTTCATGCCAAGATAAAAAGCTGCGGAGGTCTCCAGCGTCTCGAACGGCACATCAATGACGTCATCTGCTGTGTTTTGCCAGCGCTCGGCGATGGCGCGCGCTTCCTCTCTGTCCGCTCTTTCCCACGCCGCATTGACTTCTGCAAAGGGCACATTTTCCATCGCTATATTGAACATTGGATCCGCGGGGCCGGCATTCTGGTCGCGCACGGCCAGGATTTTTGATTCTTGCATTCGAGCCAGGCAATCCTGCGGTGCGAGCGTCGGCAACTCATCGGCGAGCACTGATCGATCTATAACCTTGGGAGTGTTTCTCATGCGAATCCTCCTCGTGACCGCTGCAAATTCAGCAGAATTGCTTTCAGCAAAACATTTTACGGCATCCACCAGATCATCCATTTCAGATGAAGCGACATATCCAACATTGGGAGTCTTGCTCCGCAGAAAGGCCGCGGTGTAAACCAGGAGTCCGCCACTGCCGCCGAACTGCAAGTCGGCGTACAGAACCGGTTTACCACTGGTCGCAATCGTCTGCACAACTCTGTTCCAGCAATTCATCTGATAGACGATAATGATGTCAAAGATAAAAAAATATGGTTCATGCGCATTAAGCATAATCAACCGCCGGGAACGCCGAGTGTCGCCGAGGGATAAAAATATGTATGCTCATTCACTATCATCGTACTTGTTTACAAGCCTTTTCACTCCGTCTTTCAATCGCAAAACATTGAAATTAATCAATAAACCGATATGCTTATGATTATACTTGTCAGTTCGTCTGTCTTCATTCTTTACCGTGTCAATGATATTTTTCAAAGAGACAGATCCAACATATTTTCTCTCTGCGCTTCTTCGTGTCCTCGGCGGTTCCAAGTACTCATTTTGCGGAAGAAGCAAAAATAGATTGCTTATAATCAGGCTTGCATAAAGCCAGTGAGATTTTTCCAAGTGACTCCAGAGACACAGCAGATTGCCAGAATCGTACTACCAGTTCATATTGTGTCTGGTTTGCCCGTCGCCACGAACGACAAATTTTTTCGTCGTCAGCGATTCCAATCCCATCGGACCATACGCATGCAGCCTGGTGGTGGAAATGCCGATCTCGGCGCCGAGGCCGAGCTCGCCGCCGTCAGAGAAGCGCGACGAGGCGTTGACCAGGACGACGGCCGAGTTCACGCGGCGGGTGAACTTTCTGGCATGCGCATAGTCGCGCGTGACGATGACCTCGGTGTGATCCGAACCGTATGTCGAAATGTGCTCGATAGCTTCGTCCATGCTGTCGACAACTTTGACGGCGAGGGTGAGGGAGAGAAATTCGGCATCATAGTCATCCTCTGTCGCCGGCACAGCGCGCTCGAAATAACGAATGGATATCGGACAGGCGCGAATTTCCACATTTTTTGCAGCCAATACAGGCGCCGCTTGGGCGAAGAATGAAGGCGCAATATCCTTGTGCACGAGCAGCGTCTCCAGGGCATTGCAGACGCCGGGACGCGAGCATTTGCCATCGATGAGCAGGTCAATGGCCATGTCAATGTCGGCGTTGAAATCGACATATTGATGGCACACTCCTTTATAATGTTTGATGACCGGTATGCGGCTGTTCTCAGCGACAAAGCGGATGAGTCCCTCGCCGCCGCGCGGGATGACCAGATCGATTTCGTCGGTCAGCTGCAGCATCTCGGCGATCGCCGCACGATCAATGGTTGGGACAAGCGTTATGGCCGCGGTGGGAATGTCGTGTTCTTGCAACGAGGCATGAAATGCTTTGACAATAGCGCGATTGGATGCAAAGGCTTCTGAGCCGCCGCGCAGAAAAACAGCGTTGCCCGCCTTCAGACACAGGCCGGCAGCGTCCGAGGTCACGTCAGGACGAGATTCGTAGATCATGGCGATGACGCCGAGAGGGATGCGTTGATAGGCGACCTCGATGCCATTGGGGCGTGACCAGGTCTGGGTGATTTCACCCACCGGATCGCGAAGAGCGGCAATGTGGCGCAGCGCATCTGCCATTTTACGCACACGCACCGTATCGATGACGAGGCGATCGATCATCGCTTCTGACAGGCCATTCTCCTCTGCCCGGCGAACATCTGCGCCATTTTCGCGCCTGATGACGTCCGCGTCCGCGGCGAGCCGATCGGCCATCGCCAGCAGCAGATCATTTTTTACGTTCGTATCAAGCTGGGCCATGATTTTGGCGGCCGCTTTGCAGGCGATGGCCAGTTCTTTCAACGTCGCATCTTGCTTCATTTTGATACTCGCTCGTCAATCTTTTCCAGTTCTGACAGCAAGACGAGGTCATCGCGATGAATCACTTCATCGGTGTAGATATAGCCGAGTATTCCCTCGATGTCGCCGCTTTTCTTGCCCTTGATCTTTGCCAGATCATTGGCGTCGTACTGCGTGATACCTTGCGCTATTTCATCGTTGTCAAATAAAATTCGGACGGCATCCCCCTGCTTGAATCGACCTTCAAGCCACAGGATGCCGGAGGGCAGGAGGGAGGCGCCCCGCTTGATAAGTGCCTTGTGCGCGCCGGCGTCGATGCCAATTTTGCCGCAGCTCTTCAAGGTGTGCAACATCCAGTGTTTCTTGGCATTCATGGGACTGGCGTTTCGGGTGAAAATGGTGCCTGGGATAGCGCCTCTCAGCAGCTGCTGAAAAGACTCGCGGCGCCTGCCGTTGAAGACGATGGTGTCGATGCCGCGCGCAGTCGCCTTTTCCGCGGCCTGGATTTTTGTGGTCATGCCACCTGTTGAGAAGGAGCTGCCTTTTTTCCCGGCGAGCCGGTAAATGGACGGATCGATTCTGGTCACAACCGGGATCTGCTGCGCCGCCGGATTTTCGCGTGGATCAGCATCGAAAAGGCCGTCGACGTCAGAACAGATGAACAGGATGTCCGCATCCGCCAGCACCGCGACCTGGGCGGCGAGGTTGTCGTTGTCACCCACTTTGATTTCGTCGACAACGACCGTGTCATTTTCATTGACGATCGGCAACGTTTTCTTGGCCAGGAGTTTGAGCAACGTGTTTTTGGCATTGACAAAGAGCTGCCGTTCGTGAATGCCCTGATAGGTGAGCAACAACTGGGCGCAGGGAAAATCAAAGAATTTGCTCCAATGCGCCATGAGCAGTGGTTGCCCGATAGCGGCCATGGCCTGTTTTTCAGCGATCGTCAATGGACGACTGAGCAAGTGGGGTTGCGTGGACAGACCAGCGGCGATGGCGCCGGAGGTGACGAGGATCATCTCCTTGCCATCGTTGATGCATTCGGTGATGAACGCGGCAATGTCCAGCGTGTATTTGTTGCTGACTCGCCGGCCTTCAGGTGCGACCAGAGCGCTGCCGACTTTGATGACAGCGCGCTTCCATGCCGGAAGTGTGAGACGCGGTGCGTTCATCATCTTTCAATATAGGAAAAAAATAAACGATCTTAAAGATCGAACTAGAAAAAAAAGTAAAACGTCGGTTTCTGGCAAAATCGATTAAAAAGTAGCATAAGATACGATGTTAAGCAAAAATATAATTTCACTTTGCATGATACCGCGATTGGATTTTCTGCACTCACGCAAAGACGCAGAGGCGCAAAGATACGCAAAGTTCTTGAAAGTAATCAAGTTTGCATTATATCGTAAGTTTATTATTAACATATACTATTCGCGCACGACTGGACAATCTGACATGTGTCATTGTTAGTTCGCTTGCCACTAGAAAAATGCTATTATTATTCTTTGCGTATCCTCTGCGGCTTGGCGACTTTGCGTGAGTGAAAAAAATAATATTTCAATGAAACATTCTTATCATCGCAGCTAGCAGAAACTGACCTTTTACAAAAAAAATGTAATGATTGATTTTCTAATTTATGGTCCTTCATGACCATTCGTGTTCCCTTTTTGGCTGCGGGCAAAGGCCGCGCCAAGTCCTCTCTGTCAATATTTTTAGAATTTGACACTTTTTCCAAGCTGATGAAGGAATTATTAATCTTTATTTCAGCAGCACTATCTTGATTGTTTTGTTGAAAGCGCCGGCCTGCATGCGCACGAAATAGACGCCGCCGGCAAATTGCGCGGCATTCCAGGAAATCTGATGAACGCCGGCCACATAGTCGCCATCCACCAGTGTTTCAACCTGCTGACCAATTGAATTGTAAACGTGCATGCTGAGCAAGCCGGGCGACGGCATCGCGAAGCGAATGGTCGTGGCCGGATTAAAAGGATTCGGATGATTCTGATGCAATTGATATTCTCTTGGCAGCGGCTCATTTTCCTCCGCCGGACTCAGCAGATCGTCAGCCCCGGGCGAGCCATGAATAGCGGCGGAGGCAATCCAATAATCAGCAGAGTTCGGATTCCCCTGCGGCTTTGCCAGTTTTGCCACCAGGGACTGTCCGGTCTGATCCGGTTCGACAGGCCAGGGTGGATCATCGCTGAAATTGATGCTGAATATGGTGTCGCCCACAGCGCTCAGCAGCACAACCCGCTCGCCGCTGTTGCTGAGATTACCGCTGTATTGTCCATCTGCATCAAATTGATAACGCCTTTTAAAATGGGCAGCGCTCGAGCAGACGATATAAAACTCATTCGCGTTGAGAACAGCTCCTGCCGGAAACTGGTACTTTATCCCTTTGACAAATGCGGCTCCCGTCAAGTTGATGGGCGCGCCGTAAACATTTTTAATCTCAAAAAATTCAAACAGGTCACCGTCTATCTCGTTTTCACCTTCGCCCTCGGGGAGGGGATGGTAATGAATCTCGGTCGCGCGAATGCCGCTCATATCCTCGCGCACCGACAACAGAATATCGTTCGCGGCACTCCACTGTGAGCTGCGCAGCACACGGGCTCTGATTTTTGCCGTTCTGCTGATTGTCACTGGGCTGGTGTATTCTTTTGCCGTTGGCGAGATAATATCGCCCGATGTGTCGCCCTGATAGCCGGCTTGCAACTGTACATGCGCCAGAAAATCAGAGCTGGTGAGAGAAACATTGAGCGCATGCACGGCCAGCAAGTTATCGCCGGCCTTTAGTTGCGATATATAGTCTGACAGATCAATATTTTCGATCGCCTCTGCTTCATGGTTTTCCGTGGCCATGGAATTCCAGGTGAGGGAAGTCGGTGTGAGTACGGCCGCCACCCTGATTCCGTTCAGGTAGAGTACAAAACCATCATCGTAGAGCATCTGCACCCGCAGACTCTGCATATTTCCCACATTCTCGGCCGTCAGTGTGAACGGGATGCGAATGTAGCATGACGAGTTAGGATTGGCGGTGTTATCCTGGTGCATATACTTGGCGACATCGAGTGAGATATAGGATTCGTAACCATCGCCTGTTTCATAGCCAACGCCGCCGGGTGCACCACTGACCGCATCCCAGTCAGAATCATCGTAACTGACGCTGGTGCGCCAGGTTGAGCCAATATCCCCCTGCGGCACCAGAACGCGTTTGTTCGCGGTCCATGGCACGATCGTCGTGAGCTGAACACCTTCGCCGCTGAGTTGGCCATAGACATCGCTGCCGTCATCGGTGTAGTATATTTTGCCGGGCGCGGTCATGGTGAGCTGAAAGCCTTTATCAACATTGCCACTCTCGGCGTTGAATGTCGGTGCTGTAAAATTGGGGTACCAGCCGGCATCGATGAACTGACGCAGGACAATGTCGCTGCGTCTGGTGAAATAGTCATTGATGAGTGTTTCGACTTCGTCGAGCCATTCATTGTCACGCGTATACGGAGTGCCCCGCAGCACATCACCCCAGCGGGCGGACTCGGTGATGATCGCATTGTCAATGGTGTTTTTTCGCGCCATGAGGCGAGCGATATTGGCCTCCTCGGTCAGGGCGCCGCCATTGAAAAAGTGGCGAAAAACGCGATCCGCAAAGAGCAGGCGATATTCGGCATTGGCCGTCAGCTGCTGATGCAGCCATTGCGGATTGAACTGTTCGCGCTGTTCGCCCGCCGGATAGGGACCGATACGGCTCTCGTTCACATTGAAGAGCGTGTGCTCTGCATCATGGCGGTAGAATTTAAAACCGTCCGGATTCACTCGGTTGTAGGTTCCCCAAAAATTATTAGCCCCTCTGTTGTTGTTGATGAATTCACTAATCGGCGCATCAAAATCGCCGACAAAATAGGTGTCGATCATATAGTCGATCAGATTATCGAAATCGACATATTTGGGGTAATTCGGATTGGGCGTATCATCGGGATTCAATCCCTGGATGCGATTAAAGCTTGCCTTATCGCTCAGGCCGCTTTTGGCGATCGCCCACAGGGCATTCCACGCATCGAGCGTACCGTTTGCTGCTTCGATGATATAGGGGCGACCATAGCCTGCATCCACCTTTATGGCGTCGTAATCCTCCTCCTGGCCGCCAAAATAACTCTCGGCAAAAGCGGCTTCCGAACGTTCCTGCGTCTGAAACAGACCCCAGTAAGTGCCGTTGATGAACAGGTGGTAATAGCGGCTGCGCGTATAGGGTTGTCCCATATCGCGTTGCAGATCGCGGGAGAAGACCTCCCGCAGCATCGTATTGCGTTCCGGACCGCCATCACGGCTGCCGGCGCCATAGGCCCAGGAATAGTTCTGTGAGGTTCGCAGATCAATTTTATCGAATTCGTCAACTCCCTCATCTTCGAATAGCGGGTGCTTCAATTTTGCCTCGCCATACTCCGAGCGGAAGAAATAACGAAAGGCGTGTTTGGGATTTGACGGCACGCGGCTGTAGCCGCCGCGAATGCGGACGCCGCAGTTGATATGAAAGCCGTCGGCGCCATCCGGATGGATGAGCTCAAGCGAGCAGGGTCGTTCCCACTCTTCCCCGCGATCGGCGGCATTCACGTATATCCCGCTGGCCGGATCAAAGAGGTCAGCCAGGTCCATCACCATGGACATGGACGGGATGTCCGTCATCGCCGCTCTCATTTTATTGCGATAGAGCGCTCCGTTAGAGACACTCGGATCCATGCCATAGTCCATTTTCTGCCCATTGACCGTCGAGCCTTGCTGCGGCCAGTCCGGCCCAGGACGAGTATTATCGCGCGAATTCGAGGTGATTTTATCGACGAAAATATAGGTATGCGTACCCAGATTGGAAGCGACCGTATCAGAGGAGATGGCGATCGCGCGTACGCAGACGGCGGGCGCATAGTCGCGGCTGGTAAAGTCATCCGGATCGACCGTGATGCTGAGTGGCGACAGCCCGGACCGTGCCGAGGAGTGGGTCAACGGATCTTTGCCATTCAATGTGTACCTGATTGTGGCGTTTGCGACTGGCGCGGTGATGGTCAATTGAAAAGGCTGATCATAGAATCCTCGTGGCGGATCAAATGTCAGTTTGGCGGTGGTTTTGCCATCCAGCGTTGCTGTCTGAAGCAACATGAAGAGCAGCGCCAGTGAGCGAAGAAAATAATGATATTTCATCAGCACGTCCTTTTTTTCATCTCAAAAGTTGAAATTTATTAAATAAATAGTTGGTTTCAAATAAAACAGGTTATTATTATGATTGTAAAGCAGCGCATTATGCAAGCAATGCTCGGGACAACTGAGGCGAAAGCTTGACTTTTTTTAAATTCATTGCTGCAAGGAATGTTCCATAAATAAGGTTGAACGCTGAAAAAACTGTGCGCAATCCTGAATTTGGCCAGACAACGCGCGCCGACTGAAATGAGCAAGCGAGAAAGGAGGAAAATAATAGCGGCATATTAATTGCAGATGTATTGGCAGCACAATTAATTCGCTAATTTTGTACTAACAAGAAAGGATTAAGAGGATGGGACTGCTTGGATTTATGAAAAATGTTGGGGAAGCCTTGTTCGGCAAGGGGAAAAAAGAAGCTGATGCAATAAAGGATCTTTTGGTTCAGCAAATGGGCGACCGTATCAAAAACCTGCAGGTTGACTTCAAGGACGGCGTCGTGACGCTCTCCGGATCTTGTGATTCGAAAGCGACGAAAGAAAAAGCTGTGCTGCTGGCCGGCAACGTCAAGGGCGTTTCTTCGGTCAATGATGATCAACTGGTGGCGCCGGAAGATAAAGAAGTGACGGAATTTTACACGATCCAGAAAGGCGATACCCTGTCAAAGATTGCCAAAGCGTACTATGGCAATGCCATGAAATATCCCGTTATTTTTGAAGCAAACCGTGAAGTCATCAGAGATGCAAATCTCATCTATCCCGGTCAAGTCATAAGAATTCCAAAATTATAAATCGTCATTCGTCGAGAATTGATTTTTTTTCATCTCTTCTTTGATTATCTTGTAACGTGGAGAAAAGCTACATGGCTGGATTTGTCGATGAATTTATGAAAAGTATTGGGCCTGAAGTGAGCCAACAAATGGCCAGGAACCTGGGAATTAATAAAAGCACTGCCATGCAAATCATTCCACAGGTGGCGCCGCTCATTCTGGGAGGTCTGCAAAAACAAAAGACGAACTATGGCGGCGAGGCACGCGTCGATCACATCCTGAATAAATACGGCAGCGCCAGCGTTTTGGATCATATTGGCGATCTTTTGTCGCAAAAGGCTCAAGATGCAAATGCTGATCCCAAATTGGGTGGTTTATTGGGTGATTCCGGCGTGCAGGCATCCAATGCGCTGCAAAACAAATTCAATCTGGACGCCGGCACGGCGATGAAAATCATCCCCATGCTCGCACCCGTGCTGCTGGGGTTTTTGTCCAAAAAGCGTGATTCAGACGGATTGGGTTCCAGCGGTATTGCTGCACTACTTGACCAAGATGGAGACGGCAGCATCCTGGATGACATTGCCGGCATGTTTCTGCAAAACGCCGGCAGCCGTTCGAAAAGCAATGTTCTGGGTGGTCTGCTGGGCGGGTTACTCGGCAGGAAGCGCTGATAACAAAGTCGAAATGTGGCCATGCTGGTGAATGCGGGCTCCTGTGGCCGCATGGACACTTTATTACTTATCGAACGATGCTCCGGGTGGTGGTGATGATGCGAGAGTTCTATCTATTTCAGCATCATTGCCGCCACCGCTGCCGGAGCTAAAATTTTATTTGTGAATGTTGTTGCCAAAAGGGGCACAAGCATCTCAGCGCGGCCTAAAGTTGCCAGCTATATGTTCAACACATCGCATCAATCTCGCAGTGAAAAAGAATGAGACCATCGGGAAGAGGGATCAAGATCACCCTGCACGATGTCCTGACCTGAAAAACAGCCATGCAAAAATCCTGTTTTTATTGACTGTATCCCAGCAATTTTCATTGACTTTTTCCCGAAAACGACGTACGTTTCATCGTTGATAATGGCAACAATATTCGGATTTCATTATTTTCTGTTTAATGGTGGAGTGCGACCGGGTTTCAATATGGATGAAAATAACCTGTTGGATCTGTTAGAAAATCGTATTTATCAAGCGCTCAAAAAGATTACCGAGCAGCAGCAGTTGATAAATACACTCATTTATGAAAAAAAGGAATTGGAGCAGGCTCTTTCGGGCAGAGATAATCGAATCGAACAGCTCGAGCGAGACTTGGTAGAAGCTGAATCAAGCGCGGATGCACGCGCCGTTTTTGAATATCAGGAAAGAGAAAAAAAACTCAAAAATCGGATTCAAGATCTCGTTGATAAAATTGACAAGATCCGACTTTTGGAGTGAACGGCCAGGCGTCCCGAAGAGATGATTGGACTTGTCCCCATCTCGCAATGTCAAGTTTGCATGGAAATCGAAAAGAAAAACGTCAAAGTTCATATCTTTGGTTCCGAATATACTCTCAAAGCGACAGCCGCAGATAACGGCCATGTATACAAAATAGCCGAATATGTCGACGGTAAAATGAGAGAAATACAAGCGATCAAACCCAGTCGGCCGCTACATCAAATCGCCATTCTTGCCGCTTTAAATATTGCCGGAGAATTATTTGAACTCCGGCAACAAGGGACTGAAGAATTCACTGACTTTAAGACGCGACTCATCAAATTATCTGATAAATTACAACTTGGCATCCAGGGTAAATCGGAGGATGATCGCCCTTCGAGGGATTGAGTCCAATCTGAAATAGGGGAGTCAGGATTTATGACTCTCTCTTGTGCCTGATCCCAGATTGCGAGATTCTGCTTCTGCTAATTTCCCTCATCACAGATGAGAGGAATGCTCTATAACGGACCAGAATGAGGCAATTTCTGGGATTTTTTTTGCCGGAGGCTTTATGGAAATGAATATGATGACACTTGTTGTGGCATTGGCAGCCGGTTTGGCAGCTTTTATTTCTGGTTGGCTGGCATCCAGATATGTGGGGCGTGGAAAAGTTGCCGACGCCGAAAAATCTGCTGAGAAAATATTACTCGAGGCGGAAAAGGAGGCTCGCGCGCTCAAGAAAGAAAAAATACTTGAAGCCAAAGATGAGGCGCTGCGCTATAAACAAGAGGTTGACAACGAAACCAAACACAAACGCAACGAGCTGAACAAGCTTGAGAACAAGCTGGTGGCGCGTGAGAGAAGCCTGGATCGCAAGCATGACCTGCTGACCAAGCAGGAGGAAGATCTGAAGGCATTAAACAATCAGCTGAAAGGTCGTGAGGAGCGGGTCGAAAAAATGCAGCAAGATCTGACCGCAAAAGCTGAAGAACAAAATCGTCAACTCGAAAAGATCAGCGGCATCACCAACGAAGAAGCGCGCAAGATACTGATGTCCAATTTGCTGGAAAAAACAAAGCAGGATGCCGCCCGAGAGATGAAGGAGATCAAAGACCACGCGCGGCAGACGGCAAATCGTGAAGCGCGCGAAATCATCATCCAGGCCATCCAACGCACCGCGGCAGACCATTCCACTGAAACGACCGTCTCGGTGGTAAATTTGCCGAACGACGAGATGAAAGGCCGCATCATTGGCCGTGAAGGACGAAATATCCGATCATTCGAACAGGCCACCGGCGTCGAGGTCATTGTGGATGATACGCCCGAAGCCGTCGTTCTCTCGGGATTTGATCCCTTTCGTCGTGAAATTGCCAAGGTGGCGCTGGAAAAGCTGGTCGCCGATGGACGGATTCATCCGGCTCGCATCGAAGAGGTTGTGGCGAAAACGACGGCAGAGATGGAAGAAAAGCTCGTCGAAATTGGCGACAAAGCGCTGTTCGAGGCCGGGGTGACGGACACTCATATCGAAATCAAGCGACTGCTCGGCAAGCTCAAGTATCGCACGAGCTACGGTCAAAACAATTTGCAGCATGCCATCGAGGTGTCCTATCTGGCCGGCTTGATGGCCACTCAACTTGGTCTGGATGGAGCGCTGGCGAAACGGGCCGGCCTGCTCCATGACATCGGCAAGGCCATCGACCGCTATACGGAGGGAACTCACTCACAAATCGGCGCCGAAGCGGCAAAAAAATATGGCGAGGGACCGATCATCGTCAATGCCATTGCCTCACATCACGAGGATGTCGAAGCCATTTCGCCAATTTCCGTGCTTGTGAAAGCCGCTGATGCCGTCAGCGGCTCTCGCCCGGGCGCCAGACGAGAAACGCTCGAGACCTACATCAAGAGGCTCGAAAATCTCGAAATCATTGCGCGATCCTTCAACGGCGTCAGCAATGCCTTTGCCATTCAGGCGGGTCGCGAAATTCGCGTCATGGTCGAACATGAAAAGGTCGATGATGCCAGAGCCATGCAGATGAGCACCGATATTGCGGAAAAAATCCAGAACGAGATGGAATATCCCGGCCAGATAAAGGTGACGGTGATCCGTGAGACTCGCGCCGTCGGCTATGCAAAGTGAAAGTGATGGTAGAAAATGACGATCCCGAAATCCACTGCGAGCATACTCTTTGTGGCTGATGTCATCGGCAAGCCGGGGTATGATATCCTGGCAGCCTATCTGCCATCGCTGAAAAAAAAGTATGCCGTCGATCTGTGCATCGTCAATGGCGAGAATGGCGAAAAAGGCAAGGGAACGACAGAAAATCTCGTCAAAAAGTACCGCACGCTTGGCGTCGATGTGATCACCGGCGGCAATCATTCGTGGACTTTTGCCTCTTTTCGCCGCTATCTGGATCAATCGAATTGGGTGCTGCGACCGGCCAATTACCCCGACGAAGCCCCGGGCAAGGGGGCGGCTGTTTTTCAAAGCGCAAGCGGCCTCGCCATCGGTGTCCTGAACCTGCAGGGACGAGCTTTCATGTACCCGATCGATTGCCCTTTCAAGCGCGGCATGGAAGAGATCGACCGGCTCTTGACGCAAACTAAAATCATCATCGTCGATGTGCATGCAGAGGCGACCGCTGAAAAGATGGCTTTGGGATGGCACTTTGACGGCAAAGCCAGTGCGGTCATCGGCACCCACACGCATGTGCAGACGGCGGATGAACGCATTCTGCCAAAAGGCACCGCCTATATCAGCGATGCGGGCATGACCGGTCCGAATGATTCCGTCATCGGCCTCGAAGTGGACGTGGCGATCAAGCGATTCATCAGCGGCATCCCGGAGTTTTATCAGATGGCCACCAGCAATAATCGCCTCAACGGCGTCGTCATTACAGTCGATGGCGCGACGGGGCGCGCGCAAAACATTGAGAGAATCAATTTACCGTGAATGATGAGTCATTCACTGCAGCAACATGAATATCACTGACAGCAGGTGACTATGAGCGCACAAATAATGGACGGCAACGCTATAGCTGAGAAAATACGTCAGCAGCTCGAAAAGGAAATCGCCGATTTGCAGGGAAAAGGCTGTTTCCCCCGTCTTGAAGTCATTTTGGTGGGTGAAGAGCCATCATCGAAAAGCTATGTCGCAATGAAACAGAAGGATTGCGAACGAGTGGGCATACTCGGTCAGACCACCCGCCTGCAGGAAGAAACATCCGAGGAGACGCTTTTAGCGCTCATCGCGCGCTTTAATGATGACGCCGCCGTGCACGGTATTCTCGTGCAACTGCCTTTGCCAGGACAGATATCGGAAGAAAAGGTCATTGCGGCGATCTCACCGGATAAAGATATGGATGGCTTTCATCCGGTCAATATCGGCCGAATGGTCGCCGGAGCAGACTGTTTTCTGCCTTGCACGCCGGCAGGGATACAGGAGCTCCTGAAAGAGTACCAGATTGATCCGCGAGGCAAACATCTGGTGGTGGTCGGACGCAGCAATATCGTCGGCAAACCGTTCGCCATCATGATGATGCAAAAAAAGCCATGGGCGAATGCCACGGTCACGGTGTGCCACACGGGCTCGGGCGATGTGCGACCCTACACCAGGCAAGCGGACATTCTGGTTGCCGCTGCCGGACGACCGGCGATGATCACGGCCGATATGATCAAACCTGGCGCTGTCGTCATCGACGTTGGCGCCAATCACCTCGATGATCCGCAGGCAAAATCGGGCTATCGTCTCGTCGGTGACGTCGATTTTGCAGCTGCAAAAGAAATCGCATCCGCCATCACGCCTGTCCCCGGCGGCGTTGGTCCGATGACGCGCGCATTTTTATTAAAAAATACCGTGAAATCGGCAAAAAAATTTCATAAATTAGAGGGACTATCGCGCCCGTAGCTCAATAGGATAGAGCGACGGCCTCCGGAGCCGTAGGTTGTGGGTTCGATTCCCGCCGGGCGTACATGAGCCTGTCATGATGAGTGACGGGCTTTTTCATTAAAATGACACTTTAATTTTATCAGCGGATATCAGATGAGCTATAAAGAAGAACTGCGCGCCCTGCAGCTCGAGCTGGTCAAACTGCAGAAATGGGTGCAAAAGGAGAATAAGCGCATCCTCATTATTTTCGAAGGCCGCGATACCGCCGGCAAAGGCGGCGCCATCCGGCGATTCATGCGCTTTTTGAATCCCAGAACCGCACGAGCCGTAGCACTCTCCAAGCCCACTGACAGAGAACGTGGACAGTGGTATTTTCAGCGCTATATCAAGGAACTGCCAAGCACCGGAGAAATTGTTTTTTTTGACCGCAGCTGGTACAATCGCGGCGTTGTGGAGCCGGTGATGGGTTTCTGCAGCAACGATGAATACAAACGCTTTTTGCGACAGGTTCCAAAGCTGGAGCGCATGCTATGGGAAGACGGCATTATTCTGTTCAAACTCTACTTTTCCATTGATATAAACGAACAAAAAAAGCGTCTGCGCGCCCGCGGCCAGAATCCCTTCAAGCAATGGAAGCTGAGCACGATGGATATGGAAGCGCAGCGCAAGTGGCACGAATTCACCCGCTTTAAGGAATTTATGTTCGAAAAGACTCACCGCGACTATAGCCCGTGGGTGCTCATCGACGGCAATGACAAGCAGCGCGCCCGTCTGGAATCCATTCGCTATGTCGTGGCGAATATAGAGTATAAGGATAAAGGACAGCCCGGACTCTCCTTTGAACCCGACAGGACCATCATTGCGATGTACAATGGCAATCATTAACGTGCGAGAGGAGATGCGGATATGAAGTTGACTGCATTCATCATGCTGATCGGCGCCTGTATGGCCGTCGAAAACACGACGCCGGAGTGGGAAAATCCGGAGATCATTGGCATCAATAAAGAGGCGCCGCATGCGACGCTCATTCCATTTCAGGACGTCGACGCCGCGCACTCTTTCAGCCCACAGCAATCGGATCGCTGGCACTCATTAAACGGCGACTGGAAATTCAAATTTTTAGCGAAACCCGCCGACGCACCAAAAGATTTTTTCAAACCGGATCATGCGGATGCGCAGTGGGACATCCTGGCGGTGCCGTGCAACTGGCAGGTGAAAGGCTATGGCCGCCCGATCTATAGCAATATCCGCCATCCCTTTCCGGTAGATCCGCCGCGAGTGCCGCACGACGCCAACGAAACCGGCCTCTATCGCCTCGAGTTTGAGCTCGCCGATGACTGGCTCGGACGCGAGATTTTCATCCATTTCGCCGGTGTGCAGTCCGCTATGTATGTGTGGATGAACGGGGAGGAGGTCGGCTACTCGCAGGACAGCATGCTGCCGGCAGAGTTTAATATCACAGGCTATGTCAAGCCGGGAAAAAATCTGCTGGCCGTTCAGGTCATTCGCTGGTCCGATGGCAGCTATCTCGAAGACCAGGACTTTTGGCGTTTGAGCGGCATCTATCGCGATGTCTATCTCGTCGCCCGGCCGAAAGTCTATCTGCGAGATTTTCAGATCCTCACCGATCTTGACCAGCACTATCAAGATGCCACCCTGTCGATAGAGTTTGATGTGATGAACGCATCCGCCACAACGGTCGAGGGACATGCCATTGCCGTGCAGTTGACAGGCCATGGCATGGATGTGGTTGAGATCGTGCCTGTGCCGGAGATCGCCACTTCCGGACAGCAAAGTGTTCAATTTTCACGACTCATACAAGCTCCCCAAAAATGGAGTGCCGAGATCCCCGCTCTCTACACGGTCACTTTTACCTTGAGAGACGCGCGCGGCAGTGCGCTTGAGGTGATAAGCCGCAGAATTGGCTTCCGCAAAGTGGAGCTGGCGAACGGGCAAGTGCTCATCAATGGTAAGGCGCCCTGTTTCAAAGGTGTTAACCGCCATGAGATCCAGCCGGATGCGGGACGCACTGTATCCGAGGAGACCATGATAAAGGATATCGTGTTGATGAAACAGCACAATATCAACGCCGTGCGCACGTCGCACTATCCGAACCAGACGCGCTGGTACGAGCTGTGCGATGAACTCGGCGTCTATGTCATCGATGAAGCTAACGTTGAAAGCCACGAACTGTGGGCCGATCGCCGCATCTATCTCGATGAAAAGCCCGAGTGGCAACGCGCTTTTGTCACTCGCGGCACGGCCATGGTGGAACGGGACAAGAACCACGCCTCGATCATCATGTGGTCCATGGGCAACGAGACCGGCTACGGCACGGCCTTTGACATAATGTACGAGGAGATGAAGGCGCTCGATCCGTCTCGACCCATCCACTACGAGAGCCGCACGCCGGCGTACATCCCGGATCTGTCAAAATATGATATCATCTCAACTATGTATCCCAGCCTGGCGCACATTGTCGAGCTGACTGAAAAAGATCCGACCCGCCCGGTCATCATCTGCGAATACGCGCATAGCATGGGCAACAGCACCGGCAACCTGAAAAAATACTGGGATCTGTTTGAATCGCATCCCCGCATGCAAGGCGCTTTCATCTGGGATTTCATCGATCAGGGTCTGACGAAAGAAACCGACGACGGCCGCCAGTTTTTTGCTTACGGCGGCGACTATGGCGACATGCCAAACGATTTGAATTTCTGCATCAATGGCGTGGTCAATCCCGACCGCCGGCCGCAACCGGCCATGCAGGAGTGCAAAAAGATATTCCAGTTCGTCAAGATCCGCGCCATCGATCTCCATGCCGGCATCATTGCCATTGAGAACAATTATAATTTTTCATCGCTCGATTTTCTGCAGCTGGAATGGCAGCTGAGCACGCCGTTCGCAACCGTCAAATCCGGCACGATCGACGACCTCTGCCTGCCGCCCGGCGAAAGCCGGATATTTGTCATAGGGCCGTTCAATGAGCCGCTCGCGCATTCGGATGATCACTATCTGAACATCAGTCTCACGCTCAGGGATGACCAGGCCTGGGCAAAAAAAGGATTTGAATTGGCCTGGGAACAGTTTGCTTTCCCGGCCAGGATGAAAAAGCGGCTGTCGACGCCGGGATCGGTGACGGTAAAAACCAGTGGCGCTCTGGTGCGCCTGAGCGCCGCAGCCATGACGGCGACATTTGACAAAAAGATCGGCGCCTTCTCCAGCCTGCAGTTTGGCGACGTTGAGATGCTCGAGCGCGGCGCCCGCGTCAATCTCTGGCGTGCGCCGACGGATAATGACGACGGCGGCGGCAACAACAGTTTTGGCGCCCAATGGCGGCGTGACGGTCTGGATGATCTCGCATATTCCGTGCACAATGTGGATGTACATGACAGTGACGGCAATGTAACTATAATTGTCAACGGCTCGCTGGCGGCGAAATCAGGCGGCATTGGCATGACAGCCGTTTATTCTGTGCACGGCGACGGTGAGATTCACGTCCACTACAGCATCGATGTCCCCGGCGCCATAAGAACAGTTCCGCGCGTTGGCACAGAATGGCTTTTAAAGAATGAATTCAATCGCGTCAGCTGGTACGGGCGGGGGCCGCATGAGAATTATATCGATCGCAAGGAAGGCGCGCGTTTCGGTGTCTATGCGAGCTCGGTGCATGATCTCTATTTTCCGTATGTCAAGCCGCAGGAAAACGGCAATCGCTGCGATGTATACTGGATGGCCATCACAAACAACGATGATGTCGGTCTGCTCGTCATCGGTGAGCCGAGCTTTGAATTCAGCGCCACCGGCTATTCGCTGCAAAATATCACCCATGCAAAACATACGACCGATATCGAAGAGGCGCCCTATACGACATTGAACATCGATTTTCGCCAGGCCGGGCTCGGCGGTGATGACAGCTGGAATCCGCGAACGCACGCAGAGTTTCAATTGCCGAGTGGACGCTATGAATTCAGCTATACTATCGTGCCGAACAATTTTACCACAAGGCCGCTGCGCGATCTGGTCAAGTGAATCGACCGTGCACTTGGCTCTTTGACATTGCTGCCGAATTCATTACATTCTGCATTATCAACCATCTGCATGATCTCTTGACACACATGCGGCATTGACAACCATCACCGAGAGGCGCTTATGGAATTGCATATCATTGATGTTCTCATCATCGTGGCATATGTTGCGGCGACCATCTTTATTGGTTTGTACATACGCAAACGGGCGGCAAAGAATCTCGACTCATACTTTCTTGGCGACAAGAACATGCCATGGTACATTCTCGGGGTGTCAAACGCCTCCGGCATGTTCGATATCACGGGCACCATGTGGCTTGTCTATATCATGTTTGTTTATGGTGTGAAGAGCGCTTTTTTGCCCTGGGTGTGGCCGATCTTCAACCAGATCTTTCTCATGATGTTCCTCTCCGCCTGGCTGCGTCGCTCAAATGTCATGACGGGCGCCGAGTGGATCACCACCAGATTTGGCAAAAATGTTGGATCGACTCTCTCGCACATCTCGGTGGTGGTCTTTGCCCTGGTGAGTGTGATCGGCTTTTTAGCCTATGACTTTCAGGGAATCGGCAAATTTGCCGCCACCATGTTGCCCTGGAGTTTTGGCAGCCAGCAAGCGACGGCGAATATTTATGCGATCATTTTTATGGGTGTGACGACCATCTATGTCATCGCCGGCGGCATGTTCAGCGTCGTTTTCACCGAGGTGCTGCAATTTATCATCATGACAATAGCTTCTATTGCAGTCGGCATCATTGCCATGATGAAAGTATCACCGCAGATGTTAGCGAGGTTCGTGCCGGAGGGATGGGGCAATCTTTTTTTTGGCTGGGAGCTCAAGATGGATTGGTCCAACCTCATGCCATCGGTCATGAACAAGATTGCGGCCGATGACTATACGCTGTTCGGCGGCATGTT
>JAFGJB010000366.1 GCA_016929295.1 Candidatus Zhuqueibacterota bacterium | reverse complement strand
AGCGATAGCCTGCCCAAAGGCTTGAATGAGGATATCATTCGCACTATTTCAGCCAAAAAGGGTGAGCCGGACTGGTTGCTGGAATGGAGATTGCAAGCCTTTCGCCACTGGCAAAAAATGACAGAGCCGACCTGGGCCAACGTCAAGTACGATCCGATCGATTATCAGGAGATTGTCTACTATGCTGCGCCCAAAAAAGCGGCTGGTCAGAAGAGCCTCGAGGAGGTCGATCCGGCGATTCTGGAGATGTACGACAAACTCGGCATCCCGCTGCAGGAGCAGGAGGTGTTGGCCGGCGTGGCGGTGGATGCGGTGCTCGACAGCGTTTCCGTGGCAACGACGTTCAAGGATAAACTCTCCGAGCTGGGCATCATATTTTGCTCCTTTTCCGAAGCCGTGCGCGAGCATCCAAACCTCGTCCGACAATACCTCGGCAGCGTGGTGCCGGCGGGCGATAATTTTTTCGCCGCGCTCAATTCTGCCGTGTTCAGCGATGGCTCGTTTGCCTTCATCCCAAAGGGCGTGCGCTGCCCCATGGAGCTGTCGACCTATTTTCGCATCAACGCCCAGTTCACCGGCCAGTTCGAGCGAACCCTGATCATCGCCGACGCGGGCAGTTATGTCAGCTATCTCGAAGGCTGCACGGCGCCGATGCGCGATGAGAATCAGCTGCACGCCGCTGTCGTCGAGCTGGTGGCGCTCGACCATGCGAGCATCAAATACTCGACGGTGCAGAACTGGTATCCCGGCGACAAGGAAGGAGTGGGCGGCATCTACAATTTTGTCACCAAGCGCGGGCTGTGCAAGGGAGCGTATGCGAAAATATCATGGACCCAGGTCGAGACCGGTTCCGCCATCACCTGGAAATACCCGGGCTGTGTGTTGCAGGGTGATCACTCGATCGGAGAGTTCTATTCGGTCGCCCTGACCAACAATTATCAGCAGGCCGACACCGGCACCAAGATGATCCACATCGGCAAAAACAGCAGCAGTACGATCGTGTCCAAAGGCATCTCCGCCGGCTTTGGTCAGAACAGCTATCGCGGCCAGGTCAAAATGCTGAAGGGTGCTGAAAATGCGCGCAATTTCTCCCAATGCGACTCACTGCTGATCGGCGACAAATGCGGCGCGCACACTTTTCCCTATATCGAAGTGAAAAACAGCACTGCTCAGGTGGAACACGAAGCGACGACCTCCAAGATTGGCGAAGACCAAATCTTTTACCTCAATCAGCGCGGCATCTCCAACGAAGACGCGGTCTCTATGATCGTGAACGGATTCTGCAAAGAGGTGTTGGCCGAGCTGCCAATGGAGTTCGCCGTCGAAGCGCAAAAACTGCTTGGCGTGAGTCTGGAAGGGAGCGTCGGTTGAGGCTGATCCCTCGTTATGCGATCGGAACATGTTGGACTCCGGTCCAGGGATTCAATCCCTGGACGCGAAATGTAGCAGGGCTTCAAGCCCGATATCGACATGTCAAAATCCATCGCCATGCGATCGGAACATGGCGGACTAGATACTTTGACTAACCACCGAACAACAAGCGTTCCTCAGCGCCGCTGATGTGCGCACAACGTATGGAGCGAAAAAGAATGTTATCGATAAAAAACCTGCACGCCTCGGTCGACGGTCATGAAATACTCAAGGGCATTGATCTCGATGTCCAGCCCGGCGAGGTGCACGCCATAATGGGGCCGAACGGCTCGGGAAAAAGCACCCTCGCCGGCGTCCTCGCCGGACGGGCAGAATATAGCGTGACCGAGGGACGCATCGATTTTTTCGGCAAGAACCTGCTGGAGATGGCGCCGGAGGTGCGCGCCCGCGAAGGGCTCTTTCTGGCGTTTCAGTACCCGGTGGAAATTCCGGGCGTCAACAGCAGCTATTTTCTCCGCACCGCCCTCAACGAAATCCGCGCGCATCGCGGCCTCGATAAAGTGAGCGCGGTCGAATTTCTCAAAATCATCCGCGAGAAACTGGAGCTGGTGGAGATGGACGAAAAGTTTCTCAAGCGCTCGGTGAACGAGGGATTCTCCGGCGGCGAGAAAAAGCGCAACGAGATCCTGCAGATGGCGACGCTGGAGCCCAAACTGGCCGTGCTCGATGAGACCGATTCCGGCCTCGACATTGACGCGCTCCGCATTGTCGCGAGCGGCGTCAATGCCCTGCGCAGTCAGGAAAATGCCTTCATCGTCGTGACGCACTATCAGCGACTGTTGAATTATATCGTGCCCGATTTTGTGCATGTGCTGTATCAGGGCAAGATCGTCAAGTCAGGAGACAAAGATCTGGCGCTGCATCTGGAGGATTACGGCTATGACTGGATCAAGGAACAGAACGGCGGCCAGGCGTGAAAGGCGGTGCAGACATGAAAGAGACCGGCATGCGCGATTGGTACCCCGCCCTCTTTGAAGAATTTGAGCGCACCCTGAATAGCGGAGCGACAGTGCTGGGGCAAATGCGCCGGCAGGCCATCCAATGGTTTGCCGAAAACGGATTCCCCTCCACTCGCCAGGAAGAGTGGCGCTTCACCGACGTCTCTCGGATCGGTCAGATTGAATTCAAGCAGACCGAAAAGCCCGAGCCGCTTGATTCGGCCCGTATTCTTCCGTATATTCTAGGTGACGATTCGGCGCGCCTGGTGTTTGT
>JAFGJB010000365.1 GCA_016929295.1 Candidatus Zhuqueibacterota bacterium | reverse complement strand
TCGCTCTCGGGCAGGACAAATCCCGGATAACTGCTGCGCGGTCGCAGCTCGATGGTGAAGGCCGGCACGCCGAGCAGCGCGTACAGCCAATCGACCGTATCACCGCTGGCCAGATAGAGGCCCGAAGCCTGATCCGCTGTATAGCTGACATTGTGCACAGCCTTGATTTCATTTGCCATCGTGACAGCGAGATGTTCCAACAAAGCCTTGTCCGGCGCCGGATCTTCTGTATAGCCCCAAGGGAATAAAATGAGCTGGGAATAGCTGTGATAGCTGATGAGGGCGCGCGGTTCAATAGCGGACAAGAAATCGCGGCACGCGCGCGATTCCGGCTCGGAAAACGGCGACGGGCCGCGATAGGTTTCTGAAAAGGTATCTCCAGATGATCCTGGCCCACCCCAGGCGTAGCTATAATTGCGATTCAAATCGACGCCATAACTGCCATCACCGTTGTCGCGGCGATTTTTGCGCCACAGACGATCCGAGCTGACCGAATAGTGATGCCCGTCCGGATTGACCAGAGGGACAACCCAGATTTCGGCATTGTCGACATAGTCTTTCACCATCTGATTGGCATCATAATTGTCGAGCAAATAACGAGCGATCAGCACGGGCACTTCGACGGAGATCCATTCGCGCGCATGGTGCGCCCCCATGAGGGCAATGACTTTTTCATCCTCATCGGTGTTGACGTCATCGCTGATTTTTATAGCCCACAGTTCTCTGCCCTGGTGAGAAGTCCCGATTGGCATGACGGCGGCAATGTCGCTATGGGCATCGGCCAGAGAGGACAATTCGCTTGTCAATTCAGCATATGTATGATAGAGCCCGGCATCAGGATCGCCCGGATCATCGTCGATATCGCAAATGCTGTTGATCAAGAGACAAGAGAGAAGGGCCAGCGACAGGACGAGCAAGAGAGTCTTTTTCATTTTTGTCCCTCCAGCCTGGCCGCCTTTTGAGCGACGATGCGCACAGTCAAACCGGCAGCCCGTAGATCATCAATGTAAATGTCGAAAGCGCGCGCCACCGCAGTATCGCCCTCGACGCCCCAAAAATCAACACCCGAATTGATCACCGTCTGCAGAGCGGTCGAATCGGGGAGATGGATGTGCACCAAACGCTGCACCAGATCTTTTTCCAAGACCGGACTCGCGGCGAAAGCCAGCGGCATGGTCATTTTTGTCGTCCGGATGATGATATAATCCGGCTCGCGGACGATGATCTCTGCGTGCGCCTGGCGAAGCTCCTGGATCTGCGCGTCACTCGGATGAGCAATTTTCTGCAGACTGCCGATGGCTGTCTTTTCTGCACCCTCTCTCTCCACGCAGTGAATGAATAACAGGAAAAAAAGAATGATCAAGCAAAAATGTTTCATGATCGGGCCACCTCTCTGTCATTAATTCGGCCGTGAATTATTTTGCACCCAACAAGGGGTGGCTTGGAATCGCGAGATATTTGAAGTAATTGATATTATTTTATTTGCAGCTATTCTCCTGGGTACCCGAGCCACCCCTTGTTGGGATTAATGTGAATCTAAAAGTGGCCGGATTAACAAATTCAATTTTCATTCCAACAGTTCTGCAATCTTGGAAGCGAGGTCATCAAAGACCAGCTTTGTCGCCTGGCTCATGGCAGCGACAATATCGTCAACCGCTCCGCCGGCAACAGGAGCTTGCTTTTCGATGGTCGTATGCAGCAACGGCTCTCGTGTATCAACGCTGGTCAGCTCAAAACTGATGGAAACGACCACCTTGTGTTCACCGTCACAGTCGATCTCTTCAAAATGATTCACCCGGCCAAAAAGCGAAAGGCTATCTGAACCGCGCGGAATGTCAAAGACGACGCTGTCGAACAGTCCGCTTTCCACGAAATACTCGGCCGCTTTATAGGTGAGCAGGCTGTTTGGCGCCATCACCCAGCGTCGGTAATTGTCGTATTTTATCTGGTACCTGGATGTCTTGTATATCATCTTGTCATTTTTCAGCATGGGCGTAGCATCGAAATTTTGGATGTGCAGCACGCCGCCCCGCTGCAAATCAGCATTCGACAACTGCTGCCATTCCAGGGTGAAATAGTGGGTTTCCGGTGTTCGGCCGCATGTCAGCAAAAAGACGAAACCAATAAAGGTCCCCAGCAATTTAGCGTTCAAAAATCTTTCCTCCGTCATGGCGTGCTTTTTTACTATTGATCCAGTTTTCTTTGAGTGGGCGTGGTTTTTCGTATGACGGTCCACGGCCGTTCTTTGATTGTCTGGCTGAAATCGTTTAAATTCTCGGTCATGGAACTCAAATTATCCATGATCTGGTTGTATTGCTGCTGATTTTCGAACATGGAACGATCAACCTCCGAAAGCACATCGTTGAGGTTATTGAGCGCCTGGACGCTATGGCTGAGCAAGGTCTCGAGATGTTGAACGCTGTTGGTCAGGGAAGCATCATTCTTGACGATGATATCTTTCGCCGCCAGCGTCATGCTGTTCAACTCTGCCGTCAGCGCACTCATATCCACGAGTGTTCCCTGCAAGTTGACTTCAATCATGCGAGCGATCTGATTCAGGGAGGTGATCATATCCGAGATGCGTTTTTTATTATTTTCGTTGAGCATATCGTTCAATCCGCGCAGCAATTCGGTGAGCTCATCCAGTATGGAAGAGGCGGCGCCCGACAACTGGGCGAATCCAGTGACATTCTCGGATGGAATCAGCGAGCCCGGCGCCAGCAGTGGGGCGTCAGCTGATCCGGCGGTAATTTCGATATAGACTGAGCCCATAATACCGATGGTCGTCATGAAAGCTCGACTGTCCACTCGAATAGGCGTTTCTTTAGCCACCTGTATGACCACCTCTGCTCCCGGGTAATTGTCGTCCACCAAACGCACATCAACGACGCTGCCAACCTGCAGACCGGCGTACCGCACAGCCGATCCCTTTTCGACGCCGCCGACATAGTGAAATCGCGTCAGGAAGGTTTCCTTCTCGGAAAAGGAGTTCATGCCGATGATGATCGCCAGGAAAACGACGAACAGAATGATGCTGATAATGATAAATATGCCGGCTTTGATTTCACTTGCTCTATAGTCCATACTTGAATCCTGATTCTGTAAAATATTGACTTAGGCTACCAATTCTTCCAAATAGTTCTCCGGGTCAAGTCGATCCTCATCCGGGCGGCGTTCGAGAAACTGCATGACATATGGAATTGTACTTTTTTTCATCTCTTCCCGGGAGCCGAGGAATTTAATCTCACCGTCATGCATCAGACAGACGCGATCGGCGATCATAAATACGGACGCCATCTCGTGCGTCACCACCACAATCGTCATTCTCAGCGCCGTCTTGAGCTTGAGAATGAGCTGATCAATGCCCGCCGCGACAATCGGATCCAGCCCGGCGGACGGTTCGTCGCAAAAAAGGATGTCCGGATCCATGGCGATGGCGCGCGCCAGCGCGGCGCGTTTTTTCATGCCACCGGACAATTGGGACGGCATAAAATCCTCAAAACCGGACAGTCCGACAATATTTAACTTCATGCGCATCATAATTTTTATGATCGACTTGTCCTGCGGCGTATGTTCTAGCAACGGCAGCGCGACATTTTCGCCGACGCTCATGGAATTGAACAGAGCGCCATTCTGGAACAGCATACCGATTCTCTTCAGTATCTCATCCCTTTTTTCTTCGGAGGCCTTGGTGACATCAACATCCTTCATAATGATTTCACCCCTGTCCGGCGCATTCAGACCAATGATATGCCGCAACAATGTACTTTTCCCACAACCGGAACGCCCCAGAATGACCAGCGTCTCGTAGGGATAAATATCGAGATTGATGCCCTTGAGAATCTTGCGCTTGCCGTAGCTGGTGTGCAAATCGCGTATTTTGATAATGGGTTCGTTCATCTAGAGCGTGGAATAAAACAGCATGGTGAACATTAGATCAGCAAAAATGACCAAAAATATCGACACGACCACTGCCGTCGTGGTTGATTTGCCCACACCTTCAGCACCGCCGGATACATTGAATCCCTGATAGGCGCCAACCTGGGCGATGATGATGGCGAAGAAAAAGCTTTTGACCAGGCCGGTGATAAAGTCTTTGGCATATAAAGCCCCGGCCGTCTCATTAAAATAGGCGATGAAGGCCAATTTAAGATTGGTCAGAGCCAAAACAAAGCCGCCGGCAATGCCGACAAAATCAGACAGGATCGTCAAACAGGGAACAACAATCATCATCGCCAGCAGGCGCGGCACCACGAGGAAGCCGATCGGATTCAACGCCATCGTTTGCAGCGCGTCAATCTCTTCTGACACCTTCATCGTGCCAATTTCAGCTGCGATGGCCGAACCGCTGCGGCCCGCGACAATGATGGCCGTTATGAGGGGACCCAGCTCACGGCACATCGTCACACTGACGAGATCCGCCACGTAAATGGTGGCGCCGAATTTCTCCAGTTGATCAGCAGCCTGCATGGCAATAATCAGTCCGACGCAGAATGAAATGACGCCCACGATCGGCACCGACTCGACGCCGATTCGCACCATCTGCACAAATGTCACACCCCAGCGCAGTTTTTTGCCTTTAAAAGGGGCGACAAATATCCAGATCAAGGACAGACCAGTGAGCCTGGCCATGCGGGCGACGTGAACGAAAAAGAAGGCCAGACTTCGACCTGACTGACCGGCGGTTGCTTTCAAATCAGCCATTTGCTTTAGCCGTTTCTACGTCTTGAAAAATTTGAAA
This sequence comes from Candidatus Zhuqueibacterota bacterium, assembly GCA_016929295.1. GTDB lineage: Bacteria > Zhuqueibacterota > Zhuqueibacteria > Residuimicrobiales > Krinioviventaceae > Kriniovivens. Next base: position 42,775 of record JAFGJB010000365.1, on the reverse strand, counting down.
TATCTTGTCCAGCCGCGTCAGCTCAAAAACTTCCCGAACATTATCGCGAAGCCCGGCCACAACCAAATTGCCGTTATACTTGTGGCACAGCTGCAATCCTTCGATGAGGGTGGCGACGCCAGAGCTGTCCATGTAGCTCACCTCACCTAAATCCACAATAACTTTGGGCACCCGTTGTTTGACCAACTCCATAATGGCGTTGCGGGCTTGTGGCGAAGAAAACATGTCCACTTCCCCGGCGATTCTCAATACCGCTGTCTTGCCCTTGACAGTATTTGATATTTTCAGGCTCACTTTTTATCCTTTGGAATTGATTTCTGCATGACCAATCGATTGCCGGCCTCCATGCCGTCGGCATATATCACCTTGTCCATCACACTGGTGATGATATAAACTCCCAGTCCACCTGGACGGATTTCATCGAGCGGACGTGATTTGATCTTTTTCACATCCGCCGGTTCGCCCTCGTCTTCGAGAATGAATTCGAGCTTGGTCGGCTTTATTTTGCACGTGATGCGTATGCTCTGTCCGCCCTTGCCTTTGTAAGCATGTCGGATGATATTCGAACATGCTTCATCAATCGCCAAAATGATCTTGCTCGTATCCAGGGCATCAAAACCGGCGATTTCGCACACCTTGCTCACGGCTGCCCGCATGACGGAGAGCAGAGGCGGATCGCTTGTCAGATTTAGCACTATTATTTTTGTCATTTTGCCACAATCGTTTTTGTTCATTTGCTTGTTATAGAGCGCCTCTGCGCGAAAAGCTCACCAGAAGCTCAAGACATGGAGTGCGCCTTGTTCCACTGAAAGGCGACAAGTGTAATGTCATCGTTCTGGGGACTGGATTTTGTAAATCTGTAAATCTGCTTCAAACATTCCTCGATAACCTGGCCTGCAGATGCCCAGTGACGATTCAGGCACGCTAACAGTCGATCAAAGGAATACTCTTCGCCCTTGGTATTCATCGCCTCGATGATGCCGTCCGTGTAGAACACCAACATGTCGCCCGGGGCCAGCTGCATGATGCCATTGTCAAATGGTATGCTTTTCAACACACCCAGCGGCGCACCGGACGCGCGAACAGCCGGCTCAGCTCTGCCATCGCGTATATGAACCATTGGCAGATGACCCGCATCACCATGCACAATTTTGCCGGTCCAGATATCAACCACGGCAAATTGTAACGTGACGAACATACCGTGTCGACTTCGATCAACCAGGAGATCATTGAGCTTGTCCAACAACACACCCGGATCGCGATGCTTTTGCACATAGAAGCGAAAATCGCTCATCAGGCGAGCCATATACAAGGCGGCCGGTATGCCTTTTCCGGATACATCGCCGATGAGAATGCCAACATGACGGTCATCCAGCATGAGCACATCAAAAAGATCGCCGCCAACAGAAATTGCTGGCAAATTTCGCGCCGCAATATCAAATATGCCGTTTTCGCCCTGGGGCAATTTTTGCGGCATAAAACTTTGCTGAATCTCTTTTGCGGATTCCAGTTGCTGACGCAGACGTTCCTGTTCCAACTCGATTTGATGGACCCGCGCATTTTCAATGGCCATCGCCACCTGCTGGCAAAATGTTTTAAAAAGATCGAGATCATAGTCGGTGAATTCGTTGCCATCCGCGCGATTGATGACCTCCGCCACCCCGATAATTCTCTCTTTATTCTGCAGCGGCACGGCCAAAATCGATTTCGTTTGAAATCCGGATTGCTGATCGGCCGCCGAGTAGAAGCGTTGATCTTTTGTGACGTCGGGAACGATGAGAGAGGCCGCCTGCTGCCACACCCAACCGGCCACTCCCTGACCTTTTTCCAGTCGAATGGTTTTTATAATTTTATCGCCATGACTTCCCAACGCGACTTCACACTCCAGCACATTGAACTCTTCGTTGACCAAAAAGACCGAGCTCGCTTCGGCCCGCATCACTTCCTGCGCTTTTTCCATCACCAGGCCGAGAAGCTCATCCAGATCGAGCGTTGAACTGATGATATTGGTCACGTGTATCAGACTTGACAAGTCTTCAACGCGTGACTCCAGTTCACGAACTTTGTCCTGATACTCCATAATCCTCTCAGTGCGCTTTTAACCAGTTACTCCCTGTCCCCATCTCCACTCTGATCGGCACATCAAGTGGAATGGCGTTCTCCATCTCTTTTTTGACCAGATCCTGCAGCAGCGGCAGCTCGCTCTTAACGGCATCAAATACGAGTTCATCATGCACCTGCAAAATCATTTTGGAGCCAAGTCCTTGTTTTTCAATTTGTCGTTGTATTCTGATCATCGCCACCTTGATCATATCGGCGGCGCTGCCTTGAATCGGCGTATTGATGGCCGTCCTTTCCGCAAAATCGCGTATCCGTCTGTTATCGCTATTGATCTCGGGAATGTACCGGCGTCGATTCAAGAGTGTGGTCACATATCCCTTGTTGCGCGCCTGATGGACAATATCCACCATGAATTTTTGTACGCCGGGATAATTGGCAAAATAAGCTCCAATGAATTGCGCGGCTTCGTCGGCGGAGATGCCTATTCGCTGCGACAAGCCAAAAGCGCCCATGCCGTACATGATGCCAAAATTCACTTCTTTCGCTTTGCGTCGCTGATCCTCCGTCACCTCTGCCGGCTCGACATCAAAGACCAACGCGGCCGTTCGCCTGTGCACATCTTCGTCTTTTGCAAAAGAGTCTCGCAAGGTCGCATCGCCGGAGAGATGTGCCATGATACGAAGCTCTATTTGCGAATAATCCGCATCGAGCAATATGTGCCGCTCATCCGTCGCAACAAATCCGGCGCGTATCGATCGCCCAATTTCCGAACGAATCGGTATGTTCTGCAAATTTGGGTCGCTGGATGACAGACGTCCGGTCGCGGCGACCGTCTGATTGTAGGAGGTGTGCAGTCGTCCGGTTCTGGGATTCATCAACCTGGGAAGTGCATCCACATAGGTGGATTTCAATTTCGCGAATTGACGAAATTCCAGAATCTGTTTTGGCAACTCGTGTTCCTTTGCCAGCTCTTCCAGGACTGAAACATCCGTCGAGTAGCCGGTTTTTGTTTTGCGGATGACCGGCAGACCCATATCTTCAAACAAAATTTTGCCAAGTTGCTTGGGAGAATTGATGTTGAATTTCACTCCCGCGAGCTCATAAATTGTATTCTCGACCGTCGCGAGCTCGCGCTGCAACTCTTTGGAGATGCGAGCCATGTACGGCTTGTCGATTGCCACGCCCGCCCGCTCCATTGCCACAAGAACATGGATGAGAGGAATCTCGACATCCTGTAAAAGCGGCAACAACTCTTTTTCTTCAACCATGGGCTGCAACAGCCCCCACAGCCGCCACGTCACGTCCGCATCTTCGCACGCGTACTCGGCCACCTCTTCAATGGACGCCATGTCCATGCTGATCTGGTTTGCACCGCTGCCGATGATGTGTGACGTCGGTATTTTTTTCAGGTTGAAATGGGCCAGCGCCAACGCGTCGAGATTATGTTGCCGGGCGGATGGATCGAGCAAATAGCTGGCGACCATCGTGTCAAAGAGCAAACCTCTGACCGTGATGCCATAATGAGACAGGATGATGATATCGTATTTGGCGTTATGGGCGCATTTGCCAATATTTTCGTTTTCAAAAATCGGCTTGAGGTCGGCCAGAACCACATCGATTTTAAGCGACTTGACGTCGCTCATCAACTGGCCGGAACCCTGCACCGGAATGTAATAGGCGACGCCATCCTCATATGAGAACGAGAGTCCGACCAGCTCGGCCCGCATGGGATCCTGGTGTGTCGTTTCCGTGTCAAAGGCAAGCTTTTCGAGGACCTGCAGCCGCTGGATCAGCTCGTTCAACTCATTTTCCGTTTGAATGAGTCGATAATCGCGTTTCATCTTTGGCTGAGCCGGTGCGAACCGATCCGCCAGCGTGCGAAACTGCATGTTCTGAAAAAACTCGAATACCCGTCCCCGGTCAACTGTGCCCACAACGAGATCGGCGGGCAAAAAATCGAGCGGCACATCGCAGTGGATGGCCGTGAGTTCTTTTGACAGGAGCGCTGAAGCGGGATTCTTTTGCAGTGCGCTGCGCGCGCGCGTGTCCGTCACATTGTCAATGTTGGCCAAAACACCCTGGAGCGAGCCATATTCCCGCAGCAGCTTTAACGCAGATACGGGACCGATGCCGGGAACGCCCGGAATATTGTCCGATGAATCGCCCATGAGGGCGAGATAGTCAATTATTTTGTCAGGCGGCAGGCCAATCTTGTCTTCGACGCCCTTTACATCGAGCCATTCCGCTTCATCGCCACTCTTTCTGGGATTGAGGATTTTCACCTGCTCATTGACTAATTGCAGCATATCCTTGTCACTGGAAACGATGACGGTGTCTATTTTTTGTTGGCTCGCCACTCGAGCGCATGTGCCGATGATATCGTCCGCCTCGAATCCGGGTTTTTCGATGAGCGGAATTTTCAGCACATCGAGCATCTCGCGAATGCGCGGCAGCTGATCCACCATATCCTGCGGCATCTCGGCGCGCTGGGCCTTGTATTCAGCGTACAACTCGTGGCGAAAGGTGGGCTCCGGCGTGTCAAAAACCACGGCGATATAGTCGGGCATTTCCGAATCCAGAAGATTGAGCAGCGTCTGCGTAAAGCCGTAAACTGCGCTGACGTTCTCACCTTTGGAATTGATCAGGGGATTGCGCGCAAAGGCGAAATAGACGCGATAGGCGAGGGCCATACCGTCGATGAGAAACAATCTTTTGTTGCTGGATCTGCTCATAACATTTGAGTGGTTGCTCGCGATAATTTTTCGTTAATGTAGGATAAAATAGGATGTTTCGCAAGCAAAAGTCAATGAGGGCTATGAATATTCAGATGAAAAGACAAAGACCTGCTCTTTTCCGCAGAACAGCCATTTGTTTGCCGATTTGGCTGCGCATTCGCAGACAGCGTGCGCGTGTGCGGAAGAAATCGTACGCTAATCCTTTTTTTTGCGGGTACACTAGGCCAGAAATAGATTATGTTGGGTGGCTGATGTGAAGATGAGGAGAAATATCATGGGACTTTACTGGAAATCAATTATCGTCAAAGTGACGGGGTGTGACTACTCATATGCGGGCAAAATTGAACAGTTGATCGATGCACTCTATCCGGACTGCACCGAGGTGCAGCTCGTGCGCGAGGCGCCCATTGCCTTGAGCGCCCTGAAGACACTGGATGAGATGAGCAGCAATTATTTCAACAAACCATATGACAAACTGACCGTTGATGAGTTTTGCGATCTGCATGAGCTGTATCAGAAAGAGAGTCCGTGGGACGTTCTAAGATTTGCCGCCTGAGGCTAATCGGGCTATGTTCGTCCCCATGAGAGGCTCATAGATAAAGCCGGGCATTTGCTCGGCTTTTTTTACTTCATATATTTTTATTGCTGTTCAATTTTGAAATCCTTATAATTAACTCTCGAAAAAGACCAACCGGAGGCACTTATGACAGCAAATAATCAGCCGATGCACCAGGTTAACATCCAATTAGGTGAAAAAGAGGCTGAGGGCACATACGCCAATCTGGCGATCATTTCACATTCACCTGCGGAATTCATCATCGATTTCACTCGCGTATTGCCCGGTGTGCCAAAAACAAAGGTTTATTCACGCATCATTATGACTCCTCAACACGCCAAAGCGTTATCAAAAGCCCTGCAAGAAAATCTCAATAAATATGAGGCGCAATTTGGCGAGATTAAAGTTATCAACGAGCCGGCAAAAACTCAACCCATCGGCTTTCAGGCGTCAACCGATGCTCACAGCAATGATCAAGATTAAGATTTTTTTGCCATCCAGCGGGTGAAGATCTTTTTTGCCTTCGTGTAACTCACTATCAAAACAAATTGAGGCAACATCTCGTAAACGAATCGAATATCGATCCTGATATTTTATGGATCAAGCGTAACAGCAATCCGCTGCGCGCGTCTAAATCCCAAATCGGATAACCATACTTTTCATCACTATGCAAGGTGCGCACTCTATAAAGTTACTACTCCTCATCAGCTTTGCTCTGGCGACGGCAGCCGTGTCGCAGGGCCGCCTGTCACGGGCCCATGTTGGCCTTGACTATGGTGTATGGAAACCGAGCGCGCTGGACGCTTATCCCAACCAACCCATCAAAAACATTGACGGCGCGGCGCCGTATCTTGGCTTTGCATGTGCCGCACCGCGATATAAAGGTCACGCGCTCAGAGTATCGCTCATGCAATGGCAGCAGCGCGACCTCGTTGACATTGATCTCGAATCCGTGACCCTGCGGCACCTCTCCTTTGATCTCAAATATCTGCTGCTGCCGGACTATAAAATCAGTCCGTACGTTTCCTACGGCGTCGCTGCCATCTGGTCTCGCGAACGGCCGAATGGCGCCGCAGGGGAAAAAATACCTCTGGATCGCACCGGCTGGGGTTTCAACCTCGGCGCAGGCATCGATTTCCTGCTCGGCGCAAATGTTGGACTGGGGATTGAATATCAATATTCCTATGCCGTTTTTGCAAAGCGCGTCGGCTTGACGGATAACTACAGCGGGCCCAAAATAGCGATGAAACTGTTCTATATATTTTAACACGCACTTGCCCTTCCGCGCAAACATTTATTTGAAAAAGAAAGTGATCCGACCTGGTAACCTTTTCTCATTTCGTCAGTTTATACAGATGAATAAAAAAGGGCGTCTCTTTTGAATTCACGATCTGATGAGGAAATCATGTTTCTCGTTCGTGATGGCCAGATCGATCAGTTGAGCCATCTTTTCGCGAGACATCATGTAAAGCTGTTCAATTACTTTGTCATGCTAACGGGTGACCGCGCCGTGAGTGAAGATCTGACACACGATGTTTTTTTACGGATGCTGCGTTTCCGCCATACCTTCAAGGGCAAAGGATCCTGCATATCATGGATGTTTCAGATCGCGCGCAACGTCGGCATTGATCATTATCGCAAAAATCGTCATTTCGATCCGCTGCATGAGATATGCTCCGACTTGAAAAGCGAAGAGCCGACGCCGTTTGATGAATCAGCAAAAAAGCAGCAGATAGAGATTCTTCATCAGGCGTTGCAAAAGCTTTCGAGAAAGCATCGCGAAGTGATATTGATGGCGCGTTTCGAAAATCTCGCCTTGAAAGAGATTGCCAAGATACTCAACTGCCCGGTCAACAGTGTCAAAGTGAGAATTCACCGTGCAATAAAGGAGCTGGGCGCCATTTACGCTGTATTAGCTGAGGTCCAACAAGATGTCGCATGATCAAATAATGAGGCAGATCGTCCCCTATTTCGCCGGCGAACTGGAAAATTCGACAAAGCGAGAGATTCAGAGCCATATCGACAGCTGCGATGCCTGCCGCATGGCATTCGAATCGTTTGAGCGAGTGTGGCGCCGATTGGATGAGATGCCTGAAGAAAAACCGAGCGAAAAGCTGACGGAAAAATTCAACGCCATGTTAGCCGGCTATCAGCACGGAGCGCGCGAGGCGCGCCACCCGGGCGCACTGCCCGCATGGAAAAGTCTCGCAGCCAAACCGGCTTTACGACTCGGCTTTGCCGTCGCTCTGCTGGTCATCGGCTTCGTCCTTGGCGTCACGGTCACGTCCGCATCGACTCACGCTCGCGTTGCCCGGCTAGCGGATGAGCTTGACGATATGCGACAAGAGGTCATGTTTTCCATGCTCAAGCAGCCGTCATCGGCGGACCGGCTGCAAGCGGTCAGTTACAGCTCCCTGGTAGGACCGCGAGACGACGTTCGCGAAGCGCTGCAGCGTACGCTCGAAACAGATCCGAGCACCAATGTGCGCCTGGCCGCCCTGCGCGCGTTACGACCTTTTGCCACCGATGTGCGCCTGCGACGGCACGTCATCGATTCCTTTTCACAACAGAAATCGCCGCTCGTTCAGGTTGAAATTGTCGATTTCATTCGTCAGACAGAAACCCGTCCGGCAGAGCTGCTGGGTGCACTCGAACAGAACGAAAACATTCATCGTGCCGTTCGCCAGCACATCAAGTGGACCATTGGCACGCTCAGGGGAGATACAATTATTAAGGAGAATCAAAATGAGAGAATGCACTATTAAAATTTTCGCTGCACTGCTGCTCTTCATCATCGTCGGGCACGCGGAAAACGTCGACAGCCTCGTCGTGGCTTTCAGCAATCCGTCGCAGTCAGGCACGGTCAAAGCTGAAATGATCGCCGGCAGCATCATAGTGAAGACGCATTCCGGACGAGATGTCATCATACTCTCAAAAGAAAATGCCAACGTACAACGATTGGCCGTGCCGGTGATGAATTTCGACGTACCGCTTGCGCCAGATGTCAGCGACGAATGGAAAAGCAAGCCGGATGCCGAAAAGATAAAGGGCCTGCAAAAAATTCAATCATCGCGCTTTGGCATCAACGTGGAAGAGCGCGACAATATCATTGAAATCAATATGCCGCCGATGTCTTTTGTGAATCCCAGCGGCAATGAGCTGGAGCTCATTGTGCCCAGGCAGACTTCACTTCATCTCAAGACCGTGACCGGCGGGGTGACAATTGAGAATGTCAACGGCGAAATCGAGGTTGAAGCACTGGGTGGTGGCATTACTATGCACAATGTTGGCGGCGCCATCGTCGCACACACCATGGGCAATATAGAGGCGACCATCGCCCATGTCGCAACCGACAAGCCCATGTCTTTCAGCACCTTTGGCGGCGATATTGATGTGGCATTGCCGTCACATGTCAAGGCAAATCTTAAACTCAAGTCGCATGGAGACATCTATACTGATTTTGATACATCAAAAAGAAAGATTTCAAAAAGCAAAACCGAGAATAAAAAAGATGACGGTTATGAAGCCACCCTCGAGCAACTGACCGAAATACCGTTGAACGGCGGCGGCCAGGATATAGAGTTCACCAATTTTACCGGCAATATTTATATCAGGAAGTTGACCAAGTCAGATTAACCTGCCAAACATCGACATATAATAAGGCGCGTGTCGGTCCTTCAGCGCCTTCAGATGAGAAAAACGAAAAGGTGAATATTTTTCAATTTTACTGATGAATCCCGGCGTGAAATATTTTCCTGCAAATCCCACAGCTTCGAGCAGCATGAGCTGAATGCTCGTGCGCATCAAGTCCGTGTAACCTTTGACGGCGCGGCCAGTGAATCCTTGCTGAGAAGCCAGCACGCGTTCGCCAAAATCAAAGGTTTGAGTCGTGATCAGATCCAGGGATGTCGTTTGCACGGCCAGCGTATAGATGGAACGTTGGCCGCTACGCTCATCTTCATAGACATCTTGAAGATCATCCAGGAATTGCAGATAGGCGCCATAACCGAACAGAAAAGCGGCTTGTGCATCCGTCAATCTTCCGGCGACCAAATAACCGTCAGCCAGCACAGAAGTCCCGCCTTTTTCCAGACTGATGCGCAGGACATCTTTTTGTGCCAACTCGACCGAGCCCAACAGGAGAACACTCTTCGTCTGCGCCTGATGAATGGCCAGGAGACTCTCGAACACCAGCGGAAAACGTGAGCGGTCAAAATCTCCTTCTATCTTTTCGATGAGTGAAAAAACGATCCGTTCATGTTCATTCGTTGGCGCAACGTTCCCTCCCGCCAGCCGTCGCGCAAAACGATCGTTAAAGGCAATTTTCTCTTCTTTTGGGATGGCGGCGCTATCGAGATAATTATCTGTGTAGGGATAGAGCATGCTGTAGGCGAATATGGCGGGTGTGAGTCGCACCTTGAGTCCCAACATGAGTTGCAGGCCATTCATGATCCACACATTTCGACAGGCCTGAAAAATGTCCGCCGGCGCCATTGCCGCGTCAAATTGGCGCGCCAGATGAAGAAATTTTTTCGTCGATTCCTTGAATCCCAGATCGAGAATCAAATCGACCTCTGCCGGTCGGAATCCGAGCGCGTATTTAAAAAAAGCTCGGATATGCGCGAAAATCCGTTCCTGCATCTCGACATCTTCAAATCGAGCCTCCTGCTTTCTTTCTTCCTGCAGGGTTTGCATGAATAGATCGAGATGGGCTTCTCTCTCTTGCTGCTCGGCCGGCGCATAGATTTTCACTAACGGCAAGTCGTCCGCAGAACAGTCGTGCCAGCGCCACGAGAATTCATCGACAAGCTTTTCAACTTGATGAAAGAGCAGGGTCTGTCGAAATATTTCAACGGGCAGAAAAAAAGGTTGTGCCATATATGGTCCTTCGAATAGCGCAAAATCCAATCGATTGCCAATCCTGTACTGTCGTACTATATACGTTAAAATACAGCATTGTTACCCGTAACAGGTAAAATCATTCACCTCCCAAAGCACTTGCTGGATTGAATTAATTTTCGTAATATCTTTTTTTAATAGAGTGGAGAAATGATACTCGACAGGGAAGAAAAGAGGACAGCCTATCCCGACCTCAAAGAAAGCTGGGTGATTTTGGCGATCACCGTTCTGGCAGCAATAGCGCTCAATGTGCTCATCCTCATCCTCTATTTCATTGTCTCCAAAGTGGGGCCGCCAGGGTTGAGCCAGACCATCGTCGGTCATTCTCTGACAATGCTGCTGAGTTATGTCGCGCTGTTTGCCGTCGTCATTTGGATTGCGGTGCGAAAAAAAGTGCGCGTCGAAGGGCGTTTTGCACCAGACTGCTCGCTGCCGTCGCCCGTCAGCATGCTGCTGATCGTGCTGGCGACGCTGGCCATCTACTTTCTCGTCGATCCCCTCGTCGATCTGATACCGATGCCCGCCTTCATCGAGCGGCTCTTTTTGCAGCTGCTGGGCGATCAAAATGTCTGGATGATCATCACGGTGGTGATTGCAGCGCCGATCTGCGAAGAGCTGTTGGTGCGCGGCATCATGCTGGACGGACTTTTAAAAATCTACCCACCCGGGAAAGCGATCTTCTGGTCAGCTATTTTTTTCGGGCTCTTTCACCTGAATCCCTGGCAATTCATACCTGCCCTCGCTCTCGGCCTCTTCATGGGATGGATATATTATCGGTCACGGTCTTTGATGGTGACGATAGTCATACATTTTATCGCCAATGGTACGGGAGCAGTTCTGGGTTATTTTATCCCAACCGGCGCCGATGAGATGATCACAACCCGCGAGCTGATCGGCAATAATTTTCTCTACGTTGTCTGCCTGGCCGCGGCTCTGCTCCTGGCAACACTGTCGCTCATCATTCTGAACAAGAGACAAACTTTATGAAATCTGCTGTTTTTTTTCTCGCGGTCTCACTGATGCTCTCGACCGTCGCGGCCAAGGACAGTTCAGGAGACAGACCGCTTCTACTCGCCCATTTTATGCCGTGGTACACAGCGCCACCCGTCGAATCGGGCTGGGGTTGGCACTGGACCATGGATCATTTTAATCCGAACAACACAAATGAGAACGGTCGCCGGGAGATAGCGTCTCACTATTACCCGCTCACCGGTCCCTACGATTCAATGGACAAAGATATTATGGAATACCAGGTGCTGTTGATGAAGGTGAGCGGCATCGACGGCATTTTAGTTGACTGGTATGGGATAGGTAATTTATGGGACTATGCAGCCATTAATGATCGTACCCACGCCGTGTTCGAATATATACGCAAGGCGGAGCTGCTGTTCGCTATCGTTTACGAGGATCAAACCATCACCCACATGATCAGCCAGACCGTTTTACGGCAAGAAGACAAGTATGATCACGCCCGTGAGGTCATGACCTATCTGAACAAGACCTGGTTCCAGTCCAGAGAATATGTCAAAATTGACAATCGGCCGCTGCTGCTGACATTCGGGCCGCAGCATTTTAAAAGCAGCGCCGAGTGGGAGAACATCTTTTCCGTATTACCGGTTCAGCCACTGTTCTTTACGCTGGATAATCGGCTTGCTCCTGCCGCGGGTGCATTCTCCTGGCCGCCCATGTGGAAAACATCATCCAACGGCATCTTGACGCACGCATCATTGCAGGAATACCTCAATCAGTTTTCAACAAAATCCGCGCTATGGCCATATCGTATATCGAGCGCCTTCCCGGCTTTTCATGATATTTATCGGGAAGCCGGCGTAAGTGCGGGATACGGCTACCTCGATGCGGGGAATGGTGCGACGTTTGCATTGACCCTGGAGCAGGCGTTGTCTGACGCGCCGCATATCATTCAACTCGTGACATGGAACGACTATGGCGAAGGCACCATCATCGAACCGACTGAAGAGTTTGGCTATCGCTATCTCGAGAGGGTGCAAAATGTTCGCTCCGCCATCGACTTGACCTTTCAGCCGCAGTCAAAGCACCTGCAACTGCCGCTGCGGTTGTACACTCTGCGGCGACAGCATGCGAACGACAGCCAGATCAACGACACCCTGGATAGAGTCTTTGAGCTTTTCGTCACCATGAAACTGGACTCGGCGCATCAACTATTGGACATCCTTGAATGCGGCGAAAATCCGGAGGAAAAAGTGCCGTCGGAATTTAGCCTGAAAAATCATCCGAATCCGTTTAGCGCCAGTACAACTATCACCTATAGCGTGGCATCACCGTCTTATGTCAGCATCCAGGTCTATAACTGTGCCGGACAATGTGTAGCCGAGCTGGTGAATGCGCATCAAGATGCCGGCGAACATGCGGTCCTGTGGGAAGCCGGCGATGCCGGCTCTGGGATATTTTTCTATCACTATGAAAACAGGTCGCAAAAATGCCTGTTGTTGAAATAGGCGGGATGACAAGATGAATGAAAGCCCGGCGATCACATCAGGCGATGAGCAGCAGCTCCTCCTGCGGTGTTGATAAAAACGTGCAGCCGTCCTTCGTCACCAGCACAATCTCTTCGATCGTGGCAATGCCATAGCCATCGATTGTCAAACGCGGTTCGAGCGTGAACACTTGACCGGCTTCGACGACGGAATAGGGCAAATCTTTATATCTCTCCCATCTGGGGCACAGTAACGCGGAGCCGTCGTGCGCCTGGCGGCCCACCTGATGACCGAGGCCGTGCGGAAATTCAGCATAGCCGGCGTCGGTAATATAGTCGCGAGCCACCGCATCCACTTCCCAACCGAGCCTGCCGGGCTTGAGAAATTCTGCCGCTTTACGGATCGCATCTCGAATGGTCATAAAGCCGCGCCTCACTTCTTCAGGAGCATCTGCCTCCCCGCGCCGGGCGAAATACCAGGTGCGCTGCAAATCGGACACATAACCTTTTTTGCGCACGCCAAAATCAATGTTCATCACATGCCCGCGCTCGATCCGGCGCGCTGTGGGGCCGGCATGCGCACCGGCGGTATCGGGACCGGAAAACACCGCCGGACAATGGGCCTCATCCCAGGCAAAGCCTAATCCGCGTGCTTTCACTTCCCCCCTGATGAAATCGGCCACCTCCTGCTCGGAGAGTCCGCTATGCACCCATGCCGTCACTTTATCAAAAATGTCGAGCGTTTCGGCAATGGCGCCTTGAATCAGCTCGACCTCTGATTTTGACTTGCGCCCCCGCAACGCGGAGACAAGACTTTCGCTGGACACGAGTCGATCGCAATACGCTGTATCGCGCAGATAGTCCAGCAATATGAGATACATGCCATGCGAAAGTCCATCGGCCATCACATCGTTGGTGGAATAGTTGATGGCGATTTTCTGCGGATTATATTTGTCGAGCGTCCTGATCAGCTCATCTTTAATCGAATCAACATAGCCGATAACCTGGTACGGTGCGTGATCTTTGATATTCTGCACATCAAGGCTGCCGACTATGGCAATGGCATGGCCATCGGCGGTGATGATGAATGCCGACGCCCAGGTGCACGAGGTTCCCAGGATCAAGTCCAGAGTCGGATCCGGCGATGAGGTCGTTTCTCTGGCAAATGTCAGCCAGGCATCGATGCCTTTTTCTCGGCATATGTCAATCGCTTGTTGTATCTTTTCACTGATCATGGGGTAACCTCGGATTTTAGGTGCACGGTATTGAAGGCAAATGAATATACAAAATTCGGCTCAATTAGCCAAGAGGACAAAATAGGAATGGCGAGTCAGACTCGCCATTCCCAGGTGGCTGTTGCAGGAGGGAGGCTACACATACAACCACCTTTGCTCTATTTCCAGATTAATTACACTGCCTTAACATTTGGCCATTTTTTTTTATTCCCCCCATTTTCCTCACTGGCTTTGTGTGAGGCGCCCATGAATAATCGGGACCAGAATAAAGTTTGATGATTGGACAGTGAGAGATATTTTCCTCCGGAGCGCATGAGGCTGGAATTTGTAGAAAGAAAAGAAGTCTAGCGTAGTCGTGCTTTAATTTCTTCAAGAAAACAGGCGGGAACCTGCAAAGCGCCGATGGAGATCTCGCCATCGCGTCCGCCATGGCAGTCGGATCCGCCGGATTCGAGGAGATTATATTTTCGCGCCATCCGGCTATACTGTTCACGCAGTCCGCCGACATGTTTGGGGTGAAGGGTCTCGATGCCGTCCAGGCCATACTCCAGCAAGCGCATCAACACCTCCTCACAGCAAGTGATGGTCGCCGGATGCGCCAGAAAGGCCAATCCGCCCGCCTCTTGGATGATTTGCACAGCTCGTTGCAGGCCAATGTTCAGTTTTGGAATATCGCCCGCTTTATTTTCCCCGAGATATTTTTGAAAAGCTTCGTAGGATGAAAAAACATATCCTTCTTCGACCAGGACCTGGGCGATATGAGGGCGACCGATAGGAGCGCCGTTGGCTTTTTGCAGAACCATCTCGTAGGAAATTTTAATTCCTTGTTTTTGCAGTACATGGACAATTTCGCGCGCCCGTCCTTCGCGCGACTGCAAGAGCAAAGCGGCATATTCCTGCAAACTTTTACTCGTCACATCGACGAAATAACCGAGCAAATGCACTTCACACCCCTTGTGGGCGACGCCGATCTCGATGCCCGGCACAATTTCAATACCTGTATTTTCCGCTGATGTGGCGACAATGGGCATGGCAGCAACCGTGTCATGATCGGTTATAGAAATCGCCTGCAGACCTCTCTCCTGGGCGACGGACACTATTTCAGCAGGGCTGAGCAGGCCATCGGAACAGGTCGAATGGATATGCAGATCGATGTAGGCGTTCGTCGTTGTCAGGGCATCGTGCATGCAGTTTCACCGGTCCACATTATCCAGCCAGATCTTCTGCCTCTTTTTGCTCTTTCTTTTTGACAGCCATGGCTGAGACCCAGATGCTGATCTCATACAGAACAATCAAGGGGACGGCGAGCATCAGCTGGGTCATGACATCCGGCGGCGTCAGCAGTGCCGCAACGATAAAGATGATGACGATGCCGTAGCGACGCTTTGTACGCAGAAAATCGGGCGTGAGAAGTCCAATCCTGGAGAGAAAAAATGACATCACCGGCAATTCAAACACAATCCCAAAGACAAGGATCAACGTCACGACAAATCCCAGGTATTTGCCGATGGCGATCATATTTTCCGTCTGTTCCTGAAAATTGAGCAAGAATTTCAAGGCGTATCGCAGAATCAGAAAATAGGAAAAAGCCGCTCCGAGGATGAAACACAAGACGGTAAAAAAGACGATGGGGGGAACGAGTTTTTTTTCTTTTGACAGCAATCCCGGGACAATGAACCTCCAGAACTCGTAAGCAACAAAAGGGAGCGCGAGAACCAGGCCGGCAAAAAGCGCCACTTTGACGGAAATCATGAATCCTTCTGTGGGGGCTAAAATGACCAGGTTCATGTCCGGCGGCGCCACCCAACGCAGGGCCTGGATAATTTTTTCATTGAAAATAAAGCAGATGATCGAACCAATCACGACGGCAATCAAACTGCGCATCAGCGTCCAGCGCAATTCTTCCAGATGATCAAGAAACGGCATTTTCTTTTCCGGATTCCCGTCTTCAATCTCGCCATCACCGTCATCATCGCCGTTGTTGCCGCCTCCACCTCGCGTCGATCCGTTCTTTGGCGATGGTGAGCTGTCTTTAGGCGCATCTGCCGATTTTTTCGCCGACTCCTCGCCCGGCTGATCATCCTGGTGAGCCGAGCCATTGTAATAATATTCTTCACCATGTCCTTCATCATGATCGCCATCCTGGCGCTCTATCGAGTCCGGCGATGTGCGCTCCTTGCTGTCGGAGCTATGATCCGCGGATTTCGTCCCGTTTGCCGCTCTTTGTGGATCAGTCTCATCGCCGACCGGCGGATGAATCGGATCAGTCGCGGATGGATGCGGTTCGTTCGCGGTCTCTTTAAACGTTCCTCCCTCCTCCTCCGGTCCCTGCGGATGCACATTTTCTATCTTGTGGGGATTCCGGTCTTGTGCCTTTTTTGATTTTGCCATGCTTTTATAGTAATCCTTTCCAAATTCGCATTGTCATGATATAAAAGTGCCCCTTTCTTTGCGAATGAAGCAAGGGGCAAGATAAATAAAGTGCGAACGAAAATCAAGATTTAAATCAATTGCCGAGCTTGAGTCCGGAAAAGCCAAGAAATGCGATGGCCATCAATCCGGCCATTATAAAGGCGATGGGTATGCCCTTCATCGCCTTTGGCACCTCGGCCATTTCCAATTTTTCTCGTATTCCCGCCATGAGCAAGAGCGCCAGGGCGAAACCGATGCCGGCGGATATACCATGCACAACACTCTCGATGAAAGTATAGCCTTGATCAATATTCAGCAGCGCCGCTCCCAGGATGGCGCAATTTGTCGTGATGAGCGGCAGATAGATGCCGAGGGACTTGTACAAGGCCGGGCTGGTTTTTTGAATGACCATTTCGACAAATTGCACCAGCGCCGCAATCACCAGTATAAAGGCTATCGTTTTCAGAAATGTCAGGTCCGGTGGAGCGCTGCCGCCAAACAATTTAAAAAAAAGATTGGCGGGCGATGGAGAGAGCAGATAGGTATAAATCAGCCATGTGACAGTTGAAGCCAGAGTCAGCACAAAGGTCACTGCCGCACCCATGCCAATGGCCGAATCGAGTTGCTTTGAAACGCCAATGTAAGGACAGATGCCAAGAAAGCGGGCAAAGACAAAATTGTTGATGAAAATGACGCCAAGTGAAATGACGAGCAAGTTTTGCAGATCCATACACAACCTCGAAACTTATTTGGCTCTTTTATTCTCGAGCCAATTGAAAAAGCCCAAAACAAAACCTATCGTTAAAAAAGCCCCGGGGGGCAAAATCATGATCAGGACGGGTTCAAAAGCGGGGCCCATGACCGGTATCCCCATAAAACTGCCATTGCCCATGAACTCTCGAATCGTGCCGAGAAGCAAAAGCGCCATGGTGAATCCGATGCCCATGCCAAGGCCATCTATGATCGACAGCCCGATATTATTTTTCCCCGCATACGCTTCTGCGCGACCCAGGATGATGCAATTCACCACGATGAGCGGAACAAAGATGCCCAATGTTTTGTGCAAAGCCGGAAGAAAGCCGGCCATCGACAAGTCAACAATCGTCACAAACGTAGCAATAACGACAATATAAATTGGGATGCGTATTTTTGCGGGAACAATTTTTCGAATGAGCGAAATGATAGAATTTGAACATAACAAAACAAAGGTGACGGCCACGCCCATGCCCAGGGCGCTCTCCACTGAATTGCTCACCGCCAGAGTGGGGCACAGACCGAGTGCCTGCTTAAATACAGGATTCTGCTTATATAGACCTTTGGTAAACTCGCTCGTTACAGACATGGTCGCCTCAAATTTCTAGTCTTGCTTGACTCTATCAGCCAATAATTTTTCATACGCCGCCACAACGGATTTCACCACTGCACGAGACGAAATCGTCGCGCCGGTGATGCTCTGAATGTCGCCGCCGTCCTTGTCAACTGCCAGCTGTCCGGCCGGCTTACGCAGAAACTGTTGGGTGAACCACGGCTCACCTTCACCGTGCCTGGTCTCCTCGACCTTTGTGCCCAAGCCGGGCGTTTCCACCTGATTCAGCACCTTCATGCCCAATATAGCGCCGAGGCTATCGACGCCAACCATCGTCTCAATGAGGCTTGAATAACCCGGCCCATGGGAAACAAACGCATAACCGATCAATTCTTTTTTCTCAGGCGTTTTGTATCCCACATAATAGAGGATGTCATCATTGGCTTGCACCGGAAATATTGCTTCGCGCGGTGCAGCGGGCAATGCGATCGTCAAAGCGCGGTCCAGTTCCAGCGCTTTTTGCGCCTCAATACGCGGTTTGGTGACATTATAGATACCGGCGAGCGCGGTTGCAGCGATGGTTGTGATCAGCAGCAAAAGACCGCCGAGTTTTCCAATATCTCTCATGCCTTTTTCTTTCCTCCAAAAACTTTTGGCCGAGTCCAGCGATCGAGCAAGGGCGTCAGCAAATTCATCAGCAGGATGGAATACGATACGCCCTCGGGATAGCCGCCGTACAGACGAATGACGACGGTGATCACGCCGCAGCCAATGCCAAAATATATCCGTCCGCCCACTGTGACCGGCGATGTGACCATATCGGTTGCCATGTAAAACGCACCGAGGATTAAACCACCGGAGAGAACGTGAAAAATGGGATTGCCGGTGAAAAGGCCATCGGCGCCGCCAAAGATCCAGGTGAGCAGGGCTACGGTGCCAACGTAGGTGAAGGGGACTTTCCAGCCAATATAACGTCTGTACATCAGGAATGCTGCACCGATCAAAAGCAGAACGACCGACGTTTCACCAATGCAGCCGCCGATTCGGCCGAGGAACAAATCCTCTATCGAATCATAGAGCTGACCGATTGCCTCGCTTGCTTCCATTTTTTGCGCCGGGGAGAAATCCTGGGGATGTTGTAAAACATCCTGCGCCGCTTTTAAAACATTGAGCGGCGTGGCATTCGTAATCGCATCAATTCCCGACACTGTGCCGCCTCTTGGCACAGCGCCGGAGAATATTGTCATATGCGCCGGCCATGAGGCCAGGAGAAACGCGCGTCCGAGCAGGGCCGGATTCATCGGATTGTAACCAAGTCCGCCAAACACCATCTTGCCGACCGCGATGGCAAAAACAGAGCCGACGGCGGGCAGCCACAGCGGCACGCTCGGCGCAACATTGTAGGCCAACAAAAGGCCGGTCAAGATGGCGCTGCCGTCGTAAACTGTGACAGGACGTTTCATCATTCTTTGGACGATTGCTTCCGCTGCAACAGCGGAGACAATCGCAATCGCCATAATCCACAATGTGCGAAGACCAAAAAAATAAACCGAGCCGATCCCCGCGGGCACCAACGTCAAAATGACGGTGTACATTATTTTGGGAATGGAATCCTGGGTGTAAATATGCGGGGAACTCGAGACAAAATATTTCTTATCCATGGATGGCTTTTATTTTCCTATTTGTCAGTTCGCTTTTTTTCGCTTTTGCATGACTTTGAGTTTGCCATATTTAATCCAGTGAACCAGATTAATATTCGCCGGGCAGACAAAGGCGCAGGAACCGCACTCGATGCAGTCGAGGATGTTATAAGATTCAGCGCTTGCAAAACGTTCGTGTTTGACGAATTGGCTGAGCATCTTGGGGAGGAGTGCCATCGGGCATGCATCGACGCAGTGCGCACATGAAATACAGGGCTGTTCCTGTTTTCGTCGACTTTGTTTTTCATTCAGCACCAGGAGTCCGGATGTGCCTTTGATGACAGGCGCTGCAAGATCAGATTGTGCGAGCCCCATCATCGGTCCACCCATGATGATTTTCCCGGCGTCATCGGTGAGGCCACCGCAATGGTTGAAAACGTGTGAAAATGGCGTGCCAATGGGGATGAGCAAATTCTTTGGCGTTTTCACTCCAGCGCCAGTGATCGTGACAACTCTCTCAACCAGCGGGCGTTTGCAAGCGACTGCATCGTAGACGGCTGCAGCGGTGCCAACATTATGAACGACGCAGCCAATATCCATTGGCAGGCCGCCGGCCGGCACGCGACGGTTGGTGATGGCTTTGATTAATTGCTTTTCGGCGCCCTGGGGATACTTGACATGTAGAGCATGGATTTTAAACGGCAAGCCAAGTTCCGCAATTTTTTGGCGCATGACTTTGATCGCATCCGGCTTGTTGCCCTCGATGCCGATCGCGCCAGACTTTGCTCCCAATATCTTGAAAAGAATTTCCATGCCTCGCACAATTTTTTCCGGCTCTTCCAGCATGAGACGATGGTCGGAGGTCAAATACGGCTCGCACTCGGCGCCATTCAAGATCAATGTGTCTATTTTTTTGTCGGCTGGCGGGCTTAATTTCACGTGGGTTGGAAAAGTCGCTCCTCCCATGCCGGCCAGACCAGCGGCATGAATGCGATTTATCATCTCTTTTTTGCCGAGTTCGCGATAATTCTCATCAAAGCCAATGTCATCGCGCCATTTCTCCTGGCCGTCATTTTCAATGACGACGGACAGCACTTTCACACCCAGTGGATGTGGTCGAACCTCTATAGCGCTGACAGTGCCGGATACGGTCGCATGCGACGGAACCGAGACAAAACCACCGCTCTCGGAGATCGAATCACCGATTCGAAGAGCGTCTCCCGTTGCGACGATTGGCTTTGACGGCGCTCCTATGTGTTGCTGGAGAGGAATGACGACGCTTGGGGGCGCCGGGCATTTTTCAATAGGCAATGATTCGGTCGTTTTTTTGTTCCCGGGCGGATGAATGCCGCCGGGAAATGATTTACTGCTCATGAATCCCACCATTTGCTCCGCTCATAGTCGTTATTCAGAATCTTAAAATTTTGTCAAATGATACATCTAGTGATGAATGAGGAGTCTTTCTATAGCTGTTTCAATTCAGTAAGAAATTCTTCTTTTGCCTGAAAATTTCGATAGACAGAGGCAAATCGGACATAGGCGATTTCGTCAAGCTCTTTTAACTCCGCCATGACCATCTCGCCGATTTCCTCGGATGCGATTTCTTCGACACCCTTGTCGCGAACAGCGTACTCTATTTTTGAGGCTGTTTGTTCAATGGCGGCCGCGGATACCGGTCGTTTGATGCACGCGAACTGGATGCCTCTGATGAGTTTTGTTCGATCAAACTCTTCGCGAGTGCCGTCCTGTTTGATGATCCACAGTGGAATTTCGTCGACAGTCTCGCGCGTCGTGAAACGACGGCGGCACTTTATGCATTCCCGACGTCGGCGGATCGATCGACCGCCGTCACGTGTGCGTGAATCAATCACTTTGGTATCATGATAACTGCAAAATGGGCATCTCATAGTAGACCCACGAAAATAGTTTTCTAATGTGCGTACAAGGGAAATCGTTCGCAGAGTTCGCGAACTTGGAGTCTGATCTTTTGTTGCGTCGTCTCACTGGCGATATGGACCAACACATCATCGATGAATGCGGCGATGTCGCGCATCTCATCCTCTTTCATACCGCGCGTCGTCAGCGCCGGTGTGCCCAATCGAATTCCGCTGGTGATGAATGGGCTCTGATCATCGAACGGCACCATATTTTTATTCACCGTGATGCCGGCATTTTCCAGCGCGCGCTCCGATTCCTTGCCGGTCAATTTATGGGAACGCAAATCGACCAGCATGACGTGCGTATCGGTGCCGCCGGAGACGATATGATAACCGCGCGCCATCAATGCAGCGGCCAGCGTCTGGGCATTCCTGATCACCTGCTTTTGATAATCGACAAACTCTGGCTGCAGCGCCTCTTTGAAGGCGACCGCTTTGGCAGCAATCACGTGCATCAAGGGTCCACCCTGAAATCCCGGAAACACATTGAAATCAACCAATTCTGAGTATTTTTTCAAAGATCCTTTTGGATTTTTAATCCCCATATCATTTTCCGCATCGCGCCCGATGAGGATCATACCACCGCGTGGTCCACGCAACGTTTTATGGGTGGTTGTCGTGACGATGTGGCAATGGGGAATGGGGCTCTGGATCAGCCCGGCGGCAATGAGTCCTGCCGGGTGCGCGATATCCGCCACCAGTTTGGCGTTAATCTTGTCGGCGATGCGACGGAAAGCGGCATAGTCGAATTCTCGCCCATAGGCGCTTGCACCGGCGATGATCAACTTGGGCTTTTCTTTCAGCGCCATCTCTTCGACGCGGTTCATATCGATGATGCCATCGCGCGTGACGCCATAATGGACCATTTTGAAAAATCGGCCGGAGAAATTGACGGGACTGCCATGCGTCAAGTGGCCGCCGTGCGCCAAATCCATGCCCATCACCGTATCGCCATAATGAATCAGGCTGAAATAGGCGGCCATATTGGCTTGTGATCCGGAGTGCGGCTGGACGTTTGCATGGTCGGCGTGGAAAAGCTCTTTTGCGCGTTCTCGCGCCAGGTTTTCGGCGACATCGACGAACTCACAGCCGCCATAGTAGCGTTTTGCCGGATACCCTTCGGCATACTTGTTGGTCATCACCTGACCCATTGCTTCAAGCACCGCGTAGCTGACAAAATTTTCTGACGCAATGAGTTCGAGTTTATAGTTCTGCCGTTCCGTTTCTCGCTTTATGGCATCATCTATTTCAGGATCAAATTTCGCAATGAATGACATTCAGCAACACTACCTTTTGGTTAGAGAATGTATTTTTGCCACCCGAGTGGCGTGTCGACCGCCTTCAAATTCTGTGTCTAAAAAAATACGAATCATCCGCATGGCCAACTCTGCTGTCGTCGTCCGACCGCCGAGGGCGATGATATTGGCGTTGTTATGCTTGCGCGCCATTTCGGCCATATAATCGGAGGTGCAGAGAGCCGCTCTCGCACCTTTCATTTTGTTCGCAGAGATGCTGATGCCAATGCCGGTTCCGCATATGATGATGCCTTTTTCGTGCTCGCCGGCGCCGACCTTTTTCCCGACAAGGACGCCATAATCGGGATAATCGACGCGTGCTGAACCATAGGCGCCATAGTCTGTATAGTCCATGCCATTTTCAGCGAGATAGTTGATGATCTGCTGCTTGAGCTCAAATCCGGCATGATCAGAGCCGATGGCTATCGTCATATCATCACCACAGAACAGTTAAATTCTGCCGCGCACATGTGAAGAGGGGCGCACAAATCCCTCTCGGAAATATTTGTCAACAAGGATCTATCACCAGGGAAGCCATTTATAGCATTCGAGCTCCGGTTGTTTCTGGTTCGGGTGCATGAATCGATCTTCGGTTGTCGGCATATCAGGTTTGACATAATTCATCTTGCGCCTGCCAAGATCAGCGTATTGAACATCTTTGGATGCGCCAAGCTGGTAGTAATTGTGCGCTTTTTCGTAGACAAGCTTGTCGTCAAAGTTGACAATCCGTTTGTCGCGTTTGTTGATGCATTCATCCGCCGTTTTCGCGTAAACATCTCCCCTGACGATGTATCCGAGGCCAAAATTTGAATTTGTATTGATGGCCTGTTGGGAGATACTCATCGCTCTTTGCAGATTGCCCAGTTCAAGGTAGCATGTAGCCATTTCGCAGATAACCTTGACGTTCGTCGGCTGAAGCGCTAAAACCTTTTCATAACTTTTAATGGCTGCCGCGTACTTTTCGTCATTTTGCAGGGCATTTCCCTTGTATTCCAGCGCGACGGCGTCATCTGGCGAGACAGCCAAAAATTTATCAAAATACTCAATGGACTCTTCATAATGTTGTTCTTTGAAGAGCATTTCGGCAATTTCAAACATGAGAGTCGTGTCTTCCGGATTGGCCTCCAATGCTTTTTTCTTCTGTTCAATGATATCGGACGCGTCATAGCCGAGCTGGCTCAGCAGTGAGGCAATTATTTCTTGGGTTTGGGCATCGCCCGGATCGAGCTCTGCCAGCTTTTGATAACTTTCCAGTGCTTCTTCCAGACGATTCTCACTCATCAGCAACGGGCCGATGTTCTTATAATCGGAGGTTGTCTGGCCATCATACTTGATTGCATTCACATACGCATCGATCGCTTCAGGGGTGCGCTGCAGGGCTGCCAGATAGTAACCCGCGCTTCGATAAAAGAATGCATTGTCAGGATAAATCTCGACGGCTTGCTGGTAAACGATCAGAGCGCTATCGGGCTTGTCGAGTTTGACGTAGGAATCAGCCAGTTTGGTGTAGGTGGAGGGATATTTACGCTCAATATCCATGGCTGCTGCTTTTTTGAGAGGTTTGATAGCATCGATGTAATTCTTGTTTTTATGATGCTCATTGCCTGTGCTCAGCGCAATCAGGAACTCTCGTTTTTTTTCTTCTGACATGACCGAATCTCGCGTCACTTGCACTGTCTCGGTCGCTTCGTCAACTGTCACCGCACCGGTGCCGCCACTGCCGCCGGTCGTTGTCGCGCATCCGGTCATGAGAGATGACACTACCATCCCAGCACTGACCAGCCCCACAAGAAACAGCAACGTGTTAGCCAACATTTCTTTTCTCAACACTCTAATCCTCCTTATCAGAACTTTTAAATATTGCAATTTGCCAGGTTTTGTATCGTTACTTACAGGACAAGACAAGGGTGAGTCTGTAAATGCGTCAAAAAAGATATTTTAATTTTACCTAAAAACGGACTAAAATGCAAGACTTTTTTGGCCGGCAGACTAGTACAAGCGCTGAAACCATTTCTCAGCCATAGTGACGCTCGCTGTCAGCCTGACGAGGTTTTCAGAATAGGGATAGGCACTGGTGCTGCTGCGCTCACCAAACTCAAGAGCGAGATCGATTCGACCGGCGTCTTTATTGAAGGGCAAACCGATGCCGCCGGTGAAGAACAATTCCGTGGCCGCGTCACCGTTTGTATCAACAAAAGGCAGCTGCGCATAAGCGACGCCCAGGCGAAATGCCACCCGTTTATAGTATGTCGCGAGCTGGTCTTTGCTCCCGATGAATTCGATGCCGCCGCCAAATCGGATATAGTTTGTCAGAGTGGAAACCTTTTGATCATCTACCCTATAATCTTCCCAGCGCTGCATATAAAAATCAGTCGCCATCGTAAATTTGCTGATATCTATGGCCGCTCCGCCGCCAAAGGCCAGCGGATAGCTGGCGGTCTGTTCAATGGGTGTCAGATTGACGCCACTCGCCGCGATCGTCGTCGTCTCGATTGCCAGTTGGGAGGACAACTTGACCATGCCACCGATCGATAAAAAGCTGAGCGGTTTGAAGAGAATGCCAAACTCGACGCCCGTTCCCCACAGATGGCTCGTTATATCATCTTTTGTGCTTATGTAGGTGTCATTATCAAAGTCAGTGCTCCAGATTTCATTGTAGGCGCCAAAATTGAAATTAAATAATCCTCCGATGGTTAAAGCTGAAAGAACGGCATAGTTCAATCCAATGGATGCCGCCGAGATGCCGCCGCTCGAACGCACTGTCCTGAGCAGAGTAAAATCCTGGCTTTCACTCGAAAAATCAACGGTCAGTTGAGATCTGACGAGCGGCTTGAGTGATGCCAGCAGCGATATCCTGCTCTTGTACATGGGAATGGCAAACTGAAAACCGCTCGCATTTCCCTGGCGAGTTGTCACCGTAGAACCGCTCACCGTATTGTCCACCATTTCACCTTGAAAACTTGCTGCTATCATGGTGAAGCCTTGCAATGGTATGGCCGCAGGATTCATCGCGTTAATCACCAGATGCTGACCGACGCCGATGCCGGCGCCTCCCATGCCGGCGGAGCGAGCGGAGACGTAATACTGTGGAATTCCCAAGCCATAGGCAGAATAAAATGAATCCGCAACAGCAAATGGACTGAGGGCTGTGGCAAACAGGAAGAGAAGAGTAAATTTTTTCATTTAAAACCGGTCCGATTGATACAGAAAATTATGGATGCGCGAAACGATGCGCCGGCAGCAAGGAGTAGGTTATCTTGAGAGTGGGCGCACTGCTCGTATCGGTCACACCCGACATAAATGCCATTTCCTGGAAATCCGAATTTTGATTATATGGATAGATCAGCATGCCATAGTTGGGGGTGATCTCCGACACCCAGCGTTGAACGATGCGCGACATATTTTGCACCGGGCTTTTGCTGTCAAAAGCGAATGCCTCAGATCCACCTGCCGCCACATCCACCGCAGCTGACCGCGAGGAATCAATTTTGATAGCTGTCGGCTCCCATAGCGAATCAGCTGCAACGGCATGCGCTGCGACTGAAAAGGTCTCACCAAAGCTTTCTCCAGGCATATAAATTTCCGCTTGATCTATCGCCAAAGTCAGCAGCGCCTGATGAATTGTCGCCTCGCGAGGTATCTGCGACAGATCAAACTGCAACAGACTTTTATAGCCGGTCCCGTTTCCGACTCTGAGAGTCGCCGGATCTCTTTCCAATGTCTCCGCCGGCGAATTCGTTTGGTTTTGAACGAGGCTGGCGTCATGAGAAAAATAGGCATAGGTTGTATCGAGACCAACTTGCTCGCGTTGCGTCACGATCTCTACATAGGGTGTATAAACTGTCGCTTCGGATGAATAGAAAACGGCTCCGCCACGGGCGCGATCAAATTTCAACAGCAATCCATAGATTTCAGTGGTGCTCCTGTAAGAGTCTTGTATCCATTCTTCTATGAACGCCACATTCGCAATGGGTATGATCTGCCAGGTGGTGTCGCGCGGAGTGAATTCGAATGTTTCCACTGGTTCAACGATGTAGGAATCTTCAATATCTTGCCAGAGTACAGTGGATTCATCCCACTCGTCTATCACCTGGTGCGCCGTCACGGTCAAAGCACTTTCTTCACCCACATGAAAGCTTGAGCGCATGGCCAATTTTGCTGAAACAACAGTGGCAGCCGAATCAACTTTGTTCAAATTTCGACATTGAAATACCACAAAGGACTGCGCATCTTTTCCAGAGCCGAGCAACAAAGTCGATTTATCGCCAGCAGGCTGGCAAGACCAATAGCATCCGACGTGCGTCGGTCGCAGGGTGATCGGCGGCGCCAGTTCGGATTGATTGTCGAGATCCAAAAGCTCATAGCCGTTGGGAAGAGGTTTGTTATTTGTGCATCGGAAAAAAGATATGATTATTACTATCAGGGCGAGAATTTTTTTCATAAAATATCCTGCAGCAACTCGTGATCAACAGTATGCATTAACCTTTTACTTCAATCCGCCGCTATGGTTCCATGACGATCTGGTTTTCGCAGCAAATTAAGTAAATTGTGGTGAAATTTCAACTTTTTAAAGCGTGAGTCTTGCAATGAAAAAGGGCAATCAAGATGACTGCCCTCTCATGTCCATGAAGTAAAGCAAGTGTTATTCTGCGTCACTTTCTTTTTTTTCAGCTGCTTCGCGGCTCGCTTTTTCTTTCTTTTCGCGCTTTTGACGAGCCTTTTCAATTTTTGCGGCTTGGGCGCCTTCGTAGCCGACGAGCTCGAAAACAGCCATCGGCGCATTATCGCCTTTGCGGTTGCCGATTTTGACGACTCTTGTGTAGCCTCCGGGTCGATTTTCATATTTCGGCGCAATATCGTCGAATAGCTCTTTCACCAGTTTTTTATTCTGCAGCGTGCGCAAGACCTGGCGACGGTCCGCCAGCTCGCCGCGTTTGGCAAATGTTATCAGGCGTTCCACAACTCCCCGAGCCTCCTTTGCTTTCAGCGTCGTGGTGATGATGCTTTTGTGCTCAATGAGTGAGGCGGCAATATTGGCCAGGGTGGCTTTGCGGTGACTCGCTGTTCTGCCTAATTTTCTTCCTGCTTTCAAGTGTCTCATCAAACTCTTCCTTCATCAAAGACGGCGATGACCTCAATCGTCTTTCTTTTTCATATACTTTTCGATATCCATGCCAAAGTGCAGGCCTTTTTCATCGAGAATCTTGTTCAATTCGGTCAATGACTTGCGGCCAAAATTTCTGAATTTCAACATTTCATTTTCATCGCGACGAACTAGATCGCCAATGGTGGTGATGTTGGCGGCGGTGAGACAGTTGTGTGATCGCACCGAGAGTTCAAGTTCATCAACGCTCATTTGCAGCAGCTTCCGAATACGAATCACCTCTTCATCCACTTCGGGCACTTCTTCTTCTTCTGTCTCCACATCGAATCCGATGAACATCTGAATATGATCCCGTAGAATTTTTCCGGCATAACTCAGTGCATCATCGGGCGTCAGGGTTCCGTCCGTGGTGATTTCAAGAATGAGCTTTTCATAGTCGGTCCGTTGTCCGACCCGCGTATTTTCAACGCGATAGGTGACTCGAGTGACCGGAGTAAAGATCGCATCAATTGGAATCATGCCGATCGGCATGTCAGACACTTTATTTTCATCTGCCGGCACATAACCGCGACCGCGACCGAGACGCAGCTCTATCTGGAATTCCGCATCTTCATTCAGCGTTGCGATCAAAAGATCCGGATTCAACACTTCGAATTCTGTTGAGCCTTTTTGAATATCACTTGCCTTGAATTCTTTGGGGCCTTTCAAATCGATGAGGACCCTGTCCGGCTTTTTTTCAAGCGTCTTGATCCGAACTTGCTTCAGGTTCAGAACCATTTCCGATACATCTTCGCGAACGCCGGGAATAGTGCTGAACTCGTGCAGAATGCCGTCGACGCGAAACATGGTGATGGCAGCTCCAGGGATGGACGACAGCAGCACCCGTCTGAGTGCATTGCCGATGGTATCGCCAAAGCCACGCTCGAGGGGCTGGACGATAAATTTGCCAAATGTGTGCGTATATGTTGCCTCATCCAGTTCAATGCTTTCGGGCATCTGAAAACTTGGTAAAGCCATTTATTTCTCCAATTTTTAGGTAAAATAGTGGCCCATTGATTGATCATCAGCTCATTTGGAATAGAGCTCGACGATGAGTTTTTCATTCACATTCGTCGGGATTTCCGCTCGCACGGGCATCTGCAGCATACTGCCTTTCATCTGCGCTTTATCCAAAGAGAGCCAACTGACAAGTTTGCCGTCGCGCACGCGCTTCATCGAATCATGGATGACGTCCATCTGTCGGCTCTTTTCAACAACCTGGATCTCGTCGCCCGCACGAATCTGGTACGACGGAATATCGACGAGCTTGCCATTCACCATGAAATGGCGATGCCGGATAAACTGTCGCGCTGCTGAACGAGACGGCGCCATGCCAAGACGATAAATGATATTGTCCAGACGACATTCCAAAAACTTGAGCAAATTTTCACCCGTGATACCTTTGGCACGCTCGGCCTTTTCAAAATAGATGCGAAATTGACGTTCCAGCAATCCATACATCCTTTTCACTTTCTGCTTTTCGCGAAGTTGTACAGCGTATTCGGACTGCTTGAAATGTCGCTTCTGCCCATGTTGACCGGGAGCGTATCCTTTTTTTTCAAAAGGACATTTATTGGTGCTGCATTTCGTGCCTTTCAAAAAGAGCTTCATCCCTTCCCGACGGCACAATACGCAATCAGCACCGGTATACCTCGCCATATGACTTTACCTCCTAATGCCAGGACAAAAATGGTTGCATCTTTGTCATTCGCAGTGTCTTTGAAATTATACCCGACGTCGCTTTGGCGGACGGCAGCCATTATGCGGGATGGGCGTGACATCTTTAATCGCCGTAATTTCCAAACCGGCAGCCTGCAAGGAACGAACCGCCGCTTCGCGACCGGAACCGGGACCTTTGACCATCACTTCGACGCGCTGCAGACCCAGATCAATCGCCTCTCTCGCAGCTCGTTCTGCCGCCACCTGAGCCGCGTACGGAGTACTTTTTCGTGATCCTTTGAATGCGCTTCGACCCGCCGTCGCCCATGAAATCACATTGCCGTAAATATCTGTCAGGGTAATATTGGTATTGTTGAATGTGACCTTTATGTGGGCGACACCATTGGCTTCAACTTTGTCTTTTTTCTTTGTGACTCTTGTTCGTTTTTTCGGACTCAACGAGCACCTCGTGTTCTATTTGTTTCCAGCAATTGCCTTCTTTTTCACCGCCAGGCTTCTTTTGCCTCTTCGGGTTCGCGCGTTCGTATGCGTGCGCTGGCCGCGGCACGGCATATTTCGTCGATGGCGCAATCCACGATAGCAGCCGATGTCCATCAATCTCTTTATATTCATCTGCACCTCACTGCGTAAGGCGCCCTCGACTTTATAATGTTCGGTGATCTCATCGCGTATTTGGGCAACATCCTCGGCGGACATGGCATGAACGCGCTTGTCCGGATCAATGCCCGCCTTTGCCAGGATTTTTTGCGCAGAAGCCAGGCCAATACCTGTGATATAGGTCAAGGCGACTTCGATTCTTTTTTCTCTCGGTAAATCAACTCCAGCTATACGAGCCAAAATAATCTCCTTTTACTTGATCATCCCTGACGTTGTTTATGTCGTGGATTTCGACTACAGATAATGCGAATTTGACCTTTCCGTCGGATCACTTTGCAATATTCGCATTGTTTTTTAACAGACGCTTTTACTTTCATCGCTCTGGTCCTTTTTCAAACCTGTTCAGAGTCCTATCGCCAACTCATTTATATCGATAGGTAATTCGACCACGTGTCAGATCATACGGTGACAACTCGCAGGTCACTTTGTCTCCGGGCAATATTTTTATGAAATGCATTCTCATTTTGCCAGAAATGTGCGCCAGGATCTTGTGACCATTTTCCAATTCAACTCGAAATGTCGCGTTGGGAAGCGTTTCGAGAATCGTACCGTCAATTTTTATGGGATCTTCTTTTGCCATATTCTATAATCCGGCTGTTAATATATCCGGTTTACCATTCGTGATCACTATATCATGTTCGTAATGAGCGGATGGCTTGCCATCTTTCGTCACCACCGTCCATTGATCGTCGTCGGTAAACACTTCATAACTTCCCATATTCACCATGGGTTCGATAGCGAAAACCATGCCGGGTTTCAGCCGCGGGCCTTTTCCGGGCGGGCCGTAATTTGGGATTTGCGGCGGCTCGTGCATCTCTGTACCCAAACCGTGCCCCACCAGATCGCGTACGACCGAGTAACCAGCTGTTTCAACATGTTTCTGCACAGCATATCCGATATCGGAAAGATGATTGCCGGCGACCGCCGCTTCCA
Source organism: Candidatus Zhuqueibacterota bacterium (assembly GCA_016929295.1). Taxonomy (GTDB): domain Bacteria; phylum Zhuqueibacterota; class Zhuqueibacteria; order Residuimicrobiales; family Krinioviventaceae; genus Kriniovivens. The sequence continues at coordinate 11,831 of JAFGJB010000365.1, read as the reverse complement.
TTGCCAAATCGAGTGACTCTTTTGTGCATTTCATGAGTCTCTCTTTTTCAGCACTCACACATCCGACCTTGAACGTCTTTGCCGCATCGCCATAATAACCATTCAACTCAACGCCAATATCGACGCTGACGATCTCGCCCTCTTTCAAGCGCCGATTGCCGGGAATGCCGTGCACAACCTGCTCATCCACGGAGATGCAGCTGTTTGCCGGATAACCGTGAAAACCCTTGAAAGCCGGGCGGCCATGTCGTGACCGTATGAAATCCGCAATCTCAAGATCAAGATCACCGGTCCGAACTCCCGGCTGAATTCTGGTTTCGATCAAATTTAAAGCCTCGACCACAATCTGAGCACTTTTTCGAAGCAGCTCTATCTCTCGTTCATTCCGGATATTGATCATCTCTCAAACAGATAATTTTTCGTACAGGTCAATTATGTCCTGACGAACCTTCTCCACCTCCTGTGCGCCATCGACGGTATACAACTTTCTCTGCCGCTTGTAATACTCTATCAGAGGTGCTGTCTTTTCCGCATAAACCGCCAATCTGTTGCGCACCGTCTGTTCCTTATCATCATCGCGCTGAATGACCGGTGCACCGCACTTGGCACATCTGTCGCCGGCAACAGGTGGATCGTAAATCATATTGTGATTGTAGCCGCACCGCGTGCAGGTTCGTCGACTCGTCAAACGCTTGACGATCTCGCCTTCAGCAACATCAAAATAAATCACAGCATCAATTCCGGACGTGGCTAACATTTCATCCAAATCTTCGGCCTGTTTTATTGTCCGTGGAAAACCATCCAGGATATAGCCTGCTTTGCAATCATCTTGTGCCAGGCGCTGGTCGATGAGGCCGATGATGATATCATCAGAAACCAATCCGCCGGACTCCATGATGGTTTTGGCTTTGACGCCCAGCTCGGTGCCATCGGCGACCGCTTTTCTCAGGATATCGCCGGTGGATATCTGCGGGATATGATATTTTTCCGCCAAAACAGACGCTTGCGTTCCTTTGCCGGTTCCAGGGGCGCCCAGGAATATAAGCCTCATCTCACGCTCCCTCTCTAAAATCTCTTGCGACCGCGTATTTTGCCGCTTTTCAAAAAACCGTCATAATGACGCATGAGCAGATGCGACTCAACCTGCTGCAATGTATCCAGAGCCACGCCCACAACGATCAGCAGGGACGTTCCGCCAAAAAAGCTGGAAAATCCCATGGAGACATTTGTGAACCGACTGACAATATAGGGCAAAATGGCAATGATCGCGAGAAAAATCGATCCCGGCAAGGTGATTCGCGTCAATATATTGTCAATGAACTCGGCCGTCTTTTTACCAGGGCGAACGCCGGGAATGAATCCGCCCTGCTTCTTCATGTTATCGGCGACATCCGTCGGATTGAAGGCGATAGCCGTATAGAAATAGGTGAAGAAAACGATCATCAGCGAATAGATGAGCCAGTAAACCCATGAGGTATAGTCAAACATCCGATTGACCGAAGCCATGAACTCGCTGTTTGGAAAGAATTGCGCTATAGTCTGCGGTACGAACAAAATCGACTGGGCAAAGATGATTGGCATGACGCCCGCTGTATTGACGCGCAATGGAATATGTGTGCTCTGACCGCCATAGACCTTGCGACCGACCACCCGCTTTGCGTATTGTACGGGTATTTTTCGCGTGCCTTGCGTCAACAACACTGTTCCCGCAACGGTGATGACGAACACCGCCAATAATAAAATCTCTGTCAGCAAGGTTCGGTTGCCGGCGCCAACCTGTTGCACCTCTTCGAGAATCGAGTTCGGAAAACGCGCGATGATGCCGATAAAAATGATCAACGAGATGCCGTTGCCGATGCCCTTTTCTGTGATCATCTCTCCAAGCCACATGATCAAGACAGTGCCCGCCGTCAGCGTCAGCAGAGTCATGAGTCGGAAACCCATGCCGGGATTCGGCACGACCAGCTGCCCGGTTGAGCTGGCGCCAATCCGTTCGAGAAATATGCTCACACCCACGGCTTGCATGGCGGAGATGGCCACCGTGCCGTAGCGAGTGTATTGAGTTATTTTTTTGCGACCCTGTTCGCCTTCCCGCTGCAATTTTTGAAAGTAGGGAAGCACAGCGCCCAATAGCTGCAGAATGATCGACGCGGAAATATACGGCATGATGCCAAGGGCAAATATGGTGGCGCGACTAAAGGCGCCGCCGGCGAAGAGGTCGTACAAACCAAGCAAACCTTGCTGTGCTTGTCGAAAATACTCGACCAAAGCCTGGGCGTTCACGCCGGGGACCGGAACATGCCCTCCAATGCGGTAGACAATCAGGATGAGAAATGTGAATAAAATCTTCCTTTTGAGCTCGGGTATCTTGAAGATACTTTGTAACTTGTCCATCATAATGTTGTCGTCCTCCCGCCGGCAGCCTCGATTTTTGCTATGGCCGATTTGCTGAATGCATCTGCGGCAATATTCACCTTCTGTTCGAGTTCACCCTTGCCAAGGACCTTCACCGGCATGCCTCTTTTCGCGATCAGACCATTTTGACGCAAGATCTCGGGAGTAATTTCTTCAACACCCTGGATTCTCGCCAGATCACTCACGTTAACCACCTGATACTCGATACGATTAAAGTTCTTGAAGCCACGCTTTGGCAACCGTCGCATGATCGGCATTTGGCCGCCTTCAAACCAGAGTCGACGCTTGGCGCCGGAGCGGGAACGTTGACCTTTGTGGCCCCGACACGCTGTTTTTCCATGCGCGCCACCTCGGCCGATACGTTTGCGGTTCTTGCGAGAACCGTCAGCATATTTTAAATTCGATAGATCCATGATCGCCTCAATGTCATCCTGTTCAGTGTCAGCGGCTGAAAGCCAGCTATGCTTCTTCGACCGTGACCAGATGCGCTACTCTGTTAATCATGCCGCGAATAGCCGGCGTATCGGCATGTTCGACGGTCTGGTGCATCTTGCGCAGACCAAGAGCGCGCACTGTATCTTTCTGCACCTGCAATCGACCGATTGTACTGCGCACCAGGGTTATTTTAAGTTTTTTTACAGCCTTTTTTGCCATTCTGTCACATCCTGAATATTGTATTATTCGGTTTCAACGGGCTGGTTTTTGGGCTCCGTATTAAAGACACGCATGACCGCCATATCGCGTTTTCGTGCGATGGACTGGACGTCCATCAAGCTGGTAAGCGCGACCATGGTGGCTTTCACAACGTTATGCGGATTGGCGGAACCGCGACTTTTTGTCAAAACATCGGTCACGCCAGCGGCTTCCATGATCGCCCGAACAGGGCCGCCGGCAATCACGCCCGTACCAGGAGCAGCTGGTTTGAGAAAAACATGGCCGGCGCCAAATTTGCCCTCGATCTCATGTGTGATGGTGCCGTTGTACACCGGCACGCGCACGAGGCTCTTTTTGGCGGCATCTGTGCCTTTGGCGATGCAATCTGATACTTCATTCGCTTTGCCCAAGCCGATGCCGACGGTCCCTTTGCCATCGCCGACGACGACAATGGCATTGAAACTGAATCGTCGTCCACCCTTGACCACTTTGGCAACACGATTGACGTGGATAACCTTTTCAGTTAGCTCAAGTTCGTTTGGATTGATTCTTTCCATCCGTTTTCTAGCCATTTGACAACCTTCTTTGAGAGATTATACTTTCATTCATATTAAAATTTCAAGCCGCCTTCGCGGGCGCCATCGGCAAACGCTTTGACGCGACCGTGATACAAATAACCAGCCCGATCAAATACGACCAGCTCAATTTTTTTTGCTGTGGCAAGTTCACCCAGCCGTTTGCCGGCGACCTTTGCTTGCGCAGTCTTGTTTTTAGCGCCGGCGATTTCTGCAGCAATATCCTTGGATCTCGTCGACGCCGCCGCCAGGGTCGCATGCTTCACATCATCGATTATTTGACCATAGATTTCTTTATTGCTGCGGAACACGACGAGTCGGGGACGCTCCTGGGTGCCGCGGATTCTCTTCTGAAGATGTTTTTTACGGCGCGCGCGCGCACGCTGCTTTTGTATATTTCTATCTGCCATGGTATGATCTCAACGTTATTTTTCAGTTCAGAGACATCGCCTCAATTATGCGGCCGCTTTGCCGGCTTTCCGTCGAACCGTTTCACCCGCATAGCGAACGCCTTTTCCTTTGTAGGGCTCTGGTGGTCTAAAGGAGCGAATTTTTGCGGCGACCTGACCAACAAGCACCTTGTCAATGCCGCGGACGATGATGACATTATTTCCTTCAGTCGCTAACTCGATGTTGGCGCTGGGCTTGAATAAAATGTCGTGCGAAAAGCCGAGCGACAGTAAGAGATTCTTTCCCTTCATTTCGGCGCGGAATCCGACGCCGACTATCTCCAGTCGTTTTTCGAATCCTTTCGTCACACCTTCGATGATATTATTCACCAATGACCGATATAATCCGTGCATTGATTTATAATATTTTTCGTCCGAGGGTCGCCCGACCGCGAGAACGCCATCTTTCATCGTTAAAGTGAGATCGCTATTGACCTCAACTGACAATTCACCCTTGGGCCCTTTTGCTGTGACGACATTATCCTCAATATGAATCGTCACGGCTTCCGGTATTGATATGGGTTGTTTTCCAACTCGTGACACAATGAACTCCTCATCATCTTTTTTTACCAGACATAGCAGAGAATTTCGCCGCCAACGCCGCGACGCCGCGCTTCCTGACCTGTCATCACTCCCTGGGACGTCGTCATGATGGCGACGCCAAGATTATTATAGACGCGCGGAATCAGTCGCTTGCCGACGTATCGTCTGTAGCCCGGCCGACTGACGCGATCCAGACCGGCGATGACACTCTCATCGTCATCTTTATATTTGAGGTAAATGCGAATGACAGACTGCTTATTATCTTCAATGATAATATGGTTTTTAATATAGTGCTCTTCCTGCAAAATTCGGGTGATCTCTTTTTTGAGATTGGAAGCAGGAATATCAACCTTGCGGTGCTTCGCCCGTGTCGCATTTCTGATTCTTGTCAAGTAATCTGCGATGGGATCAGTTTTTGACATTTATTTTCTCCCTAACAACCCTAAACCGGCTAACTTTTGAGATCATGGTTTCTTTGTTGACTACCAGCTTGATTTGACAACGCCCGGGATTTTTCCATCGAGCGCCAGCTCTCTCAAACAGATGCGGCACACGCCAAATTTCCGATAATAGCCTCGCGATCGGCCGCAACGGGAGCAACGATTATACTTTCTCACCTTGTATTTTGGCTCTTTTTTCGCCTTGTAAATCAAACACGTCTTTGCCAAGAGAACTCCTCACTTGAAAGGTTCGACCATTACTTTTTGACAAACGGCATTCCGAATGCAGTGAGCAACGCCAATGCTTCCTCATCGGAATGGGCTGTCGTCACAATGGTTATATTGATGCCGCGAATTTTGTCAATCTTGTCATAATCTATCTCGGGAAATACGATTTGCTCTTTGACGGAAAAATTGTAATTCCCTCGTCCATCAAACTTGGCCGGCAAACCGCGAAAGTCGCGAATCCGCGGAATGGCGATGCTGATGAGACGGTCAAAAAACTCGTACATACGATCTTTTCGCAACGTGACAGAACAACCGATCGGCATGCCGGCGCGCAGCTTAAAGTTAGAAATGGACTTTTTCGCGCGACGCACCACCGGCTTTTGTCCGCTGATCTTTGTCAAGTCATCCAATGCGCCGTCCAAATTCTTGACATTTTCAGTCGCCTCACCCACGCCGATGTTGAGGACGATCTTTTCCAATCGCGGGATTTGGTGCACATTGTCGTATTTAAACTTTTCCTGCAACTGACCGGCAATCTCTTTTCTAAAGGTCTCGATCAGTCTCGGTCTGTAAACATCTTTTTTTGCCATTCTCTTGGTCCACTGGAATATTATTTAGAAACCAACATTTCGCCACAATTTTTACAGACGCGGACACTATTCTTTCGCTTCCGCGTCTCGTCGTAAACAGTCTGTCGCCCCATGCGAGCGGGTGTCGAACATTTGGGGCACACAACCATCACGTTTGAGACGTGTATCGGCGCCTCTTTCTCAATAATTCCACCCTGGGGATTCTGCTGCGTCGGCCTGCTGTGACGTTTGATGAAATTGACGCCTTCGACGATAATCCTGTTCTGCTCAGGAAAGACTTTGAGCACCTTGCCCTTTTTGCCTTTATAGTTTCCTGATAACACCAACACCTGATCATTTTTTCTAACACGCATATGACAATCCGATCTTTAATGAACTCAAATGACTTCTGGCGCCAGGGATAAAATCTTCATGAACTGCTTTTCGCGCAGTTCGCGAGCGACCGGCCCGAAAATACGAGTTCCCTTTGGTTCACCGGCTTCGTTAATCAGGACGGCGGCATTTTCGTCAAATCGAATATAAGAGCCATCCTTGCGCCGACTTTCTTTTGTCGTCCGCACAATCACAGCTCTGCTCTTATCGCCTTTTTTAACGGCTGCGTTTGGCAACGCTTGCTTCACAGAGACGACGATGATGTCGCCGATTCCCGCATATTTTCTCTTGCTGCCGCCCAGGACGCGGATGCATTGAACCTTTTTAGCGCCCGTGTTATCCGCGACGTTTAATTTGGTATATTCCTGAATCATTTCATTTCCCTTCAGCTTGGGCAGTTGTACTATTTTGCTCTTTCAACAATCTCCACGAGGCGCCAGCATTTATTTTTACTCAATGGCCGCGTTTCCATGATCCTTACAACGTCGCCGATATGGCTTTCATTCTGTTCATCATGTGCCATAAATTTGGACGTTTTTTTCACAAATTTTTTATAAAGGGGATGTTTCACCCGGTGTTCGACAACGACAACACGGCTTTTATCCATTTTATCGCTGGAAACCACACCCTGAATGACTTTTCTTCGGCCTCGATCCACTTTTTATCTCCAATAACGATTACTTTGACAACGGCTCATGCTCAAGCTCATGTGCCCGCAAGACTGTTTTGTAACGGGCGATATCTTTACGCAGCAACCGAAGACGCATGGGATTATCAAGTTGATGGGTGGAATGCAGAAAACGCAGATTCTCCATCTCCTCCAGTGCGTCTTCAAGATGAACTCTAATTTCATTTGTCGTTAATTGACGAATCTCGTCCATCTTCATTATACTAGTCTCCAAAGTCTGAAGCGGTGATAAATTTCGTTTTGATAGGCAGCTTGTGTGCGGCCAGCCGGAGTGCCTCGTGCGCTGTCTCTTCCGGTATACCTTCCATTTCAAAGAGAATTCGTCCGGGCTTGATGACAGCGACCCACAGCTCGGGCGCGCCTTTGCCTTTGCCCATACGCGTCTCCGCCGGCTTTTTCGTCACCGGTTTGTCCGGAAAAATCCGGATCCATATCTTGCCACTCCGTCGGACATATCTCGTCATCGCCACACGAGCGGCCTCAATCTGCCGGGCTGTGATCCACGCCGGCTCAAGCGCTTTCAAACCATATGTTCCGAAAGATAAGCGGGATCCCCGGACAGCTTTGCCGGTCATTCGCCCGCGCTGTTGCTTGCGATATTTAATGCGTTTTGGCATTAACATGAGATTATTTCTCCAAAGTCGTCACTACTCTTCCATCATCTCGCCGATGACTTCACCTTTGCAGATCCATACTTTCACGCCAATGATGCCATATGTCGTATATGAATTTGCCGTCGCATAATCAATATCCGCGCGCAGGGTGTGAAGTGGAATCCGGCCCTGCTTGTACTGTTCTCGACGAGCCATCTCAGCGCCGCCCAGTCGGCCGGCGCAACTGATTCGTATGCCTTCTGCGCCCATTCTCATCGCCGACATGATTGCTTTTTTCATGGCGCGACGGAATGATATTTTGCCGGCCAGTTGACTGGCAATATTGTCCGCTACGAGTTTTGCATCCAGCTCCGGTCGCTTGATCTCGTTAATATTCAACTGAATATCTTGGCCGGTGATCCGTTGCAGCTCCTCTTTCAGCTTGTCGACCTCAGCTCCCTTGCGACCGATGACGATACCCGGACGGGCTGTGTATATTGTCAAGGTAATTTGCTTGGGGGTCCTTTCGATGATGATGCGCGATATGCTGGCTCTTTGCAGGCGATTATGGACATATTTGCGCAGCATTAAATCTTCTGCCAACTTTTCATCGAAATTCTTTTCATCGAACCATTTGGAATCCCAGGTTCGAATGACACCCAGTCGAAAGCCAATAGGATTTGTTTTCTGTCCCAAACCTTTCTCCTAAAAATTAGTCTTGCTTTTGCGCAACAACAACCGAGATATGGCTCGTCCTTTTTCGAATACGCATGCCCCGGCCCATGGAAGCGGCACGAAATCTTTTCATCACAAAGCCACCATCCACTTTCAATTCTTTGATGTAGAGATCTTGAGATGAAATCTTGGCCCCTTCCTCCTTGTTCATCAAGTTTGCGACTGCGGATCTGACGACCTTTTCAATGGGCAATGAAGGTCCGGCGCCGTTAAAATGTAAAATATTCAATGCATCATCAACTCCCAAACCCCGCACCATATTGGCGACGCGTCTCACCTTGTAGGGAGAAATGCGAATCCATTTTGCCATCGCCTTTGCTTCCATTTTGTTTATCTCCACCGGCAGTTAGTATTATCTTCTTACTTTTTCGGCCTTTTTATTGACGTGCCCGCGGTACGTGCGCGTCGGCGAAAATTCGCCCAATTTGTGTCCAACCATATTTTCTGAAATGAACACCGGGATGAACTTGTTGCCGTTATGGACGGCAATCGTATGTCCGATGAATTCAGGTGGTATAGTGGAGCGACGAGCCCATGTTTTGATCACCTTTTTTTCATTGGCATCATTCAAGGCATTGATTTTCTTCAAAAGCTTTTCGTCAATGTAAGGACCTTTTTTTACGGATCGTGCCATTACGTGAAATCCTATTTATTCCTGCGTTTTATGATGAGCCCGTCAGAGACCTGACGCTTCCGTGTCTTGTAGCCTTTGGTTGGTTTACCCCATGGCGTACAGGGATGACGTCCGCCTGAACTTTTTCCTTCTCCGCCGCCCATCGGGTGATCGATGGGATTCATGGCAACGCCACGGACTTTTGGACGTTTGCCCAGCCAGCGTGATCGGCCGGCTTTGCCGATCGTGATATTCTCATGATCCAGATTTCCCACCTGCCCGATGGTCGCTCTGCATTCTGTGCGAACCAATCTCACTTCCCCGGAGGGTAATTTCAGGGTGGCATAGTTCCCTTCGCGCGCCATCAATTGCACGCCCATACCGGCGCCGCGGGCTATCTGGCCACCTTTGCCGGCTTTCAACTCAACATTGTGAATGGTCGTACCCAGAGGAATATTCGCCAATGGCATTGAGTTGCCCGCTCGAATTTCAGGTCGTTCACCAGACACCAGTGTATCACCCACATTTAATCCGTGCGGAGCAATGATGTATCTCTTTTCGCCATCCACATAATTGAGCAGCGCGATGAACGCACTTCTGTTTGGATCATACTGAATGGAGGCGACTCTGGCAGGTATATCAAATTTATCGCGCTTGAAATCGATAATTCGATACGTTCTCTTATGGCCGCCGCCTCTTCTACGCGCTGTGATGCGGCCAAGGTTATTGCGGCCTCCTGTTTTGCTCAATGGTGTCAGCAATGATTTTTCAGGTTTGCTCTCCGTCACTTCGGCGAATGAACTGACGGTCCTGAACCGCTGCCCGGGAGTCTTTGGTTTAAATGATTTTACGGCCATAAAGTTTCTCCTCACATGCCATCGTCATTATGTCGTCGCAAAGAAATCAATTGAATCGCCTTCTCGCAAAGTGACGATCGCCTTTTTCCAGTCCGGTCTTTTGCCGTGAGTCAGGCCACGCCTGGTATTGCTCTGTTTGGTCTTGCCCTTCACCTTCATCGTCGCGACGTTGATGACAGAGACATCAAATTTTTTTTCGACAGCATCTTTAATCTCGATTTTGTTGGCCTCGATATTGACGACAAAACCGTATTTCCGAGCGGTCTCCTGCATTTTCAGCATTTTTTCTGTGAGAATCGGCCGTACTAATATTTCTCTTTGACTTTTCATGATAACAGCACACCTTTTAGCTTTTCAATGGCGCCTTCCATGATGAGCAGCGTCTGACAACGGATGAGGTCATATGCCGAGGCATCGGTCGCCACAGCAACTTGCAGATTTTTCAGGTTCCTGCTTGCCAAATAGACCTTTTCGTCGTGCGCCGGCAGGAGAAGGAGCGTTCTGGTGTTTTCCAAACCCAATCCGGAGAGAATGCGAAACATCTCTTTGGTTTTTGCCTGATCAAATGTAAAATCTTCAAGTATTTTCACTTGATCTTCTTTCACTTTTGCAGAGAGCACGGAGACGCGCGCCAGCTTTTTCACCTTCTTTGGCAATCTGTACCTGAAATCAATTGGCTGCGGTCCGAATACCGTGCCACCGCCACGCCATATGGGTGAACGGCTTGAACCCGAGCGAGCTGTTCCACGACCCTTCTGCTTCCATGGCTTCTTGCCACCACCGGAAACCAGAGAGCGGTTCTTTGTCGCACGTGTGCCCTGGCGAGAATTTTTGCGCTGCGCCTGAACAGCCAGATAGACCGCATGCTCGTTTGGCTCTACAGCAAAAACCGTATCGGGAACATCGACTGTTCGGCCCGCTGAGGCGCCCTGTTTCGTGTAAACTGTGAGTTCCATACTATCTTACTTTCTGATAAAAACAATACTATTATTGGCGCCGGGAATAGCGCCCTTTAAAAGCATAATATTATTCTCCGCGTCCACTTTGAGGATTTGGACGTTGCGCATCGTCACGTTGTTGCCGCCCATTCGTCCCGCCATTCTCAATCCTTTGAGGACCCTCGAAGGCCAGGACGACGAACCAATCGAACCAGGTGCTCGCCACCTGTCGCTCTGGCCATGTGTCTGCGGACCGCCGCTAAAGTGATGGCGCCGCATCACACCGGCAAAACCACGACCTTTGGTGACGCCCGTGACATTGACTTTCTCACCTTCGTGGAATATATCGACTTTAATTTCCACACCCTTTTCAAGCGGCTTTTCACTCTCAAAATCACGAAATTCTTTGAGAATGCGAAACGGCTTCAGGCCGGCAGCGGCAACGTGACCAATTTCCGCCTTTGTCGCCTGCTTTTCTTTTTTCTCGGCAAAACCGATTTGAATGGCTTGGTAGCCGTCATTCTCGACAGACTTTACCTGGGTGACGTAGCAGGGACCAGCCTCGATGATGGTGATCCCATAAGCATTGCCGACATCGTCGAAAAGACGAGTCATTCCTATTTTTTTTCCAATTATTCCGCGCATGTGTTTTCCAAACTCTTTTTACTCGACAGAAAGAACGGATCTCAATTCCGACCGACTGCAGAGATCAGACCTTTATCTCAACATCCACGCCGGCCGGCAACTCCAGTTTCATCAAAGCGTCGACCGTCTTGGGAGAAGAGTTGAGAATATCGACCAATCTTTTATGAACTCGAGTTTCAAACTGCTCACGAGACTTTTTATCAACATGAGGCGACCGATTGACTGTATAGACTGACCGATTTGTCGGCAGTGGAATCGGGCCACTGATCATCGCGCCCGTCGTCTTTGCGGTCTTTATTATTTTCTCAGTCGATTTGTCAATGAGGCGATGATCGTAAGCTTTGAGCTTGATCCGAATTTTTTGACCCGCCATTTAATTAACTCCAACTGTTATGATGACATTCATTTCACTAGGCAATGATCTTTGTCACGACGCCGGCGCCAACGGTTCGCCCACCCTCGCGAATCGCAAAACGCAATCCCTCTTCCATCGCGA
>JAFGJB010000364.1 GCA_016929295.1 Candidatus Zhuqueibacterota bacterium | reverse complement strand
GCGGACGATCCGTTCAAAGATTTCACCCAATCCAATCTGCCGCTGGTGTTCATCGACACCAATAATCGGAACATTCCGGATGAACCCAAGATCGATGCAAGAATGCGCATCATCTACCATGGCGTCGGCAACGTGCATCGACTGGATGAGCCGGCGAACGACTATGATGGCAGGATCGGCATCGAGACGCGCGGCTCAAGCTCACAAAGCTGGCCCAAAAAACAGTACGCGCTCGAAACTCGTGATGAAAAGGGTGCAAATTTAAATGTCCCTCTCATGGGACTGCCGGCGGAAAATGACTGGATACTGTACGCGCCATTCATCGACCGATCGTTGCTGCGAAACGTCCTGGCGTATGATCTGTCGCGACGGCTGGGCCAGTACGCCAGCCGGACGCGCTATTGCGAGCTGTTCTTGAACGGCGACTATCGCGGCGTCTATGTCCTCATGGAAAAAATCAAGCGCGACAGGAACAGGGTCAGCATTGCCGCACTGGATTCCGCAGATATAGCCGGCGAATCCCTCACCGGCGGTTACATTATCAAGGTCGATAAAACTGACGGCGCCAATACGCAGGGATTCACCTCCCGACATTTTCCGGCCGGCAATTCGACCCGACGGGTCTATTATCAATTCCATGACCCCGAATTTGCGGAAATGCTGCCCGTTCAGCGCAGTTATATCCAAAACTATATGTACGATTTCGAGGACATGATGGCGAGCGCGGACTATGACGATCCGCAGACCGGTTATCCGGCGTGGATCGATGTCGACTCTTTCATCGATTTTTTCCTCGTGTCGGAGATCAGCAAAAATATAGACTCGTATCGGCTCTCATCCTTTTTATACAAAGATCGCGATGACAACGACGGACGGTTGCGCGCCGGTCCGGTATGGGACTATAATCTGGCCTTCGGCCTGGCAAACTATTACGACGGCGAAGACACCGATGAATGGACGCTGGAAACCCTGCTCTATCTCGGCGGTGATGATTTTCAAGTGCCGTTTTGGTGGGAGACGTTGCTGGATGATCCCGCCTTCAACCATCGCATCAAGAACCGCTGGCAGGCAATGCGCAGCTCGGTGTTCGATCTGGCTCGCATGCACGCCTTCATTGATAACGTCGCGGATACTTTACAAGATGCACAAGAGCGCAATTTCACTCTGTGGCCGGCGCCAGGCGAACCGGGCACCGGCTTTTGGCCTATGCCCGGCATCTTTTATTCCTTTCAGAGCTATCAGGACGAGATCGATTACCTGAAATACTGGATTGACGAACGGGTCAAATGGATGGACCAAAATGTGCTCCTGTTTTCCGATGTCGACGAGAAAGAAGCGACGACCGCTTCGGATTTCGTCCTGTCGCAAAACTATCCCAATCCCTTCAATCCCTCGACGACCATACGGTTCGAAATGCCGGTTACGGCGAATGTGACTCTACGCATCCTCAATCTGAATGGCCAGTGCGTGCGGACGCTGCTGGACGGCGACAAGATGGCCGGCCATCATTCGGTCTCCTGGGACGGTGTCGATCATGCCGATCGTACTGTGTCGAGCGGCATTTATGTCTACCAGCTGAGCGTTCGCCTTGAGCGGGAAAATCGAACTATCTCGAAAAAAATGACCTTCATGCGTTGAGTCACTTGTGAAGCTGGATTTCGTACTTTTGCTAACGGTTTTCTTTTTCGCCGCCGCTGTTGATGCGCAGGACAAGATGACCCTGGTGCCGCAAGATGCTTTGAAACGCGTCCTTGTGCCCAAGTCCTATGTCTCCGCCAACTGGCGGCTGAGCTCATCGTTCAACGAATCGGGCTGGCGCAACTGCGCCGGCGCGCCCGGCGGCGTGGGCTATGAAAAGGACTCGGGCTATGAGCATCTGATCAGCCTCGATGTGGGCGCTGACATGCATGCGGATGGAGATGATCCCAATTCCTCTTGCTATATTCGAATAAAGTTCACCCTGGTGGCCAGCGTCCTCAGCAAGATCAAAATGTTGCAGCTCAACGTGCGGGCCGATGATGGCTTTATCACCTACCTGAACGGGACCAAAATCGCCGAGCAGAACGCGCCGGCAAATCCCCAGTGGAATTCGACCGCGACCGCCATCCAGGAGGCGGGCGAGCCGGTCATTCATGACGTCAGCCCATTCATCGACCAGCTGGTCGTCGGCGAGAACTTGCTGGCGATTCACGGCCTGAACGAGAGCACGGCCAGCTCCGATTTCCTCATCACCGCGGAACTCGTGGGCGCGACAGCCGGGGGTGATGCTTTCGATTCATCAAACCTGCCGCTGGTGTTCGTCAATACCTTTGGGCAGACGATTCCGAATGATGTCCGCATCGTCGCCGAGATGGGCATCATCGACAACGGGCCAGGACACAATAACTCTCCGATGGATCCGTTCAACGACTATCACGGCCGCATCAGCATCGAGGTTCGCGGCTCGACGTCGGTCGGATTTCCCAAACAGCAGTACTCGGTCGAAACGCAGGACTCGCTCGGAGAGAATCTCAATGTCGAGTTGATGGGACTGCCGCCGGAGAATGACTGGATCTTGCACGCGCCCTACAGCGATAAAAGCCTCATGCGCAATGTGCTGATCTACCGCCTGGCCCGCGACCTCGGCTGGTACGCGACGCGCACTAAATACTGCGAGCTGTTCTTGAACGGCGATTACCGCGGCGTCTACGTGCTGATGGAAAAGATCAAGCGGGATAAAAATCGCGTCGATATTGCGACGCTGACTCCGGACCTGGCGGGCGATCCGCTCACCGGCGGCTATATTTTCAAAATCGACAAGGAACCGTGGAAACCCGGCTGGGAATCGCACTATCCGCCTTTTCCCCATTCCAACAAGGTGATCAAATATCAGTATCATTATCCGGAAGCCGATGATATGATGCCGGCGCAGCGGGACTATATCAAAGGATTTATGGATGAATTCGAGGATGTCATGGCGGGCGACCTTTTCGCCGATCCGACGAGCGGCTTTGCGAAATATATCGATGTCCCGTCATTTGTAGATTTTTTCATTCTCAACGAGATCGCCAAGAATGTCGATGGCTATCGTTTGAGCACCTTCATGTACAAAGACCGCGACGACAATGGCGGCAAGCTGACCTTGGGGCCGATCTGGGATTTCAATCTCGGTTTCGGCAATGCCGATTACAAGGACGGTTGGAACACCGAGACGTTCATAGTCGATTTTTTAACGACGGATATAGGCCACATGATTGGCGACACCTGGCAGGTGCCGTTCTACTGGCAACGGCTGCTTAGCACGCCCGAGTTCACCAAGCGAATTTATAAACGCTGGGTGGACCTCAGAAAAGACAAACTGAGTACGCAGCGCATTTTCGCCATCATGGATTCCCTGTACAGCCACATTGAAGCCGCTCGCATTCGCAACTTTGAGCGATGGGAGGTACTCGGCCAGTACATCTGGCCCAACGCCTTTGTCGGCCAAACCTACGACGAAGAATTCGACTGGATGAAGAACTGGATCAATGCGCGCCTGATGTGGATGGACGGAGCGATCGATGCCTATCGATCCGATGTCGACTGGGACGGAACTCCCGTGACCTTGACGTCACCTGCTCTGCGGCGGAATTATCCCAATCCCTTCAATGCGACGACCTGCATTGAATTCGACTTGCCTCTTTCCGCGCATGTGCGGTTGCAGGTTTACAATATGCACGGCCGGCTCGTCCGCACGCTGATCGATGCGGTCAGGGCGCCGGGTCGTCACACGACGATCTGGGAGGGCGACGATGATGTCGCGGACGCACTCGCCAGTGGCATCTATTTTTATCGTCTCTTCGTCGGCGGGGAACATGACATGATTCTGGAAAGGAAAATGTTGCTTCTCAAATAAAAATGATTATCTTCATCCTTTGAACATCCGCCACAGTTCCTGCATTTTAAAAACAAGAATTGCAAGGGTCTGTGCGACCTTTGCGGTTTTCCTGCACCGGGAGCGCCTATGAAACCGAACCGTCTGCAATCCCTCGATCTCTTTCGTGGTCTCGTCATGTTTTTACTCGTCGCCGGAGGCACGGGACTCTATCG
>JAFGJB010000363.1 GCA_016929295.1 Candidatus Zhuqueibacterota bacterium | reverse complement strand
GTCAGGATCCAAAAGAGGACCAATCCGGCATCCGGCAGGATAAAGATGCCGGCGAGCAGAAAAAATATCGGCGTGATGTTGAACAGCAGCATGGCCCAGGTCGCTTTGCGCGCATCGACGAACTGCCGCGCCAGTTGGTAGAGCAGCAGTCCAGTGATGCTGTAGAGGAGAACGGCGGCCAGGCGAATGGTGAAGGCCGAGACAATGCCGGTCAGAGAAGGGAAATAGCCGGCCAAAAATCCGACGACTGGCGGATGATCGAAATAGCTCAAACTCGGCCGCAGCGAGTAGGCGTAATAATAGGCTTCGTCAAAGCCGGCGCCCAAACCGGCGGCGAGGAGCAGACGAAATGCCAGCGAACAGAAAAAGATGATCCACACCGCTCTCGGGTACTTGAAGCGGAACTCGCCATAGGTCCACACCGAGTTGGCGAGAAAATTAAAGATGACGCCGCAGCCGATGCCGATCAGATTGGCGATGAGATAGGGCATGCCGAGCCACTCTTTCAAAAACAGCAGAACGGTCATGTTGATGAACAGGGAGCTGAAAGCCGTGCTGGCGTTGTAGCGATAGAGGCGCGACAAAAGACGTCCCTCCCGCTTGTCGCGCCAGGTCCAGGCATCGTTCAGCAGAAAGTTGGTGATGATCGATAGTTCGATGGCGATGAACGAACAGAGATAAAACGGCAGAGAGGTGAACTCGGCCAGCAGCCACAGGAGGCCGTTATTGACGATGACGCCCGAGCCGCCGACGAGGGCGAATTTCAGAAAGCGGATTTTATTTAAGATATTCAAGCGAGATGGACGTTTTTGGATTCAAAAGGAGAACACGAATTCACACGAATTATGCGCGAATTTTCACGAATGAGCGCCGCACTGTCAAACTTTGTGTGCGGCTGTGCCGAATAATCCAGGACAAAGGATTATCAATGCATATCCATTTAAAGTAATAAATTTTCCCGAAAGATGAAATAGCAGTTTATCAAATTCATTCTAGGGGAAAAACTGTTTGGAAATTCTCATGATTATCTTATTTTGCGAAAGCGAAAAGTCGGAACTATGAGGAGAATATTATGCTGGTCGTCCATGTTCATGTTCATGTCAAAGAGGACTGCATCGACGCGTTCAAATCCGCGTCCGTCGAAAATGCGCGACAGAGCATTCAGGAGCCGGGCATTGCGAGATTCGATGTTTTGCAGAATCAGGATGAGCCGACGAAATTCATACTTGTTGAAGCTTATCGCACGGCCGATGCGCCCGCCAGACACAAAGAGACGGCGCATTACGCTGTCTGGCGCGATGCTGTCGCAACCATGATGGCCGAGCCGAGATATTCGGTCAAATTCGCCAATGTCCACCCGGCCGACAGCAACTTGTAATTTTTTCGGCCGATCGGTTTTCTGAACCATCATTTGTTTAATAGCAGGTCCGCACATGACTTTTGAATTCGCCACCGCCAACAAGATCATTTTCGGCCCTGGTACGCTGTCGCGGGCAGCGCCGCTCGTGCAGCACCTGGGAAAAGCGCTCGTCGTCCTCGGCCGCACGATTGAGCGCGCCGCTCCGCTGCTCGAGCAACTGGAAATGCTGAACATCGAGTGCACGAAGGTGCATGTGGCGGGCGAACCGACGACAGCCCGCATCGATGCGGCGGTGAACGAGGCGCGGGCTGGCGACATCGATGTCGTCGTCGGTTTTGGCGGCGGCAGTGTCATCGACGCGAGCAAGGCGATCGCGGCCCTGTTGACCAATGCGGGACCGGTGCTCGATTATCTCGAGGTCATTGGCGCCGGCAAAAAGATCATCTGCGCGCCTCTCCCGCACATCGCCATCCCGACCACCGCCGGCACCGGCGCTGAGGTGACCAAAAATGCCGTGCTGCTCTCCGAAGAGCATAAAGTCAAAGTCAGTTTGCGCCATGATCTGTTGCTGCCGTCGGTCGCCATCGTCGATCCGGAGCTGACCCTGTCGCTGCCGCCGTCGGTCACCGCGAACAGCGGCCTCGATGCGCTGACCCAGCTCATCGAGCCATTCGTCTCGATCCGGGCGAATCCGCTCACCGACGGGCTGTGTCGCGAGGGGATGGTCCGGGCGCGCTCATTGCGAGAGGCCTTTGAGAATGGCGACAATCGGCGCGCCCGCGAAGACATGGCGCTGGCGAGTCTGTTCGGCGGCCTGGCGCTCGCCAATGCCGGACTCGGCGCCGTGCATGGTTTTGCCGGGCCGATTGGCGGCTTGCTGAGCGCACCGCACGGCGCCGTCTGCGCGCGACTGCTGCCGTTCGTCATGGAAACCAATGTCCGCGCCTTGCAGGAACGAGAACCCGCATCCGCCATTCTGGCTCGATATATAGAAACAAGCCGCATACTCACTCACGATCCGAATGCGACCATTGCAGATGGCTTGCAGTGGGTTCATTCGCTCTGCGAGGATCTCGC
This sequence comes from Candidatus Zhuqueibacterota bacterium, assembly GCA_016929295.1. GTDB lineage: Bacteria > Zhuqueibacterota > Zhuqueibacteria > Residuimicrobiales > Krinioviventaceae > Kriniovivens. The sequence goes on along the minus strand of JAFGJB010000363.1, from coordinate 1,168 downwards.
CGTCAAACCGCTGTCGGCGTATGGCATGAGCAGAGATGATATCCCATTGATCGTAGGGCAAGCCAGGAACGCCAGCAGCATGAAGGGTAATCCGATCCAATTGGGCGATGAAGAATTGCTGAATATATTGAAAAGAGCGCTCTAATAGCCTGAAAAATTCCACACCAAGTCAAAAGAGTGAAACGTGAAACGTCAAACGTGAAACGTGAAACGTTACAAGTAGGCTCGTTCCAGGCGATAAAACATTTCACTTTTCACGTTTCACGTTTGACTTGCAGCTATGCTGCACTAGGAATAATTCAGATCAGGAAAATATTTTGCATAATGTACGGCAATGTCGTACATTACCAAAATATTTTTCTTTGCAAGAGTTCACTCAAAGCCAATATGCGAGGTGCAAATGGTTGAATTATCGGTGAACAAATTTCGGGCAAATTTAAAAAGTTACGTCGATCAAGCGATTGAGGAACATGTGCCGCTTAAAATCACTCGTCGAGCTGGCAAAGACTTTATTGTCGTCAGCGCTGAAGATTGGGAACGGGAACAAGAGACTCTCTTCATTCTGCAGAACGCAAATTTGATGAAGCAGATATTAGAATCGAATTTGACGCATCAAGAGAGAGCGGGCTATCTTGTCACAAAAGAGGAGCTGGATGAGATCAATCGTTTTTGAAGGACGCACGTGGGACATTTTTAAAGCTATCCAAAAGAGAGATAAAATACTCTGCAAAAATATCTGCCGAATCATCTCTCAACTTCAGCGTGGGGATCCGACAAAAGGTTTGGGAAAACCAGAGCCGCTCAGGCATAATCTAGCGGGATTTTGGTCAAGGAGGCTCTCCCTCAAAGATAGATTAATTCTCAAGTTCGATACAGATCGAATTTATATCTTTGCCATTGGCGGACATTACGATCATTTTCAACAATGAGAATGATTTGAACAATTGAATATCAGGAGTACAAACATGACAACTCGACTATTTCTCGCTTTTTGCATTCTCACCTCCCCCCTTCTCGCCCTCGACACCATCCAGGTTGCCGGCAACCGATTCGTCACGAGTGATGGCGAGACGATCATCTTGCGCGGCCTCAACACATCCGATCCGGACAAGCTGGAGAAAGAGGGCATGTGGAGCGACGCCTATTTTGCCGAGATGGCGGCCTGGGG
>JAFGJB010000362.1 GCA_016929295.1 Candidatus Zhuqueibacterota bacterium | reverse complement strand
GGCAATTGGTATGATATTTTTGCCAAATCAACAACCGACAATTTTCGTCGCATGAGAGAACAGGCACCGACGGATGAAATCAAGAGGTCGCAAAAATTATTAATGGGCCCTGGCGCGCATGGCATTCCCGGTCGAAAACTTGGGGAAAGAGATTTTGGCGACAGTGCGGCTATTGATGTCATGGGAATAGAACGCCGATGGTTTGACCATTGGTTGATGGATGAAAGAAATGGCATCATGGAACAAGCCCCGGTTAAAATATTTGTGATGGGCATCAATCAATGGCGCGATGAGCAAGAATGGCCCTTGGCCAGAACGCGCTATGTGAGATATTATCTGCATAGCGATGGCAAAGCAAATACAGTTCATGGCGATGGCATTTTGAACACCGAACCGCCGGCAGCTGAACCGAGTGATGTATTCACATACGACCCCAATGATCCGGTACCAACAACCGGCGGCGCCAATTTGACAATTCCGGCAGGGCCTTTTGATCAGCGCAAAGTGGAAGAGCGCCACGATGTTCTGGTCTACACGACTGCTCCTTTGGCGGAACCTGTCGAGGTGACGGGACCCATTCACGTCATATTGTGCGCATCCAGCAGCGCCCTCGACACTGACTTTACCGTAAAACTCGTGGATGTCTGTCCCGATGGAGTTGCATGGAATCTGACAGATGGCATTATTCGGGCGCGCTATCGCAGCTCGAGCACAGACGAAGAATTGCTGGAGCCAGGAAAAGTATACCGATACGACATCGACCTGTGGGTGACAAGCAATGTTTTTTTGCAGAATCACTCTATTCGTCTGGAAGTTTCGAGCAGCAACTTTCCCCGTTTTGATCGCAATCCTAATACAGGACATCCATTTGCAAAGGATGCAGAGGTCATCATTGCCGAACAGACAGTCTATCATAACTCAGAATATCCATCTTGTATAGTTTTGCCGATCATTCCAGCAGAGGAAAAATAAGGATCAGGAGAAAGCCAATTTCAATATGGATTAAAAAGGAATTTATCCGCCTTACACGTTCGGAGTCAATTTAGCCCTACAGATTCAAATCCGCCAGAGATAGGATGCCTTAAAAAAGAAACTTCGAATCGACTCAATATGCCGACCACTATTATCAATCCACTCATTTTCTTGCCAATATTTTTGTTCGTATAATGAGCCGTAGCCAATATAAAGGACAGTTCCCGGAATGAACGTAAAAGATGCTAGAAAATCTGTGAGCAATTTTTTATCATAGTCTTGGTAACGGAAGATAGCACGAAGAAAAAAATATTTATTGAATTGATACGTCGTACGACTGTTAATGATATTAATTTCGTATTCTTTCCTGCCGCTCACCGGTTCGCAGAACGTTTCGTGATAAAGATCAAAACTTTGCGTAAATTTGGTGTTTGGCTGCAGCGTAAGGCCAAGCGAATAGGAAAGATCATCGCCAAGATAGGGATTTTCTTCGTCGTAATAAATTGTTTTGCCCTGTGAGATACATGCGTTGAAATTCAGCCAATTGGTCGCTTGCGCATTTGCCATAGCTCGCCATAGATATTGATTAAAGGACTGAATTTTCCAGTACTCTTTGAGTGCGATGTAATCAAACCTTAGCATACCCTGGCGTGTCCAGAAAGATCGCAAAGCCAGCACCAAGAGGAAATCGTCTTGTTGAGTTTCTAAATCATGCAGTAAATAGGTAAAAACAAATGGATTAATGCGACGGATCCATGCTTGCTTTTTCTCATCCGGATAAAAATTAGGACCAAGATAAACCGTGGCTCGGCTGAATCCCGTGCGCTGATAAAAGGCCGTCTCCATATTGAAGCCAGGATCAAAGCGCTCCAGACTCGTCCAGATGCCTAGCTTTTTACTACCATAAAAATAGTTGAACATGGAAGCATTGCCATCCACCTTCTTCGAATCAAAGGGCTCCTTTGAAGCACTTGATAAAAATGCAAGACCAAAATTATGCTGCTCATTTAACCTGTACTTAAAGTCGACGCCGCCAACACGATTGTAGCCATGGTCAAGTTCCTGACCACCATAGATGAGTCCAGCATAATTATCTCCACCAAATGAATACTTGTATCGAGCGATAAAAAATTGTGCTGTTTTCTCCTGCAGGGCATTGCCCTCATCGCTAAGTGACTGCCCAGGAGAAGCATCGTCAGAAGCCAAAACACCGAAAGAGGATCGACCCACTGAACCCGTGATTCGACCTCCGATGTTTGGATCAACTATTTTGCGCGTGTGCACAGCGGTTACCATCATATTATCACCACCTGTCGCCGCAACGTTGAAAAGCCCGCCAGCTTCCATAAAAAAGGGCCGTTTTTCGTCATAAAAAATCGGGTAACGCTGATTCACCTCAACCTGATAGGCATCACTTTCCACCTGGCTGAAATCAGGGTGATAGGTGGCATCGAGCGTGGTTGAGGACGAAACAGCCAGCTTTGCGCTAAAGCCAAGGTTCTTTTCAATATCCGCCTTTTCCCAGATATGAGGTGTCATTTGTGCAGCTTGCGAGCTGGACGTAAAACTTGGTAATAGCTCGATCTGCCTTTTATGGCGGAGGTTATTATAAAGCACAGGCACACGTGCAGCGAGTGAAGACTGGCCAGGTGCGATCATTGGAAAAGCGCCACTTTTTCCGAAACGACTCACTTTACGCCAAAACAGTAATCCCATTACGCTTTCCTCTCCGCCTGCAAAACGAATGCTACGCAATGGGATGGAGATTTCCACCTGATATCCATTTTCGATCAACCGTCCTGCACTTTCCCACACCCAATCTGGAGCTACGTCTTCGCCACTTGTGGTATTGAGAATATCCGCCTGAATGCCATTCGGATTGACAAAGAAATCATAGCTGCTCTGCCTGTTGCCGAGTGCGTCTAATGAAAAGCCGATCCAGTCATCAGAAAAGATGCGGTCGCGTTGGGAAATTGATGTTTTAATTTTATCCGGCTCATCGTCAAAACATTCAAAGGCAAAATAAAGATGCTCTGCATCGTACGATAAATGAATAACAGTGTGTTGTGCAAGCGTATCGCCAAATGCGGGATTATAGGTGATAAAAAATGTGTCAATGCGACAGCTCTGCCAAAGTGGTTCTTCAATAACGCCGTCTATTTTGGGCAGAACTTTAGTTTCGGAAGGCAGCAAAGTATCGATAGCCTGTAAAGGCGCAGCAATTAAAAAATATTCATTGATTAAAAAAATAATAATAGAAACGTACCCAACATGATTGCGTTGCATGAATTTTTCCCTGCTCATTCTCTGACCTCTTAAAAAGACGTAACTCGAAGTGAATTGGTTACATCTGGTCCCATCCAAAGATTCAGAAAAACTTGTATTGCCAGGCAACCGTTCCGGGCTCCGCACCGCACCCTCAGTGGCACCGGTCTGATCGGCGGCGGCACCACCCCCAAACTACCTTCAACCCTACCTCACATTTCGATTGAAAGTCTCCCTTCGATTTATTATTATCAAATAAAATAAAGTCTTTTTACAGGTTCTTTCATTTCTGAGGGTGTGAACGATGAGCATAATCAAAAAAATTCTTAAATTTCTAGGATTTGGGCTATTGTCCATTATTGTATTGCTGTTGTTAGTATTTGGTTATCTCAGCTATAATCCAAAGCCGAAGATCATCCGATTAGAGAGAAAGCCCATGACCGACGCTCAAATTGATCAAAAGGCGCGGGAACTGGTGGATCAAATGTCAACCGAAGAGAAAGTGCAGATGATGTCTCCATGGCTAAAGGGAACCTGGCATTGGTTTGCTGAAATGCTTGGAGATGGCATGAAATATAACCAGGCCTCTTACCAAGCCGGTGGGAACAAACGTCTTGGGATTCCTACTATGAGATTTTATGATGGCCCAAGAGGCATGGTCAGTGGAAAAGCAACCTGCTTTCCGGTGTCTATAGCTCGGGCTGCATCTTTTGACAGGGATCTCGAGTTCCGTATAGGTGAAGCTATTGGACAAGAGATCCGCGCAAACGATGGTAACTATTTTGGCGGCGTATGTATCAACCTACTTCGTCACCCGGCTGGAGGGCGAGCTCAGGAATCATACGGCGAGGATTCCTACATGTTAGGCCAGATGGGTAGCGCTTTAACAAAAGGTGTACAGAGTCAAAATGTCATGGCCTGTATCAAACATTATGCGCTCAATAACCAGGAAGATACCCGTACAAAAATTAATGTTGAAGCTGATGAAAGAGTACTACGTGAGGTTTACCTTGCCCATTTCAAAGCATGTATCGCTCAGGGAGCTGCGAGTGTCATGGGTGCTTATAACAGGTTTCGAAGTGAACAATGCTGCCACAGCAAACACCTGCTCACCACTGTTCTGAAAGAAGACTGGGGCTTTAAAGGATTTACCATCAGCGACTTTAAAGATGGGATAAGAGATACTGAAAAAGCAGCAAACGCGGGTATGGATATAGAAATGCCTTCGATCGAAGATTATGGAGATAGTCTGTTAGAAGCTGTTGTTGCAGGTAAAGTCCCGGAAACGGCCATCGATGAAAGCGCCTTGCGTGTCGCAAGGACTATTCTGAAATTCGAGACAGCTCCAGATCCCATACCCGAATATCCTAAAGAGTTGATCGGCTGTAAAGAACACATTGCCTTGGCATTAGAAGTTGCTGAAAAATCCATGGTCCTCATGCAGAACAATGAAAATGTGCTGCCCTTGAATCCTTCTGAAGTAAAAAATGTGCTTTTGGTTGGCGCCTTGGCGGTTGTCGAAAACATTGGAGACCATGGTTCAAGTCGGGTAAGACCTGAATATATTGTTGCGCCAATGCAGGGATTTCAGGTTCAATATGGCCAGAATATCCAGTTTACCCACGACACCGGCGAAGATTTGGAAAAAGTAAAGCGGCTCGCACGTGAAGCTGATGCGGTTGTTTTTGTTGTCGGATACAATTACAACGATGAAGGTGAAGCTGCAGGAATTGGTGGAGACCGTGTTAGCCTGAGACTACATGATAATGAAAGCAAACTCTTACAGCAAGTCGGCCCGATGAATGAAAAATCCGTGGCTGTACTCATAGGTGGAAGTGCTATTATTGTGGAAGAATGGAAAAACCAGGTGAAAGGAATCATTCATGCCTTCTATCCTGGTATGGAAGGTGGAACTGCCATTGCTAAAACCATATTTGGTGCAGTAAATCCCGGCGGCAAATTGCCGTTTACCGTGGCATCTGACGAAAGCCATTATCCTGCGTTTGATCGTCTGGCTGAGGAAGTAACCTACGATCGCTATCATGGCTACATCAAGCTGGATCACGATGGCAACAAAGCTGCCTTCCCGTTTGGGTTTGGATTGTCCTATACAACTTTTGAGCAAACCAATGCAGACATTGAGGTATTTGACAATCGTGTTGAACTGTCAGTGAATGTGACCAACACCGGGCGAGTGGCCGGAGATCACGTTGTACAGCTTTACATTGGATTTGATCAGTCATCCATTGAAAGGGAACACAAGCTTTTAAAAGGTTTCCAACGAGTATCACTCGAACCAGGTGAAACAAAGACTGTAATCTTGGCTTGTCCTTTTGACAAAATCACCTGGTATAATCCGAATACTGCCGAATGGGAATTGGAGAGAATGGAATATGAGGCGTACATCGGATCAAGTAGTGATGAAAAAGATCTGCTTAAAAAATCATTTCGGATCGAATGAGGTGTGGAGAAAATGATACGGCGTGTGGCTGAGTCTGATGCTTCGGCCATTTGTGCGATCTACAACGAATACGTTCTCAACACGCGAATCAGTTTTGAGGAATCAGCAGTATCCGCAGACGACATGGCCGAACGCATTCAAAACGTCGCTGGGCAATTCCCCTGGTTGGTGTGCGAAGAAGGAGGGAGGATTGTAGGCTATGGCTACGCGAACAAATGGAGGGAACGGTCAGCCTACAGACACTCGGTTGAATTAGGGATATATGTCGCTTCGGAGTGGATTGGCAAAGGGATTGGAACTTTTCTCATGACGGATTTACTCCAGGAACTCAGAGGCCTCGCGATTCACAGTGTCATATGCGGGATTGCATTGCCGAACCCGGCGAGTGTCGCGCTGTGCGAAAAGTTCGGGTTTGACCAAGTCGGTCACTTCAAGGAAGTTGGATTCAAGATGAGTTCATGGGTGGACGTTGGTTATTGGGAGTTGTTGCTTTAACCGGCCGAGGTTTACCAACAAACAGAGCGGCAAGGGAATGGAGTGTAAGCGAAATTCCGCTGCAGCGGGTAGCTGAACAAAGCCGGCGGGGTGGTGAATAGAAGTCAAGTCCCCCCAAATAACTTGACCCTAAACTGAGCGATCCGCTTTCAGCGGTCAGCTTTCAGCTTTAAGGCTGAGCGCTGAAAGCTGATAGCTGATCGCTCAATTTAGGTTGACCTCATTTCGTGACTGGCTCTGTCTATTTGATCAGCAGCATCTTGCGTTCTGCTCGCCAGGCTTCCCTCCCCTTTTTCACATCAAAAATCTGAATTCTATAAAGATAAACACCCGAGCTTGTCTTTTGACTGGTCTGGTCTGTTGCATCCCAAATGACGGAATAGGCGCCCGCATTTTTCTCTTCATCCACCAGCGTGCGGATGTGTTGACCGGAAAGGTTAAAGATTGAAATTATCACCTGTCCAGGCTGCGGTAATGAGTATTCAATGGTCGTCCTCGGATTAAAGGGATTGGGATAATTCTGTAATAGCTGAAAGGTTTG
>JAFGJB010000361.1 GCA_016929295.1 Candidatus Zhuqueibacterota bacterium | reverse complement strand
TGTGATTAACGTTGATGAATTTATTTGAGCTAGAGCGTTCACACAGATAATATACAAAATTTCTCTCCCCGTGTCCAGTAAAAAATAAGGGTAAAGACGAGCCCTCGAGGGAGAGGGCCAGGGTGAGGGTGATAAGTTTAATGTTACAATCCCCCCTCACTCTGTCTCTCTCCCCCGCGGGGGGAGAGAGGACTAGCTTTTCCGCTTGCTTCTCCAAGTCTGCAACAACCTGGAAGGCAGGCATCCATTGAGCAGCAACTCCTTATTTCTGAATGGTTCCCCGCCTTCGCGGGGATGACTTTACTTTTTCGTTGATAGTTAGATGGATGAAAAATGTTATGCTATTTTTGGCCAGATTAATAAGAGTCGAAATTTTCCGCAATGGAAAAGATATGCCAAGTTTGCGAAAAAATTTGTATCTTTGCATGAAAGGAGCCTCTACTACCACGAGGAATTCAGATGTCCATTTTTATAAGCATTAAACGACTCTTTCAGCACTCTGCCGTCTACGGTATTGGGCATATCCTCAATCGACTCATCACTTTTTTGCTGATTCCGCTCTATTCCAACACCTTTGCCAAGGATGAGCTGGGAGTTTACACCCTTGTTTTTTCTTATATCGTCATCCTGACGGTCGTCTATTCCTATGGCCTCGACACCGCTTTTTTTCGTTTCTACATTTTGGATGACACACCTGCGGGCCGAAACCGGGTTTTTTCGACCGCCTATAATTCCATTTTACTGACCTCCCTTTTTCTGTCCGCGGTCATCATTTTTGCTCGCGGGCCACTGGCAGCGCGACTCTTCAGCCCCGAGATTCATGCGTTGCCGGTTGATCTGCCGTGGATGATCATTCTCTCGGCCGGCATCCTCTTCTTTGATTCCATGACGCTCATGCCCTTTCTCATCCTTCGCGCCGAGGAAAAGCCGGTGCAGTTCATCTTTTTTAAATTTCTCAACGTCGTCATTAATTTTGTCTGCAACATTGTGCTCATCGTCAATCTGAAGATGGGCATCGAAGGCATTTTTGTCGCCAATCTTATATCATCGGCCCTGACTTTTCTATTGATGGCGCCCGTCTCCCTGCGGCATTTTAAATTCATCTTTCATTGGCCGACGTTCAGGGAATTGCTCGCCTTTGGCATTCCCTATCTGCCGTCAACGCTCTCTGTCGGGCTCATGGATACGATTGACAAGATCATCCTCGAGCGTCTTGATTCGGTGCAGGTGGTCGGTCTCTATGGCCCGAATGCCAAAATGGGCATGTTCATGGCGCTGTTCATCACCGCTTTTCGCTTCGCCTGGCATCCGTTTTTCCTCTCCACCTGCAAGCAGGAAAATGCCCGCCAGGTATTCAAAAAGGTGTTCACCTATGTGATGCTGGCGTGCAGCGTTGTCTTTATATTTTTTTCCCTGTTCATCGATGATATTGTGAGGTTGCGGATCGGCAATTTCAGTCTGCTGGGCCAGGAATATTGGGAGGGCACCGTGGTCGTGCCGATCATCTTCCTGGCTTATATATTTTATGCCGCCTATCTCAATTTCATCATTGGCATCTATCTGGAAAAGAAGACGAAATACCTGCCCTTCATCACTGGCGCCGGCGTGCTCGGCAATGTGGCGGCCCTCTACCTGCTCATTCCGACGATTGGATTTGTCGGCGCGGCCTGGGCGCGCGTGATCGCCTATATGATCATGGCCGCGGCGCTCTATGTCGTCGGGCAGAGGCTCTATCCCGTGCAATATGAGTGGGGGCGGCTGCTGAAAATGACGCTGGTCGTCGCCGCACTCTTTGCGCTCGGTCGTTTGGATCTGTTCGCTGCGGACGTGCTCCTTAAAATCGGACTTTTTCTGTTCTATCCGGCAGCGTTGTTCCTGGTCCGATTTTTTGGTGCGGATGAGTTGTCATCTGTGAGACGAATTTTGCATCGCGCCTGTATCAAAGAAGCTCCATGAAGGACCAGATAGCATTAAAAGATTTTTATGATAAAGTGGGCGAGTCTTATCCTGAAGAGGAACAGGTCTATCGCACTTTGCGCGGCAGATTGCGAAAGCGCTTTATCTGCGCCTGGCTGAAAAAACAGTCCGGCTCATTATTGGAAATTGGCACGAATCGAGGCATGTATCTGCAGCACTATGATGGCGTTCGCGTTGGCGTTGATCTCAGCCGGACGGCGCTACAACGCGCTCGTCGCGATACATTGCTCTATTATGTCGTGGCCGATGCCGAGCGGCTGCACTGTTTCAAACCTCGCTCTTTTGATCGCGTGCTGTGCAGCGAGCTGCTCGAACATTGCTTTCATCCCCAGGCCGTGTTCGAATCCATATATCATGTGCTGAAAACGGACGGATGCGCCCTGCTGACGACGCCGAATTATAAAGGCGAGCGGCCGACCTGGGCCGGCCTCGGCGCCATGGCGGATTACGGCGTGGAGGCAAGTTGGGGTGGCAGCTATTTCCACACCGCCTATCGTCCGGAAGAGCTGGCCGAATTCGCCCGTCAGGTTGGCCTTGAGGTCCTGGAGGCGGGAACCCTGGAAAAAGAAGTGAAATATGCCGCCAAAATACCCGCCGTCATCCTGTGGCTGGGGCGACGTTTGAACAAGCGACTGCGTTCAAAAACATTCGGTCGCTGGAATGAGGACCTTTTTCAACGGCTGTCACTGCTTTCTTACTATGTCGCGCATTATACGCTGATCGAAAAGATCGCCCTGTTGTTAGTCAAAGAGGGCGTTCGATCGTATATTATATTGATGAGAAAAAACTGATGATCATCTATTTTTGTGGTTCAATTGCGGGTGGGCGAGCTTATCTGGACACCTATATTAAAATCGTCCGCCATCTGCAGTCGCTGGGACACCGCGTCCCCACAGAGCACATCATTGATCCCAATGTGCTGGATGCGGAAAAAAAACTGACGCCCGCGCAAATCTACCAGCGCGATGTGCAATGGCTCACAGCGTCTGATGCTGTCATTGCCGAAATTTCCAATCCGTCTCTCGGCGTCGGTTACGAGATCGCCTGTGCGCTGCATATCGGCAAATCGGTTCTGGCTCTGCATGAGAGAGGATTGTTCATCTCTTGTATGATCACCGGCAATCGCGATCCCAATTTGCAGGTTGTCGAATACAGCTCGGATGATGAATGGCGAGCGACGATTGATCATTTTTGTCGCACCGTCGAACGGATGCCGCAGCTGAATCACGGCAAACGCGAGAAAAAAATGGTTTGATGTAATGTCGCGCATCATTTTACACATTGACATGGATGCCTTTTTCGCGGCCATCGAGCAGCGCGATTGTCCCGCCTATCGCGGCAAGCCGCTCGTCGTTGGCGCTGATCCCAAAGGCGGCCGAGGGCGCGGCGTCGTTTCGACCTGCAGCTATGAGGCGCGCCGATACGGCATTCATTCGGCAATGCCGATAAGTGAGGCGTATCGACGTTGTCCCGATGCGATATATGTCTTTCCGCGCGGCCACCGCTACGCAGATGTCTCGCATCAGATCATGTCACTCCTCGACAGCTACTCTCCCGATATTGAACAGCTCAGCATTGACGAAGCTTTTCTGGATATCACCACCAGCTACAAATTGCACGGGACGCCGGAAAAACTGGCTTGCGACATAAAGAGACGCATTCGCCAGGAGGTTGAGCTGACGGCCTCCATCGGCATTGCGCCGAACAAATTTGTCGCCAAGGTCGCGTCCGATCTGCGCAAGCCGGATGGCCTGGTCATTGTCGAGGAAGCTGATGTGGAGGCCTTTTTGCAGCCGCTGGACATTTCGCGACTGTGGGGTGTCGGCGTCAAGACGCTGCCGCGCTTGCAGCAGCTGGGCATTCACACCATCGGCGATCTGGCGCGTTTGACGCAGGATGAATTATATCGCAGATTTGGCCAGACCGGTTTGCACTTTTATCGTCTGGCGCATGGCATTGACGATCGCGCCGTTGAGACGTCCGGCAAAGCAAAATCGATCAGCAAGGAAGTGACCTTTGATGTGGACAGCGATGATGAGGAGACCATTCACAATACGCTGCGTTATCTATGCAACGAGCTGGCGCGGGAGATGCGGCGGCAAAAATATCGCGGTCGTACCATCACGCTGAAAATTCGGCTGCACGATTTTACCACGTTCACCCGTTCGCGCACTCTGAACACTTTTGTCAATCATTTTGATGATATTTTTGCAAATATAGGCGAGCTCTATGCGCATTTGCAGCGCGACAAAGTGCGACTTGTTGGCGTGGCTGTATCACAACTGGAAAAGGGCGAGGGACAGCTCGATTTATTTGCGCCGGCGCCGGCTGCTGCCAAGGTCGATGACGTGATGGATGAGATCAGAGAAAAGTTCGGTGAGAAGGCGATCACGCGCGCAAGTCTCATTCATCATCAACACGATTCGCAGTGGATACGCGAACAGCCCGACAAAAAAAGTCCGGGGCCGAGCACATGATGAGGATGTCAAAAAGCTTGCGCGCAAAAATCATCCGTCTCCGCGCCATGAATCTGCCGGAGATTTTTTACCGAATTTTCATCGCCGTCAGGGATAAGCTTGCAACTGTGCGCCGGCAGCAGCGCGGCACGGAATCGTTGCAGCTCCTGGTCTCCGGAATGGGGTGCGCTGTCCCACCACTGGAGAAAAAGTTCAGTCTTTATAATAAAAAGATATTCGCCTGGCAGAGGAGCGGGGAGGCTAACTTTAAGCGCCTTTATGACAGCTATTTTTCCGAACATCGGTTGAGCACCATCGCAGCCGCTGAACGAGCGACGCGTCGTGAGTTCAATCTGTTCGGACAGTCGCTGCTGTTCTCCGAGGCGATCGATTGGCATTATGATCCCCTGCAGCAGAAAAGTATCCCGCTCAGCGATCGGCGCCGGATCAATTACTATTCCGGCGACACGGTCAGGGAAGTCAAGTATGTCTGGGAGCTGAATCGCTGCCAGCACTTTGTCACTCTTGGAAAGGCATTTTTTCTGACCGGCGACGCGACCTATGCCGAAGCGCTCTGTCGGCAATGGCGTGACTGGCTCGACAAAAATCCCTACAAAAAGGGCGTGAACTGGACGAGCTCGCTCGAATGCGCGCTGCGACTGGTCTCCTGGACATGGGCGCTTTTTTTTATCCAGCATAGTGATCAGCTGAATTCCGCGCTGTGTGCGCGCATTTTGCACGCCATTCGACAACACGCACTGTTCATCAGCCGACATCTCTCCGGATATTCATCGGCGAACAATCACCTGATCGGTGAGGCGCTTGGTCTGATTTATGCCGGCTGCTATTTCCCGGAATATGATGAGGCTGAAGAGTGGCGAAAAAGCGGCTTCCGAATTCTGTTTCGCGAGGTGTTAGCCCAGGTGCATGAGGACGGCGTCGCAAAAGAGCAGACAATCCATTATCAGCGCTATTTATTCGATTTTGTCGTGCTGGCCCTCGGCGCTGCCGAGCAGGCTCGGGTGACGCCGCCGGCGAGCGTCGTGCAGCGGCTGGAGAAAATGGCCGATTTTTATATGGCGCTGTGTACCCGGGATGGCGCCATTCCCCACATTGGCGATGAGGACGGAGGAGTGGCGCTCAGGCTCGTCGAGGTTGAGGAAAATTCCTGTCACTGTTTATTGAGCACGGCGGCTGCGTTGTTTCAGCGGCCGGATTTCAAGCTGCACTCTCGACAGCTGTCCGAAGCGACATTATGGCTGCTGGGAGAAGAGGCTGTTCGCCGCTATGAGCGGTTATCCGCGCACGATGCGTCGCAACGGTTACGCCATTTTGACCATGGCGGCTATGTCATATTCTCTCAACAAAAGCCCTGCGAGCAAAAACTGGTTTTTGATTGTGGCCCGCTCGGCTACGGGAAAATGGCGGCGCACGGGCATGCGGATGCATTGGCCATCAATTTGGCGGTGCATGGCCAAAACGTTCTCATCGATAGTGGAACATTTTTATATATTGGCGCCGGCGCCGAGCGCAGCTATTATCGCGGCACGCGCGCGCACAACACCGTCACCATTGATGGGAAGGATCAGTCGATGCAACTGGCGCCGTTTCAATGGGGACGCCGGGCGACATGCGTTCTGCAGCATATTGAAGAACTGCCGGATGTGGGAGTGGCTCAGGCGGCGCATGACGGATACCGGCGTCTGCATGCCAACCATTGTCGGCGTATCGAACAGCAACGTGATCGATGGATGGTGCAAGATTGCATATCCGGCCTTGGATATCATCATATAGATGCGTATTTTCATCTTGCGCCATGCACCGTCGTGGCGGGAACGCGTGCGATGACGGCAGAGTTCAGCACGTTTTCCGTCGAGTTTGAATGTAGCCCCGCATCTTGTGAACAGGACGATATTTTGATCGAAACGGCGTGGCATTCAAGCCGGTTCGGACATCGCGAACAGCATCCGGTGCTGCGGCGAAGGATTTCAGGTGTGCTGCCGCTCACTTTCATGACAGTGATAAGAGTGTATGAATAGACTATTCAATCGACATCCATTCGTCATTTTTCTTCTGCTGGGCGCTCTGATCGGCAGCAGCACGGCGCTTTTTTTTCCCGCTCTACGGTGGCCGCTTTTCCTGATTTCATCGCTCGCCGGACTGGCCATCGGTTTTTTAGTGCAAAAATCGCGCAGATCCGTCTCCCAGCTCGCTGCCGGGCATGTTGTCGCCGCGCTCGAGCCGGAGCTGCAGCCGGTGCCCGAGCCGGTGACCTGTCTTTTTCTCTACAATACGCTGCACAATATTGCCGCACTTGTGTTGTTTGATCCCGTTCGTGCGAGCAAAGATATCGAGAATCTGGCTAACTTTGTGCGAACCGTGACCGAGATGAAAAGATCAAATCAGACCTTCCTGGGCGAAGAATTCAAAGCCGTGGACCTCTATTTGACCATTGAAAAATCGAGACTGGGCGACCGTCTGGTTGTCAAAAAACAATTTTCGCACCAGTGTTACGAGATTCCATTCCCCAGCCTCATCTTGTTTCCATACATCGACGGCTGCATTCGCTACAGCGCCGAGCTGCAAACGAGTCCGGTGACAGTGATGCTCGCCTGCCGCCAGGCGGAGAGCTCGCTGGTCCTGGAAGTTGCGGATCATGTCGACGAGAGCGATGACGAGACCTGGCCGCCTGCCAGTCGCGATGCTATTTACAGTCAGATGAAGCGCCGCCTCCTGGAGTTTTATGGCTCTTCCGCCAAAATCTCGCGGTCCCATCTGCAGCCGGCGGGCGAGTCAATTAAAATCAGCATACCACTTGGCAACGCCAAAATCGGCCGTTCTGCCCGTCGAGAAGTGACGCAAGACAAATCAGACGATTTATGACAGCACAGCGCAAGATCCTATTCATTTTGCTCATTTTCATGGCAAATGGTTCGCAGGCGGGGAGGAACACCTTAAAAGTCTCGATGCGCAAGATGTATGTGGTGTCCGTCGAAACGCAGGAATCTATTGTTTTGGCAGACCAAATTTATGCATCTTTTGCTCGCATTTTATCCTCGGCAACGCGATACAGTCTGGTTCCGGTTGACTCGATTCAGGCGCACTTTCATGCGGTTTTTCTCGCGAATTTCACTGTCAAATATGATGCGGTTGATTTGCTCGATTTCGCGCAAAGCAGTGGCCTCGACATTGTGCTTTTCTTCTATCTGCAAAGAATCAAAGGGGGGCACAACTTGTATGTCAAGGCCGTCGAGTTTCCGAGTGATATATTCGTCAGCGATCTCGTCATCAATTTATCGCTGCCAGATATCGATCTGTCCGAGGTCATGCAAAAACTGCAGTCCTTTGTCGATATGATCTGGCTGAACATGCGTGATATGGGCTATGGCTTTCATAGCAGTGAAAAAGGTGTCCTGTTTTTTACTGACGATTTGCATTCTCCCGCCTTGCGACGCACGCTCAAAGGAGTGGCGGCCGCGCAATCCTTTCTGTACGACTATGACGTTCACGATCTCAAGATCAAAGTGTCAGAGCTCGGCGCACAAGACTGGCCGGTGACGCCGGCGCGGGCGGATTCGTTCCTGACGCACCTGCATGCACAAGCGCTCTTTCTCTTCCCTCGGCAGGGCGACTCACAGCTTTATTTTCCGGCGCAAACTGGCAAAGCATCGATCATGGATAATAGCCTGCCTCTATGGCTTCCCTATGACGGATTTCACCTGTTTTCCTGGCCATTTGATTCGGCGTACGGCCACGCTCTGGGGCAGAGTTTGCTGCCGCAAACGTACGGGGCTATCAACGAGCTTGTCTCGCAATGGCAAGGACGCAGCGACGCCGCCAAGTCGCTGTTGCTCAAAAATATCCAGACGCTCCAGCAGGCGCCTGGCCATCTTTTAACGGACAACCATCGGGCGTTGTCGCTTCTCTATGAGTCGCTGGCGCACACTTTTTCACCAGATGATAAAGAGTTTGGCTGGATCAAGCTCAATCAGGCCTCTCATCTGAAGGAGAGGGGAGAGCTCGTCGCCAGTCTGGATGCCTCGCGGGCAGCGTTCGATAATTTTCAAAAAGGCATGAATTTATTCGGTCTGCTGTTTTCTCTGCTGCAGAACGGCGACACGTTGGAAAAATTGCGGCGCCCGCAAGAGGCGGCGACAATCTATAAAGAAGCGCTTGATTATTGCAGGCAATTGCATGACGTGCATACATTGGCCTTGATATATTATCGCCTTGGATCGATAGAATTTTCCGAAAACAGGCTTATCGAAGCGTGGGATTTTTTTGATAACAGCGCCGACAGTTATCTGCAGATCGGCGACACGCTCAAGGTTGTGCAGCTCGCGACCAAGCTCGGCATTCTCATGCGCCAGAGCAATTTTCTCAAAAAATCGACTGACTATCTGCAGCAGGCAGCGGCATTGGCACAGTATCTGGATGATGATCGCGAATCAGCGGATGCCGGCTATCATCTCGCCGTCACCTTGAAAGAGTTGGATGAAAAACAAAAAGCGCTGGATCATTTTCAGACCGCCGGCGATCTGATGGAAATGCTGGCCGATACCGTCGGGCTTGCCAATACCGAAGAACATACTGGTGATATCTTTTTCGAGCTGGAACAATGGAAGAGCGCGCAGCAGAGTTTTGAATATGCGGCGCGCTTTTACAAGTATATACCGGATATTGAAGGCGTCATCCGAAGCGTGACCAAAGCAGCTGATACAGCGGCTGCGCGCAAACGCTGGCTGCGCGCGCAAAACGACTATGACGAAGCCTTGAAATATGCCAATCTTTATAAAAAAGCAGAGTGGGTGTCGATCATCATCTATAAAAAAGGAATGGCGCACATTCGTGCCGGCGAGTATGCCCTGGGACAGCAGGAGCTGGAACTCGCGCGTCAGGGAGATGTGGCGCCCGAGGCGATCGATCTGTTTATGAAAAGCTTCATTCGCGATCTCGAAGAGGAATTGGAAAAAGGTCGACCATGACACAGTTGCACATCGCCATCAAGGCGCGTCTGGATAAAGCTATTCGTGAATACAACATGCTGGCCGACCATGATGCGGTTCTGGTCGCGGTCTCCGGCGGCGCCGATTCCATGGCGTTGCTCGAGCTGTTGTCATTGCATATCTGGACTTTTGCGGATGATATCCGTTTGTGTGCTGTCTATATTGATCTCGGCTTTGGCGAGCGTGCGGATGAACGCTGCGATAAATTGGAGGCCTATTTTAAGAAATTGCGCGTAAGCTATCGAGTCCTTCGCACGGATATTGGACCGTACGCGCACAGTGAGGCGAATCGCGAGCGCCCCTGTTTCCTCTGTTCCAGACTGCGACGCAGAAAGATCTTTGAAATTGCCCAGGAGCTCGGCTGCAATAAAATTGCCTTTGGCCATCACAAAGACGATATCATTGAAACGCTGCTGATGAATATGATTTGGAATCGCGAGATCAGCACCATGATCCCCAATCTGGCCGTGTTTCATGGCAAGTATCATGTGCTGCGTCCTCTCGTCTATGTCGATGAAGTGATGATCAAAAAGTTTTGCAGCGAACGACGCACGCCGACGATCGAGCAGGAGTGCCCGACAGATGGTCATTCACGGCGGCAGTTCATCAAACAATGGCTTGGCGAACTGGAATCGCGGGTGAACGGCGCGCGCGAGAATATCTTCGCCAGCATGAAACGGGTCAAGACTGACTATTTATTGTAACGCCAAAGTGCTTTTTCCGCTATGAAAAATCTGCTCATTTTGACATACTATTTTCCGCCGCTCGGTCTGGGCGGCACGCAACGCGTGGCGAAATTTGTGAAATATTTGCCGCAGTTCGGCTGGCAACCGACGGTTGTCACGGTCAAGCCGATTGCCTATTGGGCAACCGATGAATCGCTCATGCAGGATGTCAAGGGGGCGCGCGTCATTCGAACGGAATCGTTTGATCCGCAGCGAATGATGGCGCACACCGGGCGCGCACAGCTGCCGGCGGCTGCAAGAGGATGGAGTGCTTTCATGAATCAAAGAGTGGCGCCGTTTTTTCTGCTGCCGGACAGCAAAATTCTCTGGCGCCCGTTTGCGTTCAAGGCATGTCGTGAACTGGTGCAAAAAATCAAATTCGACGCCCTGTTGACCACATCGCCGCCGCATTCGGTGCATCTGATCGGTCGCGCGGTTGCAAAAAAGTTCAAACTGGCCTGGGTGGCAGATTTCCGCGACGGCTGGGCGGGCAGCCACGTCGTCTACGAACCGACAAAATGGCAAGCCAGACGACATATGGCGCAGCAGACGCGGGTTGTCAGGGACGCATCAGCTGTCGTGTCCGTATCTCCGGGCATCGAGGCGTCGTTGAAAAAATCAGATCAGGACGGCAAATATTTTCTCATCAGCAATGGCTTTGATGCAGATGACCTGAAGCTCGTCCGCCGGGAAAATGACAAATATACCCTGTGCTACAGCGGCACGATCAACAAATTTGCCGATCCGGCGCCCTTGCTGGAGGCGCTGCTGTTATTGAAGCAACATGCTCCCGCCGCCTTCAAGTCATTACGCCTGCAGTTCGTCGGACTCGACACGCTGGGCAATTTTGCCGACATGGTGCGGCGGCGCGGTTTACACGACAGCATCGAGATCATCGGCCACAGGGACCATGCGGATGCACTGACCTTTGTGCAAAACGCGCACGCATTGCTCCTGATTGCCAACGCGCGGCCGATCGACACCTTCATTCCCGGCAAGACCTTTGAGTACATTGGCGCGCAAAAACCGATTTTCGCCATCAGCACGAGTCTCTACACCAATCAGCTCCTGGCGCCATACAATCTCGCCAGGATTGTCCCTTCTTTTCAGCCGGACAAAATCTGTGCGAGCCTGAAAGAATTCTTGGATACCAACTGGAATTTGATTAAAATTGATCAAGAGTATGTCAATCAGTTCGAGCGGAAATATCAGACGCGTCAATTGGCAGAAATTTTGAACTCAATAGCAGAAAAGAGCCTATGAATCGAGCAATTCTTTTCTTCGTCCTTCTGTTGAACATTTTTGTCGCAGTCTCTGTCGCAGATGAGCCGGAGTACATATGGCCGACGGATGCCAGTCAATTATTCACATCGACATTTGCGGAATCACGCGGCGGTCGATTTCATGCCGGCGTGGATGTGAAGACCTGGGGGATGACCGGATATCCGATTTACGCCATTCGCGACGGCTATATTTCGCGCATCCAGGTCTCGCCATTCGGCTATGGTCGCGCACTTTACCTGACGCTGGATACGGGCGAAATCGTCGTTTACGGCCATCTGGATAAATTCAGCGACGAGATCGCGGCGTACGTCAAATCGGAGCAGAAAAAACGCAACAATTATGACATTCAGCTCTATCTGGAAAAAGCGCAATTTCCGGTCAAACAGGGGGATCTCATCGCATTATCCGGCGACAGCGGCGTCGGTTATCCGCATCTGCACTTTGAGATGCGCGATGCGGCGTCGAATCCGTTCAATCCACTGTTAAGAGGATATACGGTCATCGACAACATCCCGCCGCGCATCACCAAGATTTTACTGCAGCCGCTCGATGCGCTGTCATCTGTAGATGGCGATTACCGGCCGAAAATATTTTCGCCGACATCCGGAATGAGTCAATATGAATTGAGCCGTGCGATTGCGGTGTCGGGCCGGATTGGCTTTGGCATCGATGCCTTTGATCAGATGGATAGCGTCGACCATTCATTTGGCACCTATCGAAATGAACTCTATATTGATGAGCAGTTGATTTTTTCAGCGCAATATGACAAATTCAGCTACTCTGTCAATAATCATTACGACCTGGACCGAGACTACCGGCAGCGGGCTCATGGCATTGGCACTTTTTACAATCTTTTTCGTGATTTCGGCAACAGGCTGTCATTTTATTCGTGTGACGAATTGTACGCCGGCGTGGTTGATTTTGCCGATAGTGCGCATGAAGCGGCTGGCCCAGCCGAGGAGATTGTCGAGATTCCGCCTGGAGTGCTGAAAATGAGCGGCCGTTCCCACAGTTTCAAAATAGTCGTTCGAGAT
Source organism: Candidatus Zhuqueibacterota bacterium (assembly GCA_016929295.1). GTDB lineage: Bacteria > Zhuqueibacterota > Zhuqueibacteria > Residuimicrobiales > Krinioviventaceae > Kriniovivens. The sequence goes on along the minus strand of JAFGJB010000361.1, from coordinate 29,567 downwards.
TACTGGGGAAATATGTCGTCTATCACCGGCAGATTGATTGTGAATGGCGACGCCGCGTTCGGCGGTGATGTTATGGCGAGTGATATGATCTATGGTCCGTCGCCGCCTCCCGGCATCCCCGTTGATGACAGCGCTGCGGTGGAACAAAGAAATATAAATGTGCAAACGCAATTTTACGATCGGCACATTCGCCTGCAACTGACGGCGCTGATTCCGTTATCGCAAAAGCCGGTCGTATCGGGCTGGCTCTGTTCCGGCAAAACCTACAGAATGCCACTCACCCCCAGGTCGGCCAACTCTTTTGTTGGCGCCTGGCCGCTCTCCGGCTGCGACCAGGGGCCATTGCCTCTCACCATCACCTATGTGACGGATGCCGGTGACACGCTCATGCAGAGTGAGTGGATCGAGTTCACCACCATACCGCGCGGACAGCGAAAAACGGTCTATTCTCAAGATGGCCTGTGCAGAATTGATTTCGCCGAGAATTCGCTCTTTAAGGATCTTTTTCTCCGTACTGACTCCACGCCGGCGAAAAATAACGGCTATGATATTGTGGGCGATTTTTACAGAATATTGCCGAGCGATGTGGCGCTCAACAAAGGCGCCACCATCTCGCTCGTCTATCCTCAGAATGATTCACTGCCAGGCAAGCTTGGCGTCTATATAAAAGCAGGTGACAGCGTGCGCTTCGTCGGCAATGACAGAAACGCCGCCGATCATCGACTATCAGCGCGTGTTGGCAATTTTGGCGCCTATGCGTTGGTGCGCGATGTCGAGCCGCCAGTCCTCTATTCGTTGTCACCGGCCAATGGCGCTCATTTCAGCGCGGCGACGCCGCAGTTGCGTTCGACATTCAAAGATATGCTGTCCGGTATTTCCGGAGAGGCGAATCGTCTCCTCAAGCTGGATGGCAAAAAGGTCATTGCCGAGTATGATCCCGAGTCGTTGGCCCTTTTTTATACGCCCGACGACCCTCTGGCAAAAGGTGAACACACAGTGGAAATTGTTCTCAAAGACCGCTGCGGCAATGTCGCCGCACAGACGAATACATTTTATATCGATTGATATGATACCCATTCGAGATGACAATCCCAGACGGCTCTTTCCCACATTGACGATCACTATTATCGCGATCAATGTCGCGGTATTCATCTATCAATGGAGGCTGTCGCCGGATGACAGTATGGCGTTTTTATACCATTTTGGCGCTGTCCCCGGCAAAATCGTCCAGGGGCGGCAGCTCTATGCCATCTTCAGCTCCATGTTTTTGCATGGCGGCCTCATGCATATTGCCGGCAACATGCTTTATCTCTGGATTTTTGGCGACAATATCGAGGGGATCTGCGGCCATGGCCGTTTCATCCTGTTTTATCTCGTCTGCGGTGTGATCGCCTTTTCAAGTCATTTTATCTTTGATCCAGCCTCGGACATACCCATGGTCGGAGCGAGCGGTGCGATCAGCGGCATTTTGGGGGCGTATCTCGTTCGTTTTCCACGCGCTCGCGTGCACATCATTGTGCCGCTCTTTCCCGTCGTCTGGTTGTGGCGACGCCTCGAATGGCCGGCATTCGTTGTCCTCGGTTTGTGGTTTTTGCTGCAAATTTTGAACGCGTTCATTTCTTCCACCGGCGGCGGCGTCGCCTGGTTCGCGCATGTCGGTGGTTTTGTCGGCGGCGTCGTTCTCATCAAACTATTCGAAAAGAAAAGATACCGCGTCTATTATTGAACCATGACGGCCGCAGCGCCTTCTCCGTCCCCTTTTTTATCTTGAAAAATTCCACACGAGGCACGAAGACTCCAAGATTGAATTTATTATTCTGAAAAGTTTTGTTATTTTGGCAATCTTTTGAACAGCAAAAGAGTGAAACGTGAAACGTCAGACGTGAGACGTTGCAATTAGGCTCGTTCCAGGCGATAAAACATCTCACTTTTCACGTTTGACTTGCAGCTATGCTGCAGCAGGAATAGTCTAGGTTAGATAATTTGTAAAAAAATGAAAATAATACTTGACAAATGTTCATAATATTGTTAATATAGGTAAACAAATGATCATATTTAAAAGAAATGTTCACCTATGATACATGAATTGACGACAAAGCAGCAGCAGGTCCTCGATGCCATACGCGAGTTTCAGGCGCAGAATGGCTATCCGCCCACCATTCGGGAACTGGCAGAGATGTTTGGGCAGTCATCCACAGCGGGCATTCACAAGATGTTGACCATACTGCGCGACAAGGGCCATCTCATCAAGGATGACAGAAAGTCGCGATCTCTGGGGATAGTCGATCCACACGATTTAACCGCGGATCGTATTCGCAGTTTGCCGATCCTCGGGCATGTTCAAGCCGGCATGCCGCAACTGGCTTATGAAGAGAAAGAGGGCGACATGTTCATCGATTCCGAGTGGGCGGGCCACTCCGATTCTTTTTTGCTGCGGGTGCGTGGCTTGAGCATGATCGATGCCGGCATTCGTGACGGAGACATCCTGGTCGTACAACGGGCGGAATCGTGTCGAAATGGCGACATCATCATCGCTCTGCTGGATGACGAGGCGACGGTGAAACGATTCTACAAGGAACACGACCGCCTGCGACTGCAGCCGGAAAATCAGACGATGCAGCCGATCTATGTCGAGCGGGACTATCCGAATTTTCATATCATTGGTCTGGTGCGCGGTTTGCTGAGAAAATTTTAAGGAAGGGATGAATGATGAAAAAGGATCAAGCGAAATTGGATGCGTTTACCGCTCTTTCTGACAATATTTTTGCCATACAAGAGCTCGAAAATCCCGCTGATTTGATGGAAAAAATCCTCGATGACGTCAATGAAGCGTTTGAAAAATTATATGACAATTACAACATGTCATATGATGAGTTTTACGCCTATATCCAGTTTCACCATGACGATCTGTCGAAAGAGATCGACGAGCTGTGGGACAATATTGACTGCGAAATCTATGATCATTATGAGCATGGTACGCTGCTCAGTTTCGAGCTGAGCAACTGGAAGTCCGAGCTGTTCGCATGGAAGGAGAAGATTTTTGCCGCCATTCACGATATCGTCCGGGGGGAATTCCTTGACGACTTTCAGTCTGGCCCGATAGCGGCCTACGTGAATGCAGCTTGATCTCTGCAGCCACTCAAGAGGAGAAAAAGGAGAACATTATGGTTAAACGCTCCTTGCCTGACTGGGAAAAGTATTGGGCAAATTTCAATGATCTGGAGCTGCTGAAATTCAAATCCGCGAATCTCGACGACACCCTGCAGATGATTGAAAAAGAATTTGCCACCAAGCTGCTCTCCGGCGACCATATGCAACTTTTGGACGCTCTGGATGTGAGAATTGAAGAGCTGGAACGTCTGGAAAAAGCACAAAAAAATGCTGTTCAGGCCGATCTCTTTGAAAATATAGACCATATTTCAATGCACGAGGTGCAATAACTGTACAATTTAAACCGGAGTTTAACATGAAAAATAGCATGGCTGCCTCGATGAATCTGGCCGATTCTCTGCTCGCCTTCAGCAATTCAAGCCAGGAGATTTTTGACTACCTGACCGAACATCTCTATATCCAAACACATCTGGCCTCGCCGCATTCACCGCAGCGAACAGATTCCGCACGACAGAACAACTTGCAGCATTCCTGTCACAAACTTTACTACGCTGCGGACGATGCAAGCCGCCGTGAAGCAATGGATGAAATCAGAAAGCAAATGACCTGCGAAGCGTCGATTGTTTGATGTGCAGAATGACGCGCAGCGCGCGACTGCCATAAAGCCGATGAACAGGGGATGCCTGCAGTGAAAGAATGACAGGCCTTGCGACGCAACGCAAGGCTTTTCCTTTCTAAATTTCATTGACTATTTATGACCATTTGAGTATATTCCCTACCTTATATTTTTACGGGTGTTACGTGCAATCGCAATCTTGAGGGAATAATGGACAAAGTATATAATCCCACGCTTGTTGAAGATAAATGGTATAAAATTTGGGAAGAGAACAAGTTTTTTCACGCGGATGTGCGTTCACACAAACCAACCTACACTATCGTCATCCCGCCGCCCAATGTGACCGGCATGCTCACCATGGGTCATATTTTGAACAACACCATTCAGGATTTGCTCATCCGCTGGAAAAAGATGCAGGGCTATGAAGCGTTGTGGATTCCAGGCACAGATCACGCCGGCATTGCGACGCAAAATAAAGTCGAGCAGGCGCTGCGGCAAGAAAATCTGACGCGCAATGACCTTGGACGTGAAAAGTTCCTGGAACGCGTATGGGAGTGGAAAGAGAAATATGGCGGCATCATCCTCAAGCAGCTGCGTAAACTGGGCGCATCCTGCGATTGGGAGCGCGAAGCCTTCACCATGAGCCCGCAATTGTCCGCTGCGGTGCGGGAAGTCTTTGTGGCCCTCCACGAGCGCGGCCTCATCTATCGAGGTCGCCGCCTGATAAACTGGTGCCCGCAATGCCATACCGCGCTGGCGGACGAGGAAGTCATCAATCGCGAAGAAGAGGGCCGATTCTGGAGCATCGCCTATCCGCTCGCCGATGGCAGCGGCGAGATTGTCGTCGTGACGACGCGACCGGAGACCATGCTCGGCGACACGGCCGTCGCCGTTCATCCGGCTGACGCGCGCTACAAACAGCTCGTTGGCAAAAAGGTCCATTTGCCGCTCACCGACCGGGACATCCCCATTGTCACCGATGAACACGCCGATCCGGAACTCGGATCCGGTGCCGTGAAAATCACGCCGGCGCATGATTTTGATGATTTTGAGGTGGGTCTGCGCTGTCAGCTTGAGCAGATCAATGTCCTCAATGCCGACGCCACAATGAATGAAAATGCCGGACCCTATAAAGGGCTGGATCGATTTGCGGCGCGCCAAAGAGTTTTAGCGGATTTGCGAGCCCTGAATTTGCTTCGCGATGAGCAAAAAAAGATCATATCCGTGCCGCGCTGCTATCGCTCGGATGATATCGTTGAACCTTACTTGTCCGCCCAATGGTTCGTCAAAATGCCGCCGCTGGCAAAACCGGCGCTGGAGGCTGTGCGGCGCGGAAGAATCAGATTTCATCCCGCACATTGGCAGGAGACCTATTATTACTGGATGGAAAACATCCGCGATTGGTGTATCAGTCGACAAATTTGGTGGGGGCACCGAATTCCGGCGTGGTATTGCGAAAATGAGCACATCACGGTGTCGCGGCAGGAACCGCTCGCGTGCTGCGAGTGTGGCAGCACCCGTCTTCGCCAGGATGAGGATGTCCTTGACACCTGGTTCTCCTCCTGGCTGTGGCCATTCAGCACACTCGGCTGGCCGAATGATACGGATGATTTGAAAAAATTTTTCCCGACCAATACGCTCGTGACCGGTCCGGACATTATCTTTTTCTGGGTTGCCCGCATGATCATGGCATCGTTCGAATTTATGGGCGATGTTCCGTTCTCGGATGTCTATTTCAATGGCATGATTCGCGATCTCAAGGGTCGCAAGATGTCCAAATCACTGGGCAATTCACCGGATCCAATGTGGCTGTTCAACGGCGCCGATGAGGAGGCGATCGGCACATTTGCGATCGAGAACACTTCCGCCAAAGACGGCATCCCGGCCTATGGCGCTGATGCGGTTCGTCTGACCTTGCTCTACTCGACGCCGCTGGGCGGCGATATTCGCTTTGATCAGGCGAGCACCGAACTTGGACAAAAGTTCGCCAACAAGCTGTGGAATGCCAGCCGATTTGTGCTGATGAATATTAATCCGGAGGAGAATTTATTATCCATCGATCAAATCACCTCCGAGCTGACGCTTGCGGATCAGTGGATCCTGAGTCGCATGAACAAAGCCATTCATGTGATCGATCGGGCGCTGAACGGATTCAAACTGAACGATGCCACCCATGCGCTCTACTCTTTTGTCTGGAGCGAGTATTGTGACTGGTACATCGAGCTGGCAAAAATTCGCCTGTACGATGAGAGTGACCCGCGTGGCCAACTGGTGGCAAAATCAATCGCACTCTATCTTTTGGACAATATCCTGCGATTGCTGCACCCGTTCATGCCGTTCATCACAGAAGAAATATGGCACGCTCTGCCCGGCCATGAAGATGAAAAAGCTTCCATCATGAACGTCGACTATCCGCGAGATATTAAAAAATGGCATGATCGCACCGCTGAACGCGAGATGGTTCTGTTACAGCACATCATTGGCAGCATTCGCAACATTCGCGGCGAAATGAACGTGCCGCCGGCGAAAGAAGCTGATCTGATCATTCAGTCGGATGACGAAAAAATTGCAGTCCTGAAAAAAAACATTTTATCCATACAAAAGCTGGGGCGGATTGCATCTCTCTCATTCAACGTCGAGCGACCGAATCCTGCCGCCAGCGCCGTAGTGTCGGGAATTGAATTATTTATCCCGTTGGCCGATCTCATCGATGTGGATGTGGAGAAGAATCGCCTGGAAAAAGAGATCGTGCGCCTGACCGCACAACTGGACGGCTTGACCAAGAAACTGGCGAACGACAATTTCATCGCGCGCGCTCCGCAGGAAATTGTCGACAAGGAAAAACAAAAAAAACATGACTGGGAGACCAGTCTGGAAAAACTCAAGATGAGTCTACGAATGCTCGTCCGAGAGTAATTTAACATTTGCGGGGATAATCATGAAAAAGTGGATTTTCATCATGCTGCTGATCTCTACAACAAATGGACTTTACGCTGCCGAACCGACAGTCGCGGTGACCATCTATAATGATAATCTGGCGCTGGTGCGTCAGGTCCGCGAGCTCGCGCTCGAAAAAGGCCTGCAGGAGTATAAATATACCGATGTCGCCGCACAAATCGACCCGACATCCGTTCATTTTAAATCCCTGTCAGATCCATCCGGCATAACGCTGCTGGAACAGAATTTTGAGTATGATCTGGTTGGCACGGAGCGTCTTTTGCAAAAGTATGTCGATCAGAACGTCATCATCACGATGAGGGAGGGCGGCACAGATCAGGGCCTGCTGCTCAGCGCTGCGGGCGGTGATGTCGTCATTCAAACCGAGAACGGGCAGATTCGGGCGGTGAAAAATTCAGCTATCGAGAGCGTCATTTTTCCGCATCTTCCGGAAGGGCTGATCACCCGACCAACGCTCACCTGGCTGCTAAAGACGGACAAATCCGGTGCTCAGACAGCGGAATTGAGCTATCTGACGAGCGGCATAAGCTGGCACGCCGAGTACGTCGCGGTGGCGAACGAACAGGACACCGAACTGGACCTGGCCGGCTGGGTGTCCGTGGAAAACAACTCCGGCGCGACCTACAGGGATGCCAAACTCAAACTGGTCGCCGGTGACGTCAATCGCGTCAGGGAAGCGCCGATTCGGCCGCTGCGAAAAGAGATGTACACCATGGCGATGGCTGATGCCGAAGCCGGATTCGCAGAACGAGAATTTTTTGAATATCATCTCTACACACTGCAGCGTCCTGCCACCATCAGCGACAAACAGGTCAAACAGGTGGCGCTGTTTGAACCGCAGAGAGCTAAAGTGGCCAAAGTCTACAGCTATGATGGCGCACGCGATGCGAAAAAAGTCAAGGTGACGCTCGAATTTGACAATAAAAAGGAAAATGGCCTCGGCATGCCGCTGCCAATAGGCAAGGTTCGAGTTTACAAGAATGACGACGACGGATCGCAGGAATTCATTGGTGAAGATGCCATAGACCACACTCCCAAGGATGAGACCGTTCGTCTGACCATGGGCAACGCATTTGATATTGTCGGTGAACGCGTCGAAAAAGACACGCAAAAGATCAGCAAGCGCAGCACACAACAGACCATCGCGATCACTCTGCGCAATCATAAAAAGGAGCCGGTGAACGTGACGGTGATCGAACATTGGTGGGGTGATTGGCAGCTCGTCGGCCAGACGCCGCCGGTGAAAAAGAAGACGGCCGACCGGGTCGAGTTCAGTGTCGCCCTGCCCGCTGATGGCGAAACGACATTCGAATACACTGTTCTTTCTCAATATTAGCTTTTTCAGCCGGGCCCATGAAAGCGCAAGGAGGCTTTCTCGAGCAATCCGTGGAGGTGCTCTCGTCGATTGGTCCCAAACGTGCGCTCGTTCTCGCCAGGGCCGGCATCGAGACGCTGGAAGATCTGTTCTACTATTTTCCGCGGCGCTATCTGGATCGCTCGACAGTGACGGCCATCCGCGATCTCGGAGAGGATGATGAGGCGACGATCGTCGGCAGGATCATACAGGCGGGTGTGCAACCAGGACGCAAAAATCGCTTTGTCCTGGCTCTGAGCGACGACACCTCTATTTTGACCTGCGTCTGGTTCACGCATGTCCGATATTGGCAAAAAAAGTTTGTTGTGGGCGACTGGCTCGCGGTGAGTGGAGAAATTTCGCGCTATGGCACTCTGCAAATGATCCACCCGGAATTCGATCTGCTCGGTGATGATCGGGAGAGCAGCGGCTACAACACCGGCAAAATTGTGCCGGTCTATCCGTCGGGCGATGCGCTGGCGCAGGTCGGATTTGACAGCCGTGGCTTCCGACGCCTCATCGCGCGACTGATCGAAAAAGCGGGCCCGATTGCGGATATTTTGCCGCCACATGTCATCGACAGACAGGGACTGATGCCGCTCGATCAGACGCTCAGGACGATACATTTTCCGCAAAGCTTTGCAGCGTTGGAGGACGCCAGACATCGACTCAAGTTCGATGAGTTTTTTTTTATGGAGCTGATGCTGGCCTTTCGCAAGAAAAGGTTCACTGAACAGGCCGGCGGCATAGCGTTCGACAAGGTTGGCGATAAAGTCGCGCGCCTCATCGAATCGTTGCCATTTGAGTTGACTGAAGCGCAAAAAAGAGTGCTGCGCGAGATTCGCGCTGATATGAAATCGCCCAGAGCCATGAACAGATTGCTGCAGGGCGATGTCGGCGCCGGCAAGACCATCGTCGCCCTGGTGTCAATGCTCATTGCTGTTGAGAACGGCTATCAGGCGGCTATCATGGCGCCGACGGAAATCCTGGCAGAACAGCACTTTTTGACGATTGGCAAAATGCTGCAGGCCGTTGATGTGCACATCACTTTGCTGCTGGGAGGGCAGCAGGGACGCGTCCGCACAGCTGCTTTGGCGGACATTGCGTCCGGACGCGCGCAGATCATCGTCGGCACGCATGCCCTCATTCAGGAAGGAGTCGAGTTCGAAAAACTGGGCCTGGTCATCATCGACGAACAGCATCGATTTGGCGTCATGCAGCGCGCCATACTGAAAAACAAAGGCGTGAATCCCGATGTGCTGGTGATGACAGCGACGCCGATTCCACGGACATTGTCGCTGACGTTGTATGGCGATCTCGATGTGTCGATCATCGATCAAATGCCGTCCGGACGCAAGCCTGTCATCACCGCATGGCGTTTCGCATCGCAGCGCAAAAAGATCTATGATTTTCTGCGCCGGCAGGTTAAAAGCGGCGCGCAGGTTTACATTGTATTTCCGCTCGTAGAGGAATCGGAAAACAGTGATTTGAAATCCGCTGTCGAGAGCTATGAAGCGATGCGGGGGACGACATTCGCGGAATTTCGCGTCGGATTGCTGCATGGCCGTTTGAAAGGCGCTGAAAAAGAAGCGATCATGTCGTCCTTCAAGAACGGCGATATTGACATTCTCGTCAGCACAACGGTCATCGAAGTCGGTGTGGATGTGCCGAATGCCACCCTCATGGTCGTCGAACATGCGGAACGATTCGGTCTCTCGCAGCTGCATCAATTGCGCGGGCGCGTCGGGCGCAGCGACAAGCAGTCATACTGCATACTGATTGCCTATGGTGCGCTCAGCAGCGAGGCGCGCGAGCGTCTGAACGTGATGGTCGAGACGACCGACGGATTCAAAATCGCGGACAAGGATCTGGAGTTGCGCGGTCCGGGGGAATATTTCGGCACCAAACAGAGCGGATTGCCTGATTTAAAGATTGCCGATGTCATGCATGATATGGATATCCTGAAAAGCGCTCGAAAAGAGGCGTTCGATCTTGTGGAGCGCGATCCGCAGCTCGGCCAATCTGATCATCGCACTACGCGGAGCTATTTCATCAAGCATTTTAAGGATAAATATAATCTGGCCTGGGTGAGCTGAAATCCGCCCCTGGATTGTATTCACTATCGGACTTGCTAGTGATCGAGAATCAATGATAAAAATCAGCCAGCATAATCAGCAGGTATGGGAGGATTTCTGGGATAAATCGTTGGAGCAGGTGTATCCCAATTCCACCAGGATTGTCGATCAGATTCGAGCCAACGGCGACATTGCCAGGAAGCGGATTGTGGAAATTGGCGCCGGATCCGGTCGGGACAGCTTCAAACTCGCTGATCTTGGGGCGCAGACGATCCTTTTGGATTATGCGGTCAATTCATTGCGCCGCATCAAAGAGCAGGCGATCAGAGAGCGGAAAAATGTTCATCTCGTGCGTGGCGATGCTTTTCATCTGCCCTTCAAGGCCGATTCGATTGACATAATATTTCATCAAGGTTTGCTCGAGCATTTCACCCATCCGAGAGATATTCTCACGGAAAGCTATTACGTCACGAAGACAGGCGGACTGCACATTTCCGATGTACCGCAGAGATATCATCTGTACACCATCGTCAAGCATCTGCTCATCTGGCTGAACCGCTGGTTTGCCGGCTGGGAGACAGAGTTTTCAATCGGCCAACTGAAAAAGCTGCACCGGGATGCCGGTTATGCCATTCAGAGTGTCTATGGTGATTGGATGCGGCCCAGTTTCATCTATCGCGCCATGCGCGAAGTGCTGAAAAAAGTCGGCATCACCCTGCCGCAATATCCGCCGCGAGCGCCCGTTCTCGGCGCTCTTCGCGACCGCTGGCGCGACTATTTCAAGAAGCAAAAGCTGGCGTTCTATACTTTCATGGATATTGGCGTCGTCGCTGTGAAAAAGGATTAGTCGTGCCATCTCGATCCTTCAATATACTGGTCATAAACTGGCAGGACATCACGCATCCACTGGGAGGCGGTGCAGAGGTTCATTTTCACGAGATATTCAAACGCGTCGTTGCGGCCGGGCATCGGGTGACACTACTGAGTTGCCATTTTGAGGGCGCCCCCTGTGAAGAGATTGTCGATGGCGTGCGCATCGTCCGCCGCGGAAAACGGGATTTTTTCAATTATGCCGTCCCGCACGCCTATCGCGAATTGCGCGACAGAGATCGTTTTGACATTGTGTTCGATGATCTCAATAAAATCCCGTTTTACACGCCGTTCTTTGTCAAGGAGCCGATTGTCGCCATCGCGCACCATTTTTTCGGCAAAAGCATTTTTCTTGAAGTGTCCTTCCAGTATGCTTCTTATGTCTATCTGTCGGAATTTTTTGTGCGCTACGTCTATCGCAGAACACCGTTTGCCGTCGTTTCAAACAGCACGCGTGAAGAGCTGCGCCGCTGGGGGATGAGGTCGGAAATTGATTTGTTGCCGAACGCAGTGGATTTGCAGCGCTATGAGGTGCTGCCGGAGGTGAAAAGCGCATCTCCGGTCATTGGTTACCTCGGCCGCATCAAAAAATACAAAAGTGTCGATCATATCATCAGAGCGATGCCTGATATCGTGAAAAAGATACCTGATGTCACGCTCAAAATAATCGGTGATGGCGACGCCCTGCCGGAATTGCGCCAACTGGCGCAGCTGCTGGCTGTTGATAAAAATATCGAATTCACCGGTCATGTCTCGCAACAGGATAAAGTGCGCTTGATCAATGAATCGTGGATCGTCGTCAATCCGTCATCAAAGGAGGGATGGGGATTGACGGTCATCGAATCAAATGCCTGCCATGTTCCGGTTGTGGCGGCGCGCTCCCCGGGACTGGTGGACTCGGTGATTGACGGAAAAACCGGAACTTTGTACGAATATGGCGATATAAAACAACTGATGAATTCGGTCGTTGATTTACTACAAAATGATACAAAAAGGAGCTATCTTGCCGACAATGCTCGTGCCTGGGCCGAGCGCTGGAATTGGGATGATTCGGCCGCCAAGGCGATGCGGATTATCGAAAAAAATGTTCAAACATAGGTTCGAGGAGTGAGAATGTACAAGTTTAAAATGATCAATCGAGTGTTTGCCGGATTCGCATTTTTGTTTTCTTTGATCGTCTATCTCAGAACAATCGCACCCACCACATCTTTCTGGGACTGCGGTGAGTTCATCACTTGTTCCTATATTCTCGGCATTCCGCATCCGCCGGGTGCGCCGTTTTATCTTTTGTTGGGACGAATTTTCACCATGCTTCCCATTGCTGCGGACATTGGCTTGCGCGTCAATATCATCTCGGCCCTCTCTTCTTCGATCACGGTGCTGTTCTTGTACCTGATCATCGTGCGGCTGATCAAGCATTGGCGCGGCGAGCCGAAAGATGCCTTTGACAGCATGATTCTAGTTATCAGCGGCCTGATCGGCGCTTTGGGCTATGCCTTCACCGATACCTTTTGGTTCAATGCTGTTGAAGCCGAGGTCTATGCCATCAGCATGCTGTTCACATCTTCAATTGTCTGGCTGATCCTGGTCTGGCTGGAAAAAGCGGATCAGCCGGGCAGCGAACGCTATCTGCTCATCATCGCCTACCTCGTCGGCCTCGCCATCGCGGTGCACTTGCTCATGATTCTCGCCCTGCCGGCGATCTTTTTGGTCATTTTTTTCAAATATCTCGACTCGCATGGCCTCACGGTCACTTTAAAAAAGTTTGCCACCTACATTGGCATCACCGTGCTCGTGGCACTGGTGGTGCTGGCCATCGGTTTATCCGCCGGCATCCCGCTTGCCGTCAATTTCGGCCTCATTGGCATCGTTCTCATCATCATGGCATTTTTCAGCCCGAAGAAAACGGATGACATCAGTTTCCAAATTTATACCTATTTCCTCGCGGCGACCGCCGTCGCTTTTGCGGTGATCTACCCGGGCGTTGTCCAGTATATCCCGCGCCTGGCAGGTGCTGCCGGCGCATGGACTTTGCTGGTCGTCATTCTGGCCGTGCTCGTCGGTGTATACCAGACCTACAAAAGGCAGTACAAAGTGCTCACCCTGGCTCTGATGGCTCTCATGTTGATCCTGACGGGATACTCCACTTATACGATGATTTACATTCGATCGAATCTGAATCCGGAGGTGGATGAAAACGATCCTGAAACGATCAAGGGCATGGTGAGTTACCTCAATCGTGAACAATACGGCACCTGGGGCACATTGCCGCGTCGCTACCAGGGACTGCCGCCGGACTGGCAGTTCGAATATCAATACAAAAATGTCAACTATGAAACCTACAATTTTACCAAACAGATGCAATTCATGTGGAATTACCAGTTGAATAAAATGTACTGGCGCTATTTCGGCTGGCAATTCATTGGCAAAGGCTCTACCATGGGTGCGGATGGTTTCATCACCGAGCTGATCTCACTCAACGGCCTGTGGGGGCTGCCGTTTCTGTTGGGATTGCTCGGCATGTTCCATCACTTTTTCAAGCACTGGCGGCACGCATCTTTTATCAGTTTCCTCTTCATATTGACCGGCGTCGCGATCGTCATCTATCTGAACCAGGAAGATCCACAACCGCGCGAGCGGGACTATGTTTTTGTCGGATCGTTCTTCGCCTTTGCCATGTGGATCGGCATCGGCGTCACTGCTGTTCTCGAATGGCTGAAAGAAGCCATGCAGCATAAAACGGCTCTGCGCAACGGCCTGGCGATTGTTTTCATCGCTCTGGCCGCTCTGGCAGTGCCGGTTAATTTGCTTGCGCACAATTATCACGAGCACGACCGCACCGGCGATTACGTCGCATATGACTATTCGTACAACATTCTGCAAACCTGTGAGCCGGATGCGATCGTCTTCACCAACGGCGATAATGACACATTCCCGCTCTGGTTTTTGCAGTATGTGTATGATATCCGCCGCGATGTGCGCGTCGTCAACCTGAGTCTGCTCAATACACCGTGGTATATCAAACAGCTCAAAAATCAGGAGCCAAAGGTGCCGATCAGCCTGGATGATAAACAGATTGCCAGTCTGGAGCTCATCCCCTGGAAGACGCGTGAAATTAAAATTCCGGTGCCCGCGCGGGCGCGCCTGGCGGCGTTGAAAGATCTGGGCGAATTCGTCTCGCTCGAAGATCAGGCAGTCTTGCGCGACACTTCTCTCAGTGTCACCGTTGAGCCAACGGTCTTTGGCCAGGCCATACGCATTCAGGATTACATGGTTTTAAACATCATCGGCGCCAATAGCTGGAACAAGCCTATCTACTTTGCCGTCACCGTATCGGATCAGAACAAAGTCAATCTCGGCAACTATCTGCGGATGGATGGACTTGATTTCAAATTGGTTCCTTACAAAGTCGAGCAGGTGAACACCGAAAAGCTGGAGAAAAACCTGACGGAGGTGTTTCAATATCGCAATCTCAACAATCCGGATGTCTATTTTAATGATAATATCATCGGCCTGCTGCAAAATTATCGCGCCGCCTTTTTGCGCCTGGCGCATGTCTATCTGACCGAACAGCGCTACGACAAGCTCGGACATATATTGGAAAAGATGGAGCAAGTCATGCCATTCGAGGTCATCCCGGCGCCCGATGTGCGTTTGCCGTTGCAGGTCGGCCAATACTATCATTTTGCCGGCAGGCCAAATGACTTTACCCGCCTCGCCGCCTTTGCCTACAATGAAGAGCCGGAGAATCCTGAAGTCGTTGGCGCCTATGTGAGTCTTCTCGAACGAGAGGCGCGCTACGATGAAGCGATTGCGATTCTGCAGGAGTGGCAAAAGCAGCATCCGGATGATCCCGAAGCAAAGAGAAAGATAGAGGACATCCAGGCGCGAAAAAATGCTGGAGAAACGAACTAGAGCATCACCAATCACATCACGGTTGAACTTTTGAGGGCTACTATCCGAGAATGAGGCGGCATCGACAATTCATTGCGAATATTGGCAAAATACTCTTCAGCATCATTCTCATTGGCTGGCTTTTGCAACGAATCGGCGTTGAAAATATCATTTTTCAACTCACATCAGCGAACTGGTTCTGGGTGTTCGTCGCTCTGCTCACATTTGCGGTGAGCAACCTTTTAGGTGCGTTCCAGTGGTTTCTCCTGTTGCGGTCGCAAGACGTTCACTGTTCATTCATGCATGCGTTGTCCTATTATCACGTCGGTCTCTTTTTCAATAATTTCTTGATCGGCTATATCGGAGGAGATGCGTTCAGAATTTATGATATTGCACGGCATGTGGGCGATGCAACGGTTGCCGTGTCGTCCGTCATGTTCGACAGATTCGTCGGCTTTTTCACCATGACCACGATTGCGATGGGCGTGTCAGTTGTGGGCGCCCGGCAGCTCGCATCGCCGACAACGCTTTATTTCATCGGCATCATCCTGGTCGTCTGGCTGATGACGCTGTTCCTGCTCTTTAATGAGAATGCCGGCAGAGCGTTCGGGCGCCTGTTCAAGCCGATATTGCCGAACATTATAAACGAGAAAATTAATGATGTCTATATGGCCACCAATCGGATTCGGCATCATCGCCTGATTCTTGTGCAGCTCGTCGGCATTTCAGTCGTCGTGCAAACGCTGCGCATCGTGACGCACTATTATGCGGCGCTGTCCGTCGGTGTGAGCGCCAACGTACTCTATTTCTTCATCTTTATCCCCATTGTAGCGTTGTTCGCCAGTCTGCCCATTTCCTTTGGCGGCATAGGAGTGCGCGAACAATCGGGTGTGGCATTGTTCTCAACGATCGGACTGGCTGCATCAAAGGTTGTGACATTTGAATTTCTTGCGTATATTATCGGCATCGCCGCAACGATTCCCGGAGGCGTCATTTTCGCCCTCAGACGCGAGGAGCGAAAGATGGCGGAAAATATTCAACATGCTCCGTTGCAGAATGGAGGATCTTCCAATGAATAAAAAAATAAATATCCTGGCCGCATTTTTCATCACGACCCTGCTCATCGTCGCCCTTTCGTGCGGCATGAAGCGAGATTCGCTGGGCTCGCTGGACAAGATCATCGTCATTGCGGACTCGACTGAATGGGCGGAGATCGGCGACGATGTTCTGGCCGTCATGGATAAAAAGATCAATACACCGCAACCCGAGTCGATTTTCAATCTTTTGCACAAGAATCCTGAGGATCTGAACAAATTGACGCGTTTCCCCAATCTCCTCGTCGTCGGCACTCTCGAGGCGCAGGGGCGCATGCGCGACTTGATCGACAGACTGCTCGCCGGCTCGCAGTCGCGCATACAGGCGGACAGCGCCTTTCTGTTCAACAAGACCAATGCCTGGGCGAAAAATCAGCTGCTGGTATTGGCGGTGTCAAAGGATATACCCACTCTGCGGCAAAATCTGCGAGAGAATGGCGATCGTTTGTTCAACTTGTTTGATGAGAATTTATCGGATCATGTGCGCCAGTCTCTTTTCATTCACTTTGAGCAGCAAGAGATCAGCAAAAAACTCATGGACAGGCATGGCTGGAGTGTTCGGGTGCAACACGATTATTTTGTCGCCGTCGATTCCAGCGAGATTCGCTACGTCTGGCTGCGCCGCTTCAATCCGCAACGATGGATCTCCGTCCATTGGCAGCCGACGGACGATCCGTCTCTGTTGACAAAGGAATGGATGCTGGAAAAGAGAGCGGATATCATTGCGAAATATTATGATGGTGACTATGTCTATGAAGACGAGACCATCAAAGTGCAGGAGAAAATTGTCGATTTCAATGGCCGCTATGCCATCCGTCTCGATGGTGTGTGGCAAAATGAAAAACATGTCATGGGCGGGCCGTTTCGCATGTACGGCTTTTATGACGAAAGCGACGGACGTCTCTACCTGATCGATTTATCCGTCTATGCACCGGGTCAACGCAAATATCAATATATTCGTCAGCTGGACGGCATTGCCTTAACCTTTCAAACGAGGGCAGAATTGTGAAGGAGCTGCGAACGAAAGTCGCGCTGGTGATGGGGAGCGCATCCGATGCCGATGTGATGGGCGCTGCCGAGGAGTATCTGAATTATTTCGGCATTGAATTCGAGACGTTCATATTATCAGCGCACCGGACGCCGCAGCAGACCGGCGAGTTTGCCAGGACAGCTGCGGCAAACGGTTTCTCGGCCATCATTGCCGGCGCCGGCATGGCGGCGCATTTGCCGGGCGTCATTGCCAGTTGCACAACCCTGCCGGTCATCGGCGTGCCGCTCGCGGGATCCGCGTTGAATGGCGTCGATGCCTTGTATGCCATCGTACAGATGCCCGCCGGCGTGCCGGTGGCGACCATGGCTATTGGCAAGGCCGGCGCGCGAAATGCCGCTATCTTTTGTGCCGAAATGCTGGCCGCGCAGCAGCCGGCGTTGCAAGAAAAATTGACCGAATTTCGCCAAAATGGCTGCAAAATTGAAGTGACAAATCACCTGGAAAAACCCGAATAAATATGAAAATTCTCATCACCGGTTGTCATGGACTCCTGGGGCAACGCCTCGTCAAATTTGCGCCGGCGGGCTGTACGGTCGTGGCGACCGATATCCACGAGGATCACCAGTTCACTCCTGCCGATATCTATCGGTCGTGCGACCTGACCCAGCGCGATGCCGTGAAAAACCTCATCGATCGCGTTGAACCGGATCACATCATCAATGCCGCTGCGTTCACCAACGTGGATGCGGCGGAGGATCAAAGGGATTTGTGCTGGCTCGTCAACGTCATCGCCATGGAGAATCTGGTGCAAGCGGCGCGGCGCGTGCACGCCGGCATCTATCACCTCTCCACCGACTATATCTTTGACGGTCAAAATGGTCCCTATCGGGAGAATGATACGCCCAATCCAGTCGGATTTTATGGACAGTCCAAGTTAGCGGCTGAACAGGTTCTCAAAGGCTCGCCGCTCAATTTTACTATTGCTCGAACCATGGTGCTTTATGGATATTCCGCGAACCAGAGGCCGGATTTCGTCAACTGGCTCATCGGCAAGCTGAGAAATGGTGATCCCGTCCATATTGTGACGGATCAGATCGGAAATACCACGTTCAGCGACGATTTGGCGCGCGCCTTGTGGCATCTCGTGCGCACCTCGTATCACGGCGTCGTCCATCTGGCAGGCCGTGAGATCATCAGCCGATTCGATTTCGCCGGCAAGGTCGCCAAGATTTTCAATCTGGATTCATCTCTCATCAAACCCATCTCAACAGCCTGTTTCAGACAGCGAGCAGCGCGCCCGCTCAATTCAGGGCTTGTGGTTGACAAAGCGGTGTACACGCTGGGCCTGGAGCTGTCCGATGCCGAGGGTGGACTGCGCAAGTATAAAGCGCTGCTGGAGAGCGAGACGCCATGACAATGACATCCAAGGGAGTATGCTGTGAAATCACTGGTCATCATTCCGACATATAACGAGCGCGACAATATCACCCGCATGATCAATGCTGTTCAGGCGCTGCACCTGTCCGACCTGCATGTTCTTGTTGTAGATGACGGTTCGCCGGATGGCACCGGTGATCTCGTCGAGGCAATGACTCGCTTGTATCCGGATGTCTTTTTGCTGCAACGCCAGGCAAAGCTCGGCCTGGGTACGGCGTACGTCGCCGGCTTTAAATATGCTCTGGCGCATGGCTATGATCGCATCCTCGAAATGGACGCGGATTTTTCGCACGATCCACAGGATCTCACCAGGCTGCTCGCCGGCAGCGAGAAATATGATGTCACGGTTGGCTCTCGTTATGTCAACGGCGTCAATGTCGTCAACTGGCCTTTGAGCAGACTGCTGCTGAGCATGGGCGCCAGTTTTTATACGCGCCTCATCACCGGCTTGCCGCTGCACGACTGCACCGCGGGCTTTGTCTGCTATCGACGAAAAGTGTTAGAGACGCTCAATCTCGACGGGATTCAGTCGGATGGTTATTCTTTTCAAATAGAGATGAAGTTTAAGGCATGGAAAAAAGGTTTTAGTCTGGGTGAAGTGCCTATCATTTTCATCGATCGCCGGATGGGCGAATCCAAGATGTCCAAGCGCATTGTGCATGAGGCCTACTGGATGGTGTGGAAATTAAAGTTACAAAGCATTCTCGGCAAACTGAATTGACAGTGGGCGACACTCATGCGAAAATCAAGATATCAGATGAACGAACAGCCCGTCGCATTGCGCAGCCACGATGCTCAACTGGTCGGCGTCCATCATCAAGTGGACTCTAAAAAGCTGGTCATCATGTGTCATGGTTTCACCGGCAATAAGGTCGAGGACAAGAGGCTCTTTGTCGAGGCGGCGCGTGATTTTGCCGCGCATGGCTGCAATGCCCTGCGATTTGATTTTTATGGTTCCGGCGACAGCGAGGGTGAATTTCAAGACTCCCTGATATCGCGCAACATCGAAAATCTGCAGGATGCCATCTCCTGGGCGCGCGAAGGCGGCTATGAGCGCATCGCTGTGCTCGGCATCAGCCTCGGAGCGGCAACCGCCATCCTGACGGCAGCGGCTGTGCCCGTCGATGCCCTGGTGGCGTGGTCCGCTGTGCCGGATCTGAAGCTTTTGTATCAACGGCGTGTCGATCAACTCGTCGCGCATGACACGAATCTGATCGAATACGACGGCTGGCTGCTCAAGCGAGCTTTTTTTGCTCAGGCGTCAGATTATGATATTCTGGGCTGTCTGGCGCGCATTGCGGCGCCGAAATTCATCGTGCAAGGCACAGCGGACGACGAACTCTTTGTCAATGGTTTCATGCGGTTTCGCGATGTTGTTCTGCCACCCGCTGACTTCATGGAGATACCGGATGCCGGGCATACATTCGCATCACCCGCGCACCGACGCCAGGTCATCATTCAAACGAGCCGCTGGCTGCAGCGTCATCTTTAACTCGAGGAGTGCCAATGGGCGATAAAAAAAGTATCTACGATTCTCATACGACTGAAAGCGCTTTTCATTTTAACGGCCATCCGCGCGAATACAAAAAGCCGCAGTTGGTGAAAGCCTATGCAAATGATGAATTTTTGAATAGCGGTGATGCCCGCGTCATTCGCATCCTCGCCGAGTATCTCGAGGTCGAGAGTCGCCTGAAGCATTTCGAGATCAAAGATACGGTTGTCTTTTATGGCTCGGCGCGCGTACAATCGCACGTCGATGCGGTGGAAAAGCTGAAACAGACCAGAGCCAAAGTGGCGCAAACCGAGCCGTCCGAAGAACAGATCCGGGAGCTGGCCGAGGCCGAGCGCGGCGTACGGTTGGCCCGCTATTATGAAGATGCCCGTTCGCTCGCCTATCAATTGGCCAAATGGTCGAAGGATTTGGATGAGGATAGAAGATTCATCGTCTGTTCCGGCGGTGGACCGGGCATCATGGAGGCGGCCAATCGCGGTGCAGCCGAAGCCGGCGCACCGACCATCGGCATGAACATCAGTTTGCCGTTTGAACAGGCGCCCAATCCCTATATCAGCGAGAATTTGTCCTTTGAGTTCCATTATTTTTTCATTCGCAAGTTCTGGTTCGTCTATTTAGCCAAGGCCTTGGTGGTGTTCCCGGGCGGATTCGGCACCTTTGATGAACTTTTTGAATTGCTCACGTTGCGGCAGACGCTCAAAGTGTCAAAGCCATTGCATGTCATCATCTATGGCAAAGAATTTTGGCAAGATGTGATCAATTTTGAAAAGCTCGTCGAATGGGGCGTCATCTGCCGCAAAGATCTCGATCTCTTCCATATCGTCGATGAGGTGGAAGAAGCCTTCATCATGTTGCGCGACCATTTTGAACGCGAATTTATCGGCAAAAAGCAATACTGGTACTGGTAATTCTTTTTCCCCCTTAGAACTTTTTTCCACTACCCACGTCTGTATCAAAAACCAAAATGCAGAGACCTTTCAGCAGCGGTCCACTGCATCGAGACCATTCTTTTTGAGGAATTCATGAAGATCACGATCCAGAGTCTAAATAAACAGTATAAAAACGGATTCTCGGCGCTTAAAAACATTAATCTTGAGATCAACGAAGGGCTCTTTGGTCTGCTGGGCCCGAATGGCGCGGGCAAGACCACGTTCATGCGCATCCTCGTCACTTTGATGAAACCATCCAGCGGCATTGTGCAAGTCGACGATTTCGATCTCATGCGACATCGTCGCCAGATCCGCTCGATGCTGGGATATCTGCCGCAAGATTTCAGCGTCTTTTCGAAATTGTCCACATGGGAGTTTCTCGACTATACCGCCGCTCTCGCCGGCCTGACCAATGGTCGTGAGCGCAAAAGAGCGGTCGACGAGATGCTGGAAAAGGTCGGCCTCTATGACGCCCGCGATCGTCAGGCGAATAAACTATCCGGCGGCATGAAAAGAAGACTGGGCATCGCCCAGGCGCTGATCGGACATCCAAAAATCGTGGTCGTGGATGAACCGACGACCGGTCTCGATCCCGAGGAGCGGATACGCTTTCGCAATCTGCTCTCCGATATGACGCATCGCGAGATCATCATCATCCTTTCCACGCACATTGTCAGCGATATTTCGAGCACCTGCAACACCATGGCGCTGTTGAACAAGGGTGAGCTTATTTACAATGATGCGCCGGAGAAATTGATCGCAGAAGCGAGGGGGCATGTTTTTCAGATCAATGCACTCGACAGTGACCTTGACACAATAAAAGAAAAGTATCCGGTCATTGCAACAATACCGTCTGCCGACGGTTGGGAGGTGCAGGTCGTTGCGGACGGACTGCACGATTTTCATGGCACAGAGATCGAACCAAATCTTGAGCATGCGTATGTCTATCGCATGGAATATGGTCTCGATAACTGATGTGTAAATTTTTCATCGGAAAGGCGTAACCCATGCTGTCAATTAAAAATATATGGACCATCACGCGATACGAGGTTAAAACCTTGTTGCGAAGCTGGTTCTTCAGAATTTTCGCCGGACTGGTCGTCATCATCCTCACCTTTTTCAATATTGTCATGTTCGCACAGGCGTTCGATACAATGCCATGGCAGATGCGAGGCATCCCGTCGTCCATGCCCTATTTCAACATGATATTGCTCAATGTCGCGCAGGCTGTCATCGCCCTTTTCCTGGCATCCGATTTTTTAAAGCGCGATCGCAAATCCGATACAACCGAAGTGATCTATATGCGCTCGATGTCAAACGGTGACTATATACTCGGAAAAGCCATCGGGCTTTTCGCAGTTTTCATGGGCCTCAATCTGCTCATGCTCGCCATCTCCGCCATCATTCAGGTGATCTTTACCGATGTCGTCTTCCAGCCGCTCGTCTATCTTTATTATCTGCTGCTCATGAGTGTTCCGACGCTCATCTTTATCTTTGGCTTGTCATTTTTTATCATGAGCCTGATTAAAAACCAGGCGGTGACATTTCTGCTACTGTTGGGCTATTTTGCCGTCTCGTTGATCGTCCTGAACCTGAAATTCGAGGCGACTTTTGACGCGGTCGCATTCTTTTTGCCCTTTTCCCATTCGGATTTCGTCGGCTTTTCCCGCCTGACATCTCTCCTGATGCAGCGAATAGCTTATCTGTCACTTGGTCTTGGTTTCATTTTTCTGACCATACTGCTCTTCAAGCGCTTGCCCCAATCAAAGGCCATGCAGACCGTCGCGGCCATACTGGCCATCTTTTTTATGGTCGTGGGTTCGGGCCTCTTTGCCTTTTATTTCATGCAGGCTCGTTCAGGTGATAAATTGCGCGCCGACATGATCGCTCTGAATGACCAGTATATAAATCAGCCGATTGCCGACGTGACAGCGTATGACCTTGATTTTCAACACGACGGCAACCGCCTGTCGATGACCGCCGAACTGGTGCTGCAGAACAGTACGGCTGCGCCCATGGCATCGCTCATTCTGACATTGAATCCAGCTTTGCAGGTGCACGAGGTGACATTGAACGGCGAAGAGGCGCCGTTCACGCGACAACAGCACATCATCAATATCGATGCCGCACTTGGCCCGGGTGAAGCCGCCAATCTGACGATGCGCTACAGCGGTCAGATTGACAATCGCGCATTTTATCTCCTCACTCCAAAAGAGGAGCGGGACAAAATGCATGAATTGATGCTCTACAAGCGCGGCAAAGATTTCAGCTATCTTGAACCGGATTATGTGCTCCTCACCTCGGAGGCGAACTGGTATCCTATAGCCGGTGTATCGACGGGCAGCGCCCTCGTCACGCCTCGGCAAAAGAATTTTTCTGACTACAGGCTCAGGGTGAAAACAAAAAGGGGCCTCGTGGCAATCAGCCAGGGTGAGGCGGTGCAGACCGAGGATGGCTTTGAGTTCACACCGCCGACGCCTTTGCCGCAAATCTCTCTCGTCATTGGCGAGTATGAAAAACGCTCCATTGACGTCGACAGCGTTTCGTATCATCTTTATACGCACAGGACGCATCATTATTTTCTTCCGGCCCTCTCAGCGGTGTCGGACACGTTGGCGCCTCTGATTAGAGATCTCAAAAATGATTATGAATTGAAAACCAAAGTGGATTATCCCTTCAAATCATTTTCGCTCATCGAAGTGCCCATCCATTTCAAGACCTTTGAGAAACCGCTGCGCTTTCATCAGGACTGGGTGCAACCCATGCAGGTGTTCTTGCCGGAAAATGGCGCAGCGATGGACGGCCTTGATTTCCATGGTCAGATCGCCCGCTCGCTGGATCGCATGCGCGATCGAAATGAAACCGTCTCCGAAAAAGAGATGCAATATATGGCGTTGCGGCGTTTTATCGAGGGAGATCTTTTCGCCACACGGCCCAATCGATTTTTCGGCCCCGGCGGCCAGCAGGAAACGGGCTTGTATGCCATTTTTCCCAACTTTTACTATTTCAGGAATGCGCTCGCCGCAGCGGATTTGCCGATTCTCGATGCCGCGCTGGAGGCTTTTCTCAAAGGCAAGGTGGAGACGTCCGCGTTCAATCCGGCTCGTTTTGGCGATGCGATCACTGACGATGAGCGAGCGAACATCGCCTTGAAAGATCATTCACTGGCGGAAATTTTGGCGGATCCGGAGAATGTCGACAAAGCGTCCGCCGTGCTGAAAATGAAAAGCTCCTATCTATTCCGCTATCTGGAGAGCAAGGTCGGGATTGAAGAACTGGAGACGTTTTTGGCCAAATTGCTGGACAAGTATCAATTCAAGACTCTCAACAGCGGCGAGCTGATCGACAATATGAAAGCAGAACTGGGCATCGATCTGCAGGGTGAATTGCAGGCGTGGTATGAGCAGAAAAATGTGCCGGGCTTTTATTTCACCGATATGAAGAATTATAAAATTCTGCAGGGGGATCGCACAAAATATCAGGTGCTGCTCAATGTCTATAATCCCGAACCGGTGGGCGGGGTCGTCGTCCTTGACTTTTTTGTCGCCGGTGGCGGTCCCGGTGGAGGTCCCGGCGGCGGTTTTGGCCGCTTCAATGTCGGCTCGACAGACTATCAGCGATCCATCTATATGGCGCCAGGCCAGGCGAAGCAAATCGGTTTTGTGTTGGATGACCAGCCGAGAGCATTGACGATCAACACGCTGGTGTCGCGAAATTTGCCGTCGCAAAGCATGCAACGTCTGGAGGAGTTTGAGGAAAACAAGAGCGCCAAGCCTTTTGATGGCATCAATATCCTGGATGAACCGCCGAAACTGATCATTGAGGGCGAAATCATTGTCGATAACGAGGATGAGGGCTTTAAAGTGGAACGCGAACGACAGCAGAGCGTCCTGAAAAGGCTTTTCAATATCCAGGGCGACGATGAAGAAGAATACACGCCCTTCAGCCCCTGGCGTGCTCCGGATAACTGGCGAAAAACCATCAATTCAATTTTTTATGGCGATTTTGTCCATTCTGCTCACTTTGTCCGCAGCGGCAATGGTGACAAAAAAGTCGTATGGGAAACCGAGCTGGAGCGTGCGGGTCAGTACGAAGTTTATGCCTATGCGGAGAATTTGCCGTTTCGCGGCCGAGGTGGTCCTGGCGGTCCAGGCGGCGAACCGGGCAGGCGGGGCGGAGATTTTATCAAGAGTTTTCACTATACTGTTCATCACGACGATGGTGCAGAAGAAGTTGAGTGGGATCCGCAATCCGCCCAGGGATGGAATTATCTCGGCATATTTCACTTTTCCGGTGTCGCCCGGGTGGAGTTGAGCAACAGATCAGACGGCCGCATGGTGATCGCGGATGCGATAAAATGGGTGAAAAAATGAGGCGGCTCTGATTGTCTGTCTGGAAAAGGATGAACTATGAGAAAATTTATCATTGTCGGTTTTATGTTGTGTGGATGGCTGCACTCGCAAACGGTGCTGAGCCTGGACGATGCGCTGCGCATTGCCACGCAGAACAGCCCGCAGATCAGGCAGGCGGAACTGAATCTCGAACGCAGCAACCAATCCCTAAAAGCTCAGCGCGCTGCCTTGAAATCCAATTTCAGTCTGTCGATCAATCCGTACAATTACTCGTATGATCGACGCTATGACCGGTTTCGCAATATCTGGTATAGCAGCGAGAACACCAGCAGTTCAGCGGATTTCAGAATTCGACAACCCATTCTGTGGACCGATGGCACTTTTTCAATCATCAATCGACTGCAATGGCTTGAAGGCTGGAGCGAGGCGGGGAGCGCGGATACCGATCCGTGGAGCAATAATCTCTATTTGACCTATGACCAGCCGATCTTCACCTATAATCGGACAAAACTGGCGCTGAACGAGCTGGAGCTTGACCTCGAGAATACCACCATCAATTATGTGCTGCAACAGTTGGCGCTTGAATACGATGTGACCAACAGTTTTTATGAAATTTATCGCAACCAGCTGGCCTATGATATTGCCCGCGAAGAGTATGCCAACACCGACAACAGCTATCAGATCATCAAAAACAAGGTGGATGCCGGCATCGCTGCCAAGGAGGAGTTATATCAGGCGGAATTGAATTTGCTCAACAGTGAATCGAGCGTGCAAAATAATTTCGTTCAGCTGCAAAACTCTCTCGACAGTTTTAAAAAGCTCATCGGTGTGCCGATTCCGGATTCCATTGCAATTGTCGGTGATGTCTCGCATACGGTCATCAATGTTGATCTGCAGAAAGCGATCGACAACGGACTTGAACAGCGTCTGGAATTGCGTCAGCGCGAAATCGAGGTGCAGTCGGCCTATAACAATCTGGTGGAAACCATGGCACTCAACGAATTTCGCGGCAGCATCAGCCTGACATATGGCATTCAAGGTGTCAACAGGACATTTGACAGCATGTATGACAGTCCGAATCGCAACCGGCAGGCAGCCATCTCATTCGAAATCCCTCTCTACGACTGGGGAGAGCGCAAGGCGCGCATAAAAGCCTCGCAAGCGACCATCGAATCGCGCAAGCTGTCGGAGGAAGAAACACAGAATGACATCGTCATCAGCATTCGTCAGGCGCACCGGCAGCTGCAAAACCTGGTCAATCAAATTGAGATCGCCGGTCAAAATGTCAAAAACGCTGATTTGACCTATGAGATAAATCTGGAACGCTATAAAAACGGCGATTTGACGAGCATGGATCTCAATTTGTACCAAATCCAGCTGTCTGATGCCAAAATTCAGTTGACCGATTCTATCATCAACTATAAACTGGCTCTGCTGAACCTCAAAATATTAGCTATGTACGATTTTGTGCGCGATCAGGCTGTGATTCCCGAGAATTTTTTAGTGAAATGATGCGAACAGGATTGTCCATTTTGTCCAATGCAAATCGATTGACTTTTAGGAGTTGACACAGTGAAAAAAATACTATCTATCCTGATCTTTGGCGTTTTACTGATGGGCTGCGGCAGAGAGGATGTGGAAATTGACACGTCCGTCACAGTGCCCGTCTCGGTGGAAGATGTCAAGCTCAAATCGATTGAAGAGTTTATCGAAACGACCGGAACCGCCAGGGCATTGCAGGAAGTTGAACTGTCAGCCGAGACAGATGGCTACTATCGATTGGGCAAAAACGCGCGGGGAAAATTTTATACATTGGGCGATGTGGTCAATCCCGCTGATGTGATTGTCCATATAGACAATCCGGAGCTGGAGAATAACACCAAGATCGAATCGCAAAAGCTCAATCTCGACATTTCAAAAAGCGAGTTTGAGAAGCAGCAGGCTCTTTATGAGAAGGGCGGCGTCACGCTGCGAGAGCTCAAGAACGCGGAGCAGGCTTTTATCGATGCGCAATATAATTATGATAATGCGCAGATCCAGCTGGCAAAACTCAAGGTGCAATCTCCATTTCGCGGCATCATTGTCGATCTCCCTTATTTCACGCCGGGCACGCGAATTTCGACAAACGCGCTTGTGGCAAAGGTCATGAATTATGCCAGGTTATACATGGACGTGAGCTATCCGGCCAAACATCTCGGGCGAATCGAAGTCGATCAAATGGTTCGAGCGCTCAACTATACAATGACCGATGATACGTTAAACGGAAGAGTGACGCAGGTATCGCCGGCGATCGATTCCGAGACTCGCACCTTCAAAGCATCCATCGAAATCAACAATCCGGAGTGGAAATTCCGTCCCGGCATGTTCATCAAAGTGGAGACCGTCGTCGCCCATAAAGACAGCGCCATTGTCATTCCCAAGAGCATCATCATCCAATCACGCGGCGCCAGGCGCGTTTATGTGGTTGATCGCGGCGTGGCGCACGGTCGGCGCATTGTCACGGGACTGGAGAATCCGACGCAGGTCGAGGTCATCGAGGGTCTGCAGGTTGACGATCGTTTGATCGTCAAGGGTTATGAAACTTTGAGCGATCAGACGAAGGTGCGGATCATCCGATGAGAGGAACCTAACCTGCGAGCCTGCAGAATGTGCCTCTGCAGGCTGTTCCGCAGGCGGGCGGAGAGGATTTTAAGGGGTTCTCGGTAAAACCTCAGTTACGGGTGGCAAAGTATGCACTTTTCAGAAAAACAAACCGCAGAGCCCTTGGCGCGGCCTTCGGCCGAGACTAAAAAAAGAGAACACGAATTCTCACGAATGATACACGAATGACCACGAATGGTCAGGAAGGACCATAAATTAGAAAATCAATCATTTTGAATTCGTGGAAATTCGTGAAAAATTTGTGGAAATTCGTGTTTAGTCTTTTTTTGACTCTAAGCTTTGCCAAAAAAACACAATATTGAAGATTTGTAATGCAGAGAGTCACCGAGAAAACCAGAATCTCATGCACCTCGGCGCTTCTTTGCGATCTCGGCGGTTTATTAGAATTTTCGCAATGTTGTAGAGTGTCCATCACCCGAGTCTGAAGTTTTACGGTTCTGGATAGAAAGCGCTTGCAATTTCGGCCATATTTGTCTAAAATTGTCTTCAGCATGGCTAACTCATCGGCAGCATGGGTGAAAATGGCGGCGGTATGCGACCATCGCCGAAAGAGGCCATGCTCTACTCTAAAAAATTTGCTAAAGGAAGTACATTATGGATACAACCGCCGTACAAGATTCGCTGCAGGCAGCATCAAAGGCCATCTCCTCCGGAGATTACTGTTTCTCCTGGTTTGTTCTGAACAGCAACATTATCTACTATATCGCGGTGGCCATCGGTTTTTTTATCATTTTTGTCTCCTATTTTTTTGGCGGCGGCAAGAGAAACCGGGTAAAAATAATTCTGAGCATCATGGTCGGTATGCTCATCGGCATTTTCACCTTGCCTCTTTTGCTGCAGATTGCGGGCACCGAAAACACGACGCTCGTCGCATTTTTCCTGTTGCTGGACATCTGTTTCAGCACCACGGTGACCTGTCACATGTACGAGCTGGTGGTCATCGGCACACATGAAGCTTTCGATCCAACTCGCATGCATTGAATGCGGATATTTATTATTAAATCTTGCTTTTAAAGCTGTGATATACTATATTTATAGGCTATAATAATTCACTATCAAGATGCGGGATTCTGTATGCTTACACCACGAAAACGGATAACAAAAAAACAGCTCAAGGAAGACAAGTTCATAACCTATAGCGTGCGCGTGCGCGACTGGGTTGATGAAAATTCAAAATATGTCCTCAGTGGCGCGATCGCCGTGGTCGTGATTCTCGCCGCGGTTTTCATCATCAGCAACATAGGAAAAAAGGCCGAGGCAACCGCCAGTGTTGAGCTGGCAAATGCCATGCGGGTTTTTGAATCGAGGGATTATACGAATGCGGTGACGCTGTTCACATCCATCGTGAATTCTGGCGGGCGCACCAGGAGTGGCAAACTGGCGCGCTTTTTTCTTGCGCAGTCTTTGTACAACATTGACGAATATGCTGCGGCTCAGGAACATTTTCGTAAATTTGCCTCTTCGTTCGGCGGCGATGACTATATAAAGACTGCGGCGCTGGCAGGTGAAGCAGCCTGCCTGGAGCAACAGGGCCACTATTCGGAGGCAGCGGCGAAATACCAGCAGATCGCCAGAAAATACCAGACTCCGCTCGCAGCACGATATCTTTTGCGCGCGGCCCGTTGTCACGCTCAAGCCGGGAACCATGAGCAGGCCCAGGTGCTCTACCAACAAATTATAGACGATTATCCGAACTCACAGGAAAAGAGCGA
>JAFGJB010000032.1 GCA_016929295.1 Candidatus Zhuqueibacterota bacterium | reverse complement strand
GTGACCAACACCATGGAGCAATCGGTCGCCAACTGGGACCGCAATCAACAGCGCCAGATCATGTTCACCCATATCCCGGCGCAATGTAAAATCACCATTTTTACGATCGGCGGCGTGCTGGTCGACCAGTTCGAAGTGAACAATGCGGCCGAGAATCGGCAGAACGATTGGGATCTCAATTCAGCCGCAAACGGCACTGTACACTGGGACTTGCGCAGCAAGGAAGGTCTGGAGATCGCGGCCGGCTATTACATCTACCATGTCGAATCCAGCGTCACCGGCAATGTCAAGGTTGGCAAGTTTGCCGTGATCAAATAAGTCGGAGAATCCACTATGAGAAGAACGGCCCTCATCCATCTGCTCTTGATCGCGCTCTTTGCCGGCGCGTCCGACGTCATCCTGGCCGCGAATAACGGCGAGGAGATCGTTTTCACCGATGGTCTCCTGCTCAAAATGCCGCGGAGCCGGGAAGCGTTGTCTTCGGCAGATCCGATCGAAAAGCAATTCGTCCTCGGCGCCTGGCGTCCACCGCAGGCCGGTGCCAAGGTGACTTTTGGCGATGCGACCGGGACATGGGAAGCGGTTGCCGTCGATTCAGAGGGCTGGTTCGCGGACGCAAACCGCGGCAGGAGTTATATCTATTGTACAACGACGGCCGCCGAAGAAAAAATCATGCTGCTGGAACAGAAAGGCAATGATTGCGCCTATGTGAACGGCGCCCTGCGGACGGGCAATCGCTATGGCTATAAAGACGCGTACGAAGAATGGGAACCCAATTTCGCCTATTGCATCGTGCCGGTCAAGTTGCACAAAGGGATCAACGAATTTCTCTTTTATAACACCCGCACCGGCCGGCTGAAAGCCAAACTGACGGAGCCGCCTGCCGCAGCGCTGATCAATGCCATGGACAGCACGATGCCCGACATGCTGGTGGGCGAGCCGCTGGAGGCATGGGGCGCCGTGGTCGTCATCAATGCCGGCGAAAAACCAATGACATCGCTGCAAATGACATCTCGTAT
Organism: Candidatus Zhuqueibacterota bacterium; assembly: GCA_016929295.1. Lineage (GTDB taxonomy): Bacteria > Zhuqueibacterota > Zhuqueibacteria > Residuimicrobiales > Krinioviventaceae > Kriniovivens. The sequence continues at coordinate 2,088 of JAFGJB010000032.1, read as the reverse complement.
CGAAGGCGACGCTCCGGTGGTGACCGATCTCCCCATCATCCAGCCGCTGAGCATCAGAAAAGTTGCTTTTCGTCTGCGTGGAGTAGCGCCGCAGGCGAAAGGGACGGTGGCCGTCCATCTTGAACTTTGCGATGGCGATCAAACGTTGCACGTCTCCACCCTCAATCTAAAGATTGTGAATCCACATGAGCCGCACAAGCGAACCTTCATCAGCTCGATCGACGGCAGCGCCCAATATTATGCCATCAACCCAGCGCAAGATCCGGATATGACAAAGCCCAAAGCCCTCGTCTTGTCCGTGCACGGTGCGGCCGTCGAAGCCATAAACCAGGCCAGTTCATATCACAGTAAATCCTGGGCACACATCGTCGCGCCGACCAACCGGCGTCCCTACGGCTTCAACTGGGAGGACTGGGGCCGGATGGATGCCCTTGAAGTGCTGGACATCGCGCAAGAGACGCTGAATATAGATTCGAGTCGCATCTATCTGACCGGCCATTCCATGGGCGGCCACGGCGCCTGGCACCTGGGCGGGACCTTCCCGGACAGGTTCGCCGCGATCGGACCGAGCGCCGGATGGCTCAGCTTCTGGTCCTATCGGGTGCGCGAGAGCCTGGAACACCAGACGCCCATGCAAAGCATGCTGATGCGCGCGACATCGCCGAGCAAAACGCTCGAGGTGGCGGAAAACTATAAGCAGCACGGCATCTATATCATCCACGGCGCCGACGATGACAACGTGCGAGTCGATCAGGCGAGGACCATGGTCGAGCATCTGACAAAATTTCACCAAGATTTTGTCTATCACGAAGAGCCGGATCAGGGCCACTGGTGGGACATTTCGGACGAATCCGGCACCGACTGCGTCGATTGGCCGCCGCTGTTTGACTTTTTCGCCCGCCATGCCCGGCCGGAAAAAGAGAGAATTCGCCGGATAGAATTCATCGTCACCAATCCCGGCATCTCGTCCGCCAACAACTGGCTGGCCATCGACGCGCAGAGGGAACAGCTCAAATTGAGTCGAGTCGACATCCGACTCGATCCCGGCAAAAGACGATTTGTCGGCACGACAGAAAATGTCGCAAGACTGTCATTTGATCTCTCTGTTCTGCCCGGCGATGAACTCATCACGCTGGACCTGGACGACCAAAAACTGGAGAATATTAAGCCGCCGCATCCGGACAAATTGTGGGTGGAGAGAACAAATGATCAATGGCACATCGCCTCAGCGCCCTCTCCATCACAAAAAGGCGCGCATCGCTACGGGACGTTCAAGGAGGCGTTCTATCATCAATTCATCCTCGTCTACGGCACTCAGGGCAATCGGAATGAAAACCGCTGGGCTTTTGAAAAAGCGCGCTACGATGCCGAACAGTTCTGGTATCAGGGCAACGGCGCCGTCGAGGTGATGGCGGACATCGATTTTGATCCAGCAAAAGAGCCGGATCGCAGTGTGATACTCTACGGCAATGCCAAAACCAATAGCGCCTGGCAGCCGTTATTGGCAAACAGTCCTGTCGCCGTTCATCCAGGCAAGATTGTCATCGGCGACAAAATAATCAAAGGCAAAGACCTGGCCTGTCTGTTCATTCGTCCCCGACCCGGCAGCGACGTCGCCTCGGTCGGCGTTGTCGCCGGCACCGGTCTCGTCGGCATGCGCATGACCGATAGAAGGCCCTATTTGAGTCCCGGCTACGCTTATCCTGATTTCATCGTCTTTACGCCGCCCATGCTCGATGGCGATCCGGAGGGCGGCGCTATTGCAGCCGGATTCTTCGGCCTGGACTGGCAGCTCGATTCCGGCGAGATCGTCTGGAAGGTGACAGAATGATTCTGCATTTTTAAAAACGATCGGTTTTTTTTGCCTGGACTATTGACCAACGAGATCTTGGCGCGGCCTTTGGCCACATCCAAACAATGTAACAATTACGAAATCCTAAACGCAAAGGCGCAAAGGACCGCAGAGATTCGCAGAGAAAAATGGATGTGCTGCGGCATAATAACTTTTCGAGATAATCGATGTAAAAAAAATCAATATCATTTCTTTGCGAATCTTTGCGTTCTCTGCGCCTGCGTTGAAAAATATTG
>JAFGJB010000360.1 GCA_016929295.1 Candidatus Zhuqueibacterota bacterium | reverse complement strand
TATTGGCCGGCGTCCTGGGCATGGCCTATCAGTTGCGCAACAGTCTGCAGAAAAGGACTGCTGGCAAAGGCAAAATTTTCTGGCCCAGGGAGCTGGCAGCCATGTTCCTCATCGTGATCCTGTCCGGTTTGTTCATGTTGATGAAAATACCTGGGCTCGAATGGGTGACGCGGCTCGCCTACAGCGTCTTTGACCTCGCGCTCCTGTTTGTGCTGATCGGCGCGCTGGTCATTTTTTACCGGCGCATTTTGATGAATGCGCTCGCCCAATCCAGACAAGTTGAAAATTAACTGGATGTCCAATGGTTGCAGAATGGCTTTTTCGCTTGTTGAATCTTTGCACACAAGACACCAAGCCTCGAAGATTGAATATTGTAACTGGTTCTCTTCGATCGCTACGATCGCCCTGGATATCCATCCTGGGCGGGAAATAATGGGGGACATTTGTCCCCCCTCGGACGGATGTCCTCATCCATTGACCGTCCGGCACGAATGTGCCGAACGATCAGTGCCATGCGACCAATTTCTATTACCTTTGTGTCTTGTGTCTTTGTGTGAGGTCTTGTTGAAGAGCCCAGCTTTACAAAAAATTATAAAAGGAGGAGCATCATGCCCAGTCGTAGACATTTCATCAAAGCATCGGCGGCGCTCGTCGGCGGCGCTGCCACACATCTCTATGCTGCTGAGGACGAGATATTGATCATCGGCGTGGCCTGTAGTCCGCGGCCGGGGAAAACCACGGCGACGGCTGTGCAGACGGCCTTGACCGCGGCGCAGAGCGTCAGTGCGCGGATAAAAGTAGAGTTGCTCGATCTGGGAGGCAAAAGAATAGCCGGCTGGAGACCGCCGGTCGACGGGCAGCCAGCCGCGGACGATTTTGATCTGCTGCTGCCGACCCTCAAGGCGGCAAACCTGGGCGGACTCATCATCGGCACGCCGATTTACTTTCGCAACATGAGCTCGCTGTGCGCGGCCTTTCTGGAGCGGCTGGGCGAGTTGCGCCAACCCACTCTGCAATTAGCCAATAAAGCCGTCGGCGCGCTGTCGGTGGGCGCTTACCGAAATGGCGGTCAGGAATTGGCCATTCAGCAGATTCAGACGGCCATGCTCTGCCACGAGGCCGTGATCGTCGGCGGCAAGGCCGCCGCATTTCAGGGCGCCACGCTGCTGAATGACGGCAGCGACGATATCCTCAAGGACGAATTTGGCATCAAGAGCGCGCAGCAGCTCGGCGTGCGCGTCGGCGAAGCCGCCATGCGGCGCTGAGAGATACGCGAAAGGAGTGAGGAATGCGTAGAATTGGTTTTATCGGCGGCGGCAGGGTCGTGCGCATCATGCTGCAGGCGATGCAAAATGAAAAAATGAATGTCGAGCGCATCGTGGTCAGTGATCCGGATCGTAAAAACCTGGAAAAGCTGGTCCGCGTTTTTGCCGACCTCAAGGTCACGGCCGGCTCGAACCTCGAGGCGGCGGCGCAAGAGGTCGTCTTTTTGGCCCTGCATCCGCCGATGATGAAGGAAGTGCTGGCGGAGATCGCCGCGGCTGTGCAACGGGCCCAGGCCGTGGTGTCGCTGGCGCCGGTCTTTAAGGCCGAGAAAATCGCCGCCCTGCTGAACGATTACAAAAAGATCGCCCGCATGATCCCCAATGCCGCGACGCTGATGAACAGAGGCTATAATCCTGTGTGGTTGTCTAGACACATCGGTCAGAGTGGAAAGAGTTCTCTCATGAACTTTTTCAAAGCGTTGGGAGACTGTCCAGAAGTCGATGAGGACAAACTGGAAGCCTATGCCATTCTCACCGCCATGGGTCCGACCTATTTGTGGCCGCAGTTGCAGGAGTTGCACCAGCTCAGCCTGGAGTTCGGCCTGACCGAAGAGGAGACGAGGGCCGGCATGAAGGCTATGGTCAGCAACACCGTCGAGCTCCTGTACGACTCGGGCCTGTCCTATGAAGAGGTCGTCGATCTCATTCCGGTGAAACCGCTCGGCGAGAGCGAGGCGGAGATTCGCGCGCTGTACAGCTCAAAGCTGTGCGGTCTCTATAACAAACTAACCGGAAAAGAGATTTGTCGATCATGCGCTTCACCGCAATCGGCAAAGAGTCATATTAACCGCTGAGAACGCCGAGGAGCGCAGAGAGAAAAAATGTGCTACGCTCACTCTGCTGGCTCAGCGATTTCGGTGGTTAATAGATTAAGCGGAAGAGCCTGGTATTGAATATATTTATAAACTCGCGATCGCCCGACATATCCATGTCGGTCGGCCAATCATCGGTGATAAATATTCCCGTCGATTTTCCGGGTGGGATGAACATCGCACCCGATCCGAGAGAAAAAATGTGGCTCCATCCCTCTGTGGGCTCGGCGATCTCGGCGGTTATTAAATTAATCGGAAAAGGCTGACATTGATCATATCTCGGACATCTTGCCTTTGAAAATTTGCAGAAAAACACAATGCCGCCAATTTGCGATACGGAGGTCTGTATGAAAGTTGTGTCGGAGACGCAGCGCATGAACATTTTTGAACGATATCTG
>JAFGJB010000359.1 GCA_016929295.1 Candidatus Zhuqueibacterota bacterium | reverse complement strand
GTTGCGAACCGCCTGGGACCAGGGCACGCGTCCGGCGGGCAGCGGCGAGCAGGTCCGCGATGGCGATTTTGAAAATGATCCGATCAGCCGCAACTGGGTCCTGGAGCTGCATGAAGGCGCCAGGGCGACCATGGCGATCGACGAGACCAATCCCCATAAAGGGAGCAGATGCGCCAAGATCGACGTGACGAATGTCACTGGCACAAATTGGCACATCCAGTGGAAACAGGTCAACCTGACGATCAAGCAGGACTCGCTCTACACGGTCACCTTTGCCGGCCGCTCGGACGCGACGCGCAGCGTCAATGTCGCCATTCAGCAGGATACGGATCCGTGGACCGTCTTTTACAGCACCACGGTGCAGCTGGGAAGCGACTGGAAGACCTATTGGTTCAGCTTTCTCGCTTCCACGACGGTCGAGCGGGCGATCCGTCTCTCCTACTCGCTTGGCGGCGCTGCTGGATCGTACTGGTTCGATGACATACACATTTATCCCAGCGCCATCTATGGCCTGGCCGATGATGAATCGCTCGAGTCGCGGTCCGTGCGACGCATCGATTTTTCCGAGTGCGTCAACTATTCGGACGCCAGAGTGCGCGACATGTCGGCGTTCTATATCAGTCGGGAGACGCACTATTACGATGAGATGAGCCGTTTTCTGAAAAACTCGCTTGGCGTCCGCGTGCCGATCGTCGGCACCAACTGGAATGTGGGTCCGGTCGATCTGGCGCAGCAGTCGCGGCTGGATTACATCGACAACCACGCCTATTGGGACCACCCGCAATTTCCGTCGATCTCCTGGGACTCGTACGACTGGCTCATCAACAATACTGCGATGGTGCGGGACGATGATGGCGGCGCCATCGCCCGCCTGCTGGCCGGCGTGCCTTTTGTCGGCAAACCGTTCACCATCAGCGAATACAATCACCCGTTTCCCAACCGCTACCAGACCGAGGGCGTGCTGTTTTTGACCGCCTACAGCGCGTTCCATGATGCGGATGGTTACATGTTCTTCGATTATCCCACCAGCCACGACGACTGGGAGACCGACCACATTGGCGGCTATTTTGCCCAGAACCGCAACACCGCCATGATGGCCTTGATGCCCTCTTGCGCCCGCGCCTTTCGCCAGGGCCTGATTCAGCCGGCGCAGCAGACCATTGTACTCAATTTCAGCCAAGAGGATATCCTGAGCCTGCCCAAATATGATGATCGCTGGTGGGCGGGACCGCGACTCTATTCCGAAAAGCTCGCCCTGCTGCACGCGGTGCGCAGCGAATCCTTCGCCAGCGCTGTGAACTTTGATCCGTCAACTTTACCCGGCGAGCCGAGCAGTCCATACCGCACCGACACCGGCGAGATCGAATGGGACACCGAGGGCCTGCTGCAGGTGCAGACCGATCAGTTCATCGCTGCTGCAGGCTTTCTGCCGCAATTCAGGGACAAAACCATCGGCGCGCTCAAGCTGCTGGACGCCAGCGATTTCGCGACCGTGACGTGGGTCAGCCTGTCGGATTCGTCGCTGCGGGACGCGCCGCGCTCGCTGCTGACGCTCTCCTCCAGAGTGCAGAATACGGGCATGGTGTGGGACGGCGCCACGACCGTGCACAATCGCTGGGGTGCGGCGCCGACGCAGATGGCGCCCGTACGCCTGAGCGTCGAGCTCACCATCCGGGCGGATTCGATCGATGTCCATCCGCTGGATGAACGGGGCGCACGAACGACTATCGTGCGCACGATCAAACCGTCAGCGCCGAACAGATTCATCCTACAGCTCGATCAGTCGCAGGATAAAACCGTCTGGTTCGGTATCAAGAAACATGGCATCGGCGCCGCCGTGCCATCCCGCGGAGAGTCGCCCGGCCGGTTTGCGCTGCTGCCAAACTATCCCAATCCGTTCAATGCGAACACGACGATCAGCTACCACATCCCGGCCGACGGGCATGTCAGACTCGCCATATTCGATGTGCGCGGCCGCCTGGTCGAGACAATCGTCGATGCCAGGCAAAAGGCGGGACAGCACAGCATCGCCGTGGCGGCGGACTGGCCGAGCGGTACCTTCTTCTGCAAGTTGTCGATGGCCGATCGCTCGACCTCTGGCAAGATGGTGTTGCTTCGCTGAATGTAAAGAGGTGATGGCATGGCTCGTCAACAAAAACGCTGCGTATCCTGCAGATCCATTCTCTTTTTCATAGCGGTGTCCCTCATCGAGGCCGGCTGGTGTCGAGAAATCGACATGAAACCCCATTGGGATGAACATCTGGCGCTGGAAAATCCGCACAAGGGCTGGTATCATCACTTCCCGGACAATCATGTCAACAAGTACATCATCGCCAATGATTCGGATCTGACTGACTTTCCGGGCATGGATCATCTCTATATCCGTCTGGCCTGGGCTTATCCCGAGCCGCTGGAAGGGCAGTTCAACTGGGAGATCATCGATCAACTGATCGAAAAATTGACCGCCAAAGGCCTCGGCATAGCGTTCCGCATCAGTTGTCGCGAGACGAGCAGCGATCGCGCCGAGCAGCAGTACGCCACGCCGAGATGGGTGATGGAGGCGGGCGCCAAAGGCGATTATTATCGCGACGGCGAACGGCGGGGCGCGGACGGCCCATGGGAGCCGGTCTACGACGACCCGATCTTTCTCGAAAAACTGGCGAATTTCCTGCGGGCGTTCGCCGCGCGCTACGACGGACAGCCCTGGCTGCGCTACGTCGATATCGGCAGCATCGGTGACTGGGGCGAAGGTCACACCCATTCCGGCAGCCGTTTGCACTATAATTATGACCAGCGCAAGCTGCACATCGATCTGCACCTGAAATATTTTCGCACATCGCAGCTGGTTGTGGCCGACGACTTTGTCTACAGCATTGCAAATCTGCGCGAACGTCAGATGATGCATCAATACATCCTGGACAACGGCATCACCTATCGCGATGACAGCATTCTGGTCAATTACTATGTCGGCGCTTTTCCAGCAACATATACCGTGCGCAGTCCGGAATACTTTGCAGCTGTTTATCGGCAGAAACCGACCGTGTTCGAGCTGGAGCATTACGCGACGGTCAAGCGCCAGGGCAACTGGCTGGCTGAGCCCGGCTCGCCCCTCGCCGAGAACGGCAATGGCGCCACGGGCGCCGATTTCTTTCGCGGCGCGCTGGCGCTCCTGCACGCGACCTATATCGGCTATCACGGCTATGCGCAAGAGTGGCTCGCCGATAATCCGCAGTTGAGCATCGACTTGCTGAACCGCTGCGGCTATTGGTATTTTCTGCACAGCGCGGCGATGCCGGACAGCATCGCGGGCGACAGCCTCAGCTTGACCCTGGCGTGGGAGAATCGCGGCGTCGCGCCGGCCTATTTTCCCTATGACCTCGTCCTGCGGCTGGATGGGCCCGAGACCTTTACTGCAACTGTTCTGGCCGGCAATGAAAAATGGCTGCCAATCGAGAATATGATTTACAAAGAGCGATACACGATCTCCCTGCCGCAGCGGCTCCCTGGTGATTACACCTTGAGCGTCAAACTCTATTCCAACCAGGCGCACAGGACTGTGTTCCTAGCGCTCGATCCGAGTCGCATGGATGCCGACCATTTCTACGAAATCGGTCAGGTCAGAGTGCTGCCGCTGAAATACGCGAGGAGAAAATAATTGTTATCCATATCCGGAGAAAAGAGGAGAGAAGGAATGAGCCATACAATAGTGCCACACGGCGCCTCTTGGCGCTCCCTGCGGTTAAAATCATACCTTATATTGATCATCGCGTTCATTTTCATCGTCGTCGCATGCCTCGACGCGCAGCCGGCGTCGAAGAACGAGCACAGCGTCAGTTCGGCTAAAATGGTGACGGTCAAGCCACAAGAATACCCGCGGCCACTGCGCAATCCGCTCAAAGGCTTCACCAATCGTGGCCGTTCGGAAAACAACGAATGGGCGACGCTCATGCACAGCTATATCAAGTGGAACGAGATCGAGCGCGACTCGCTGGATGACATCCCGGAGATCAAGGCGTGGTGCGCGGCCAACTGGGCCGGAGTGGAAAACAAAAACATGAAAGTGATTCCGCGAGTCTATCTGCACTGGGATGGTGATCAGACCTACTGGCCAGACGATATGGAGACCTACGATTACACCAGTCCACAATTCGTGCGCCGGCTGGGCAAGATGATCTGGAAACTCGGCGAATGCTGGGACACCGATCCGCGCGTCGCTCATATCGAGATGGGCATCATCGGCAAATGGGGCGAACATCACAGTCCGAGTCCGACAAAAGAAGTGCAACGGATTCTCGGCGAAGGCTTTCGCGCCGCGTTCCCGCATAAAAAAGTGCTGGTTCGTCATCCCTGGGAATTTGCGGAATATAAATTCGGCATCTACTGGGATTCCTGGGCGCATCAGGATCAGATGTCATCGCACGGCCAGGGTATTTACAATCTCGGCGACCGCTGGAAGACGGAGATCATCGGCGGCGAAACAGCCTATAACTGGGGCAACTGGAGAATCCAGCCGGGCGACGACCCGACCGACACCATGGTCGATCCGGCGCACCGCGATTTTTTCATCTATACCATTCGCTGGCTACACTGCGCGCAGCTGCGCTGGGTGGCGGACTATGATCAGAACAATGCCGCCGCGCGGGCTGGCGCAGAAGAGGTACAAAAAGCGTTTGGCTACCGCTATGTCATTGACGAGGTCACCTATCCGAGTCGGATAGAAACAGGCGGCCAATTCAGCGTCTCTTTCAGCGGCCGCAATACCGGCTCAGCGCCTTTTTACTACGACTGGCCAGTGGAGCTGTCGCTGCTGGATGAATCGAATGCCGCCGTGTGGAGCGCTGATTTCGACGTCGACATTCGAACCTGGCTGCCCGGCGATAAATGGAAAAAGAGCGACTCACTCTATACGGTTCCGCTCGAGCCGTTCGTCGCGCACGGCGACTTTGTGCTCGATGCCAATGTGCCGGTCGGTCAATATAAATTGGCGCTCGCCGTCCTCGATCCGGCCGGCCGGCTGCCGAGTCTGCGTTTTGCCCTCAAGAATTATGTCGTTGGCGGGCGACATCCCATCGGATACATCGGCGTCGGCATGGACACCGAGGCGAAACTGGACTCGGCTTCATTTGCTGATCCCTATCGGGACAAATCGCTCCGCTATATCTATGATCCGGCGCTGGTCGGCGTCTCAGACAAAAAACAGGGTATAGAGCCGAAGCAATGTAGATTGATGCATAACTATCCAAATCCGTTCAACCAGGCAACCAGGATTCAATATGAGCTCGCGCAAAGCAGCCAGGTTGAGATTAAAATCTACAGCGTAACTGGCCGGTGCATTCGGACATTGGTGAATGAACAGAAAAATGCCGCCTCACATTCAGTCATGTGGGACGGATGCAATGACGCCGGCGATCTGGTGGCGGCTGGGCTCTATTTTGCCACCCTGAAGACGGGTAATTTTTCTGAAACACAAAAGATGATTTTATCGAAATGATCCCCAGTCGCAATGCGGTTCTAAAACACTTTGCTCGTTTGCATACTTGGCCTAACTTTATTTTCTTTGTGTCTTTGTATCTTTGTGTGAGGCGTTAGTGAATAATTTAGGATAAAAAGCAATCGTCATTGTGGAATTTTTTTCCTATCTTGGCAGGAAAATGACGTGGTATGATCAACAGAACATCAACACATTTAATTGGAGGTCGTTGAGATGAGAAGAGCCAATTCTCTTCGTATAGCGATTTTTCTCATTCTCACAATTGCTATGACGGTCTATGCCG
>JAFGJB010000358.1 GCA_016929295.1 Candidatus Zhuqueibacterota bacterium | reverse complement strand
GGGATAAATATCCCGCTCTATTGTCCGCCCAGGACGGATGTCCTGGGCGATCGTGCTCATTTGGTTGCGGCCAAAGGCCGCGCCAAGATCCTCGGCGCTCGGTGGTTGTATTATTAATCTTCAAGGCTCAAAAACTTTGTTAAAAACAAGATGTTGTAGATTTAAAAGATAAAAGGCTTGGGCCATCGACAAATTCTGTCGTGCTTAACCTTAAAAGAAATAGCCCCATTTTTTCATATCGACACCGACCGTCGAATTTTAAAGTTCACAGCCTTTTTAACAATAATTCTGATGTTTGCAACTTGTTGAAAACAAGAGACTAATGTCGATTTCATAATTACGTGAATGATGGCATACAGATTGTGTTAGCGAGGAAGGGATAGCTTCTCGATTCATAAAACACAATCTCATAGGAGGAATTTGCCATGAAGCAGCTATTCGTTTTACTCTTGTTTGCCGTGCTGATGTCAGGATGTGCCGTTAACAATCCAGTCGGGATACGTTATTAATGAAATAATTTAAAGTTGGAGAGAAGGCAATGAAAAAAAGCTATTTTATCTTGGCTTGTAAAAAACGGTGGATGTTTACGCTTTCAGTCTTATGGTTAATGATTTCAGTCGATTGGCTGGCTGCTGGTGAATGGCGGCTGGGTGGCACGATGCCCGAAGGCCGCGCCACATTTCATACATTCGCCGTTGATGAAAAAATATTTGTCGTGACTGGTTCGAATCCGGATGGTTCTGCGGTTCTGCAATCAGTTAAAGAGTATGATCCCCAAAATCAGATATGGACGGATAAAGCGCCAATTGCCACCGGGAGGGTGGTCTCCGGTGGCTGTGCGCTCGACGGCAAAATATATGTCATGGGCGGTCAAATTGATATTTCAGCGCCGAGCCTGGCGACTATGGAAATGTATGATCCGCACACCGACACCTGGACATTCACGACAGATATGAATACGGCCCGGCGTTGTTTTGGCGCCTGCACAATAGACGGAAAGATATATGTCGCCGGCGGCATTGGACTGACCGACTTGACCAATACGGTGGAATCCTATGATCCAGTTACCGAAAGTTGGACAAACGTCACCACCATGCCGTTTACCCGCTGGGGCCATGCCGTGTGTTCGGTAAATGACAAACTCTATTTACTCGGAGGTATCCGCGATGCCATTGCCGGAACGGTCACAAACTCGCTGCAGGAATACGATCCGCAAACGGATGCCTGGACGGAAAAAGCACCCATGCCGACTGCACGAACCGTGTTTTCCGTCTGCGTTGTCGATGATAAAATTCACGTTCTCGGAGGTTCAACCGACGGCTTTCCGCACGCCGCGTTGAGCGCTGTGCATGAAGTCTATAATCCGGCGACGGACAAATGGCAAACACTGGAGCCGATGCCGACACCGCGAACATATCTATCGACGTCTTATCTAGACGGAAAGATCTATGCCATGGGCGGAAATGTGACGACTGTTCCCGGGCCGTGCACGGATGTGATCGAGGTGTATAGCTTTCGACCCGCGATAAAAGAAGACTCTTGGATCGAGCTTGCAAAAATGGGAACGATTCGAGGTATAACTGCTGCCTGCTCAATTCATGGAAAGCTTTATGTTGTGGGAGATGGAATTAAGGTCGAAGAATATGATCCGAAATTAAATAAATGGCGCTATGTTCGGGATATGCCAATAGGACGAAATGGTAATGCCGCGTGTGCCCTGGATTCTGTCATGTATGTGACGGGTGGTCAAACTGCCATGGGCCAGCCTGGTCTTACCTCTTTGCATCGTTATAATCCAATGTCCAATGTGTGGAATACCGGCGCGGCAGATATGCCGATCGGCCAATATATCCTTGATATGTGCGTTTGTGCTGCTAAGCTTTATGCCGGATGCGGCTTATACCACCCCAAAGACCTTGCTCAATATGATCCTGTGACAAATTCATGGATAAAGCTGGAAAACGTTCCATCTCTCGAGTTGACATCACTCTGCGGACATGATGGTATCCTGTATGCGTTCGGAAGTACAAAAGACACACAAAGTGTCTATGCCTATAATCCGGAGACGGATTCATGGCAACCACGAACAGCAATGCCGACTGGACGAGTTCAATCAGTAGCGCGTTATGCAAAAGGATTAATTTATACTATCGGTGGGACACAGGACAAGAGCTATCCATGGGATCCGGCAATGACAACCGGTGTCGTTGAAGCCTATGATCCGGTGTCAGATGTGTGGCATACCGGCTTTGAACCCATGTCGATTCCTCGATTTGGCGCCGGCGCCTGTGTCATCGATTCGATCATTTATGTCGTTGGCGGCGTAAAACTGAGTGGCGGTTGTCGTAATCTTGAGGCCTATAATCCAATAGCGCGTGACGTGGTAAATGTGGATCAGAAAAAGAATCCAGTCGTTTTTTCTCTCCGGCAAAACTATCCCAATCCTTTCAATCCATCAACCACCATCGAGTACATACTGCTACGTGCGTCGTTCGTCAGGCTTAAAGTTTATGATCTTCTTGGCAGGGAGGTTCGAATCCTGGTGCAGGAACAGCAAGCCGCCGGAGCCCATTCTGTGTTGTTTGAGGCGGGCGAACTGCCGAGTAATATCTATTTTTACAAACTGGAGTGGGATGGCGCCTGTGAGATTCGCAAGATGGCGTTGCTGCGTTGAGAGGCAACAAAAACCTCAAAGGTATTCAAGAACTTTGAAGTTTGCGCGGCGGCTATAACAGCAGCAAATGGTATGAAAATTACGGGAGAAGTATGATGAACAAGAGAAAGAAAAATTGTCTGCGAAAAATACTCTTTGCCATCCTGGCAATATCTCTTTTTTATTACGCCGATGCGATAGCTCAGAGCGCAGGTGACGTGTGGGAAAACGCCGGCACACTATCGAGCAAGCGCGCCGGCTGTCAGGCACATGCCATCGATGACACAATTTATCTGATTGGCGGTGTTGAAGACAGCACGGCAGTCACCAAGGTAGAAGCCTATGATCCGGTTTCACAAATCTGGACTTTAAAGGCGAATTTGACTGAAGGTCGGACGATGTTCGGCTCGTGCCTATTTGATGGCAAAATCTATGTGATGGGAGGAGAAACTGAAGACGGTCAAGGTATCCTGAATTCATTAGAGATGTATGACCCGCAAACAGATGAGTGGACTGTTCTCGCACCGATGAGCGTCGCCAGATCACATTTTTCCGCGTGTGCTATGTGCGAAAAAATATATGCTGTCGGCGGGGCAGCCGGAGATTCCGCTATCGACACCATAGAAGAGTATGATCCGAGCACTAATACATGGACGATCAAAACGACCATACCAAATCCCCGATACGGAAGCGCTGCCTGTGTCGTAGATAACAAAATCATCATTATCGGTGGGCGAACGTCGAAACAGGGGCCAGTTCTCGACACGGTTGACGAGTATGATCCTCAACTTGACACTTGGACGACCAAAGGCCCATTACTGAAGCCGAGAACATCTGTTTCATTGTGTCTTTTGGACAATACAATCTATGCCATCGGCGGTATAGAATGGGATGGTTTGAGCATGAACTTGTCACAGCTGAATGAGCGATACAATCACGATAATGATACGTGGGAGCGAATGGCAAAAGTACCCATAGGATGCTCGTCCTTTGCCGTTTGCAGTTTCGACGGTCGTATTTATACGTTCGGCGGGTACCTGGGCAGCCTTGGTAACTCGACAGATTATATTCGAACTTACACACCACCGCCGCCGCATTTTGAAAATCAATGGCGAAAGCTGAAAAACATGCCATTCAATCGAGATGCCACGAAGGCCGAGGTTATCAATGGTAAGGCATATATCATTGTGAATGATGGTGATATCTTTGAGTTTGATCCGAGAGTAAATGACTATAGAATTGTTGGTAAGCGGCCGATACCCACAGGCGCGGCCGCATGTACAGCATTTGATGGACAGCTGTATGTCACGGGTGGCTATCCAACCATAAAGTCGCTTAGTATTTATAATCCTGCAACAAATATTTGGAATATGACCGCCGCCGACATGCCTTTTGGCACATATGGTCATCAAATGTGCGTTTGCAGTGGAAAGATCAATGCAGGTTTTGGAGAGAATACGGCAAAATCATTTGCTGAATACGATCCGCTGCTGGATGTTTGGAAAAATTTTGACAGTAAAAAGATGCCGTCTCTTTTACAGTGTGCGGCGTTTTGTGCTTGTAGCGATCTTATCTATTTCTTTGGCGGCGGCAGCAAGACTTCAGATGTTTATGCTCTTCATCCGGCAACTGAAACCTGGGAGCAAAAAGCCAGTTTACCGACGCCGAGGCTCGCGGCTGCCGCATGTTATGTCAATGGTCTAATTTACGTCATCGGTGGCGTCAACTTGAGGGTGGGTCAAACAACAAACGTCGTTGAAGCTTATGATCCGGCTCTTGACAAATGGATTACCGATTTGGAATCCATGCCAACTGACCGGAGACACATGGGCGCCTGTGTGATCGATAATATGATTTATGTCTTTGGCGGTTTGAAAGCCGCTCTATATTCTGGTACGACAGCGGCCGAGGTGTACAAGCCATTGTCGACTGCCGTTGCTGCCGAGTACAAAAAAGAACCTGTGGCAAAGAATTTTCAGGTTTGCCAAAACTACCCCAATCCCTTCAACCCCGCTACGACCATCGAGTACACACTGCCGCGCGCATCTTATGTGACGCTTAAAGTCTACGATCTGTTAGGCAGAGAGGTTCGCACCCTGGTGCAGGAGCAGCAGTCCGCCGGAGCACATTCGGTGCTGTTTGAGGGGGGAGAACTGCCGAGTAATATCTATTTTTACAAACTGGAGTGGGATGGCGCCTGTGAGATTCGCAAGATGGCGTTGCTGCGCTGAGAGGCAGCAAACCTCAAAGGTCTTCAAGACCTTTGAGGTTTGTTCATAATCCAGAGCATCCTTAAATCCTGCAAATCCTGATTCCACTTTCCTCTTGCCAATTTCTCTTTTCCTCAATAGATTCAGGAAAAACGATGGCTAACGATTCCACTCTTCCAGCGTTGGGTGATGGCTGAATTCATCTGCTTTTGAGGGAAAGTAATGTCGAACATCCCCATAGAAAAAATGACCTCCATGCTGGAATTCGCCAAACTTTTGGGACAGCAGGCGGATTTCGAAGAAATTATGCGGCTCGTAATCCACCGGGCTTCTTCTCTGGTCGACGTTGATTTAGCTTCGATCGTCATGATCAATCCCCAGACCGAGCACACAATCAAGACTATCATGCGAGATGATGGTCGCATGGATGAGGCGCGCTATCATATTGTGCAGTCCAGTATCGTTGGCTGGGTGCATAAAAACAAAATGACTTTCGTCAGTAATAACATAGCAAATGACTCTAGATTCCGCAAAGGATTGTTCAAGGACCGTGCGGTGTCATCGGCCATGTGTGCACCACTTTTCAGCAGTGGTGTGGATATTGGCTTCTTGGCGTTGCTGCGGATTCAAAACAGAGATAAATTTTGCGATGCCGATGCGAGTGCGCTGGAATATTTTGCCGCGCTGTGCGCTCCTTTCCTCGACAAAGCGCACAAGATAAAAGCCTATTTTGAATCAAGTGTTCCCGATTCTGTGTTGCTGAAAAAATATGAATCGAGCGGTTTGCTCGGCAAAAGTCAGCCGTTTGTCGATTTGCTCAAAGCGACCGAGTCAGCGGCGCGCTGCGATGTGCGGGTGCTGTTAGAAGGCCGCAGCGGCACCGGCAAGGAACTCATTGCTCGTGCCATCCATCAGAACAGTGAACGGCGCGACAAGCCATTTGTTGCGGTGGATTGTGGCGCCATCCCGGAGAACCTGGTGGAGAGCGAGTTGTTCGGTCACGTGAAAGGCGCCTTCACCGGCGCTACAACGGACCGCAAAGGTCTGTTCGAGGAAGCAAATCATGGTACAATTTTCATTGATGAGATCGAAAACTTGCCGCTGCCACTGCAATCCAAGCTGTTGCGAGTGGTGCAAGAGAGTGAAATTCGTCCCGTCGGCAGTGCGCGGACAAAAAAAGTGAATGTTCGCATCATCGCTGCTTCCAGCAACGCGCTGCGGCAAGTGGTGGATGCGGGACGGTTTCGCGAAGATCTGTTCTATCGGCTTTATGTTTATCCCATCCGTGTGCCGACGTTAGTGGAGCGCCGGGAGGACATTCCGATGCTGGCAAACGAGTTTTTGCGAAAATTCGCAGCGCAGCAAAATAAAAAGGCGACCGCTTTTAACCGGCCCATGCTGCATTTTTTAAAAACCCGTACGTGGACGGGCAATGTGCGCGAGCTGGAAAATTTTGTCGAGCGGTTGGTGACGCTGGCGCCGGAGACAAAAGAGGAGATATCGCACGAGCTGTTGCCAGGCGAATATGCCGTGGAGTTTAAAAAGCAGGGAGGGGAAGGTCAAAGGTCGAAGGTCCCAACGTCTTTGAAGGACGAACTGGATGCATTCGAAAAAACCGTCCTCGAGCAGGCACTGCTGCACAATAATTGGAATCAGTCGAAAACGGCGCGGATGTTGCGAATATCAGAACGAACGCTGCGCTACAAGATGGAAAGGCTGCAGCTCCGCAAGCCTGCTGAAAGATGTCAGCTTTAAGCTGTCAGCTATCAGCTGTCAGCAGGTTGCTCCTCGGTCCCAAGCAGCCAGGAGGACTCAATACAAAAATTGATCAAATGTTAACGAGATGTAATACAATCCCCCGATCGTGCCGTTGCCGATGCCGAGTTGATAGTCGCGGTTCAATAGATTGGTCGCGCCGAGTTTAAGCTGTGATTTCAAGGCCGAAAGCCTGTAACTGACTTGCGTATCAAACACGCTGTACGACCTGACCGTTCCCACCCAATAGTTATTCACATTCCACAAAAATGAATCCACCCAACGGTAATTGACCTTTAGTCCCCAATGATCGTTTATATTGCTATAGGTGAAATAGAGATTAAACATGTTATCCGGCGTATTGAATCCTGGTACAAAGTCTGTTGTTGCATTACCCCGATTGAGCGTGGCAAAGCTATAATTACCGCCAACCTTATAACCCTTCCCCAGCCCGGCTTGCAAGCCACATTCAATGCCGTCCGATGTCACGATATCATTCGAGTTTGTCATGAGAGTATGAGTCAAATAATGTCCGTCTGCAATATCCGCAACTGCCGAGCCGTCGTGCACCTCGCCGCTCAACGGTGTTATCGCGTTTGTGGAACCGATGAAATGAGTGTAACGGTTGTGATAATAATTGATATCAAGGAATAGCCAGTCAGCGATGATCCCTTTATAGCCGACCTCCCATGTCTGGATTTCAAACGGTTGTATATAGTCGATGTCCAAAATTTGTAAATCATCCGGATTGCCTGTGCTCAGGAATTTAAACACAGAGGATTGTGTGTAAGAATTCTGATAAATCTCCGGCCCGGTCAATCTTCTAACGATGGGCGTCGACAGATCAATGGCATAACTTTCAACACAATTTTTGGCGCCGCCAAGCAGGATCGTGCCGCCCAGGTCAGAATAAATGTATTGATCAATGTTTGAAGGATTTTTAAATCCGGTTTGCAACGAGACTCGAAAATTGTGATTTTTCTGCGATCCCATAGAATAAGCAGTTGCGATTCTCGGCGTCAGCAGACGCAAGTTCTCACTTTTATCATATCGGAGAGAACCGCTAATTTTTAACCTCTTACCGAGGGTTTTAGAAGCTATCGCAAAGGCGCCAAATTCCCGAATGTAAACAGGGCCGGAAATATCATAGAAAAAATCGCCGCCGGAATCCAGTTTGTATCTGCGAACATTGCCACCTGCGAGCAGGTCCATAAAATCAAGCTGATCAAATCGATAGATACCTTCCAGATTGATAAAGCCGGTGCGATTTTTTATCTCTGATGCAGTATGAATGATAGTATCTCTGGTTGCCTGAAAAATGTCGGTACCGGGCAATAATCGGCCTCTGTCTGCGACGCTTCTGGCCGTGCGGTGAGACTCTTTGACGCTTTGTCCGGCGTTCACAGCGTCGAGATAAGCGGATACATAATCTGTGAACCAGGCGCCGTTGCTTTTCCAGCTGCTATTGATGTTTATGGCCGTTGTGAGCGCGTTATAAGTTTCTCCCCATGGTTGCGATGTGGAGCAAGCTCGCAGTACAAACCGACTGCCCTTGAGTTCAAGTTTTTGCTGCTGGAGTCCGGTTATCGCATATCCTCTTCTTCCACCGCCCACTGTTGGCGTTCCAGGAGTGTAGCCAACTTTATAGCAATAAATGGCTTCCAATTTGTCTGTGAGGCGGTAATCAAGCGTAACATCGCCATTATACAACGTGACATCAGCCGGCATCAAATCCATTTCCGTATAGCCGGTTCTGGCGATACGAACGCGTCCAAAAGTACCGGCTGGTGCGCCTGTGAATTCGTCCAGATCGAATGTCGCTGTGACTTCGTCGCCGTAAAGATTCATGCCATCATACGATGGACTGTCAGGACCTCTGACATCAGCGTTCACAGGATTTGTATCGCGATCTCCATCATCCATGGCGTGCCAGTTTTCACCGCGCAGGTATGAAAGATTAAACTTGAATGCGAATTTTTCATTGAGCGCTCGGGCGTAACGAATGCCCACTTCGTGGTACGGAAAAGTGCCCGCGGTCTGCTGGCTTGTCACACCTGATTTCACTTGCGCAGTCAATCCCTGGTACAAAAACGGGCTTTTGGTATATAGAATAAATAGACCATTCAGGGCGTTCGCGCCGTATAATGCTGAGGAGGGGCCCGGGACGATTTCAATGCTTTCTATGTCCAGTTCCCGGACGCCATAAGCATTGCCAAGCGGCGTGTTGGTCGCCGGAAATTGATTGTCCATGCCATCAACGATTTGCAGGATACTGGCACTGCCGGAACTGGTAAAGCCCCGCACGTTCATATCTTTGACCGCCAGATTGACAAAATTCATCTGCATCCCTTTCACATCAGCCAGTGCATCATAAAAATTGACAGAGGCGGTTTCTCGAAAATCATATATATCCAGTTTTTCTATTGTCACTGGCGAACGCAGCATCTTCTCTTCCATCCGCGAAGCCCCTACGACAATCTCGTCCATTTTTAAAATTTGACTTTTCAGTGCGACGGACAAATTTGTTGAATTGGTACTATCGACCAGGATAGACTGGCTTGCATAGCCCATCATTGAAAAACTGAGCTGAACCGGAAAATCCTGCCGTATAGTGATGCTAAACTGTCCTCTATTATCTGATATTGTGCCGAGCACAGTGCCAACGATGGTAATGTTTACACCATTCAATGGTGTTTGGAATTCTGAATCATAGATAGTGCCGGAAATTTTATGAGTGGTTTGAGCGGATGACAAACTGTGTGAGATTGTAATCGAGATAAGGAGTAGCGATAAACGAATCAATTTCATTTGTACCCTCCTTTTTTTGCACTGAAGGCGATATATGTAACCTTATAAAAATACGAGTTGCGGCATCGAATTACAAGTTTCTTTTGCTCCTCGTACATCCTGCATTATATTCACATCCAACTTTCTTCTTGCCATTTTGTCTTATCCTCAATACTTTAATATATAGTAGTAGAGTTAAGATATTTCTTTTCCAACGACGGGTAGCGGCTGAATTCATGTCCTTTTAAGGGAAATCAATGATCGGCCAAACCATCTCACACTATCACATTCTCGAAAAACTGGACCACGGTGGCATGGGCGTGGTCTATAAAGCTGAGGACATCAAGCTTTTACGCTATGTTGCGCTTAAATTCCTGCCGCCGCACTTGCGCCGTGACTCCCAAGCTGTGCAACGGTTCATCCGGGAGGCGCAGACCGCCTCGGCGCTGGATCACCAAAATATCTGCACGGTTCATGAAATCAGTGAGACCGATGAGGGGCAGCTCTTTATTGTCATGACTTTTTATGATGGGGAAACCTTAAAACAAAAGATGCGGCACGGGGCTCTAAAGGTCGAGCAAGCTGTGGCTATTGCACAGCAACTTTGTCTGGGATTGCAGCAGGCGCACGCCAAAGGCGTCATTCATCGCGACATCAAACCGGCTAACATTATGATCACCAATGACAGCGTGGTCAAAATTTTGGATTTTGGCCTGGCAAAGTTGGTGGATGCTAAAATCACAAAAACAGGTAGCACCCTTGGAACCATCGCCTACATGTCGCCGGAACAGACCATGGGTAGAGAGGTTGATGAGCGCACTGATATTTGGTCCGTGGGCGTGGTTTTGTACGAAATGCTCACCGGACTTTTGCCATTCAAAGGGGATTTTGAGCAGGCGGTGATCTATTCCATTTTGAACGAAGAGCCGGAACCTCTTGGTCTCTATCTGCCGGATATGCCTGATCTTGAAAAGATGACAAAACATTGCCTCGAGAAACAATCCTTGCATCGATATCAACATATTAAAGAATTGCACAAAGATTTGTCACTGTTTGAAGCGTGCCAAAATCGCAGCAGTCTGCGCAAAAAGTCCAGGCCGCTTTCATTTAAAAGACGAGCTGTTGCGCCCAAAGTCCTTTGGTCGATTATCATTTTATTGGTCGTAAGTGTTGCTTTCCTTTTGTTTGAAAAGTTTAAGCAAAAGCCGGTTGACTTTGCAGGCGATGATAAAAGAATTTCAATTGCTATTCTTTATTTTGAAAATGAAACTGGCATCAAGACACTGGATCATTGGCGAAAAGCGCTAGCGGATTTACTAGTCACTGATCTGTCGCAATCGCGCTATTTTCAAGTTTTGTCCGGCGATCGCCTCTATCACATTTTGGAAAAACACCATTTACTTGATGTGCAACAATACTCCTCCGACCTTTTAAAGCTCATCGCCCAGGATGCCCGTGTCGATCATGTGCTGGTTGGACAATATACAAAGGCGGGTGATAACATCCGTATCAATACCGCGCTGCATTGCACATCATCCGGCAATGTGCGGGTCAGCAGCATCGAGGGCGTGGGGGAGAGTCAAATGTTTCGCATGATTGATCATCTGAGCACAAAAATAAAATCGAGTTTTCATCTCTCTGAAACAGCATTAGCTGAAGATATGGATGAAAACATTGGCAAAATTACCACATCGTCCGCGGAAGCGTTTCGCTGTTACAGTCAAGGACAAAAATGCTATCTCATGGGCGATCAGGAGCAATGTATCGCCTGGATGCAAAAGGCACTGGAGATTGATCCCGATTTTGCCATGGCGCATTGGGCTATGGCGCAAAGTTTTGCGGAGCAGGGATTTTATGCGCATGGTTATCATGAAAAAAGACTGGAGCACATTCAACATGCCCTGGAAAAGAGTGATCGTCTTTCCGAGCGCGAAAAATTGCACATACAAGCGGAATTTTACGCAGCAACGGATAAAACATGGGGTCAGGCGATCGATACCTATTTGACCTTGCTTGAGCATTATCCTTACGATCTTGACGCGCACAAGAAACTCGGCTATCTCTATTATAATGTAGAACAATGGCAATCCGCCATCGATCAACTGCGTTACAGTGTGGATCAATTCGATGAGGACACGCGGCCGTATGCCTGCCTCGCATTTGCGCTTAATCGTCTGAACAGATTTGATGAAGCCCGGCACGTCCTGGATTTTTATCGCACCGAAATTGAGGATGGCAAATGGATTCATATGAATTTGGCGAACCTGTTTATTTATCAGGGCGCTCTCGATGCGGCGTTGATAGAAATTGACAAGGCATCTTCAATGTCCGACGATAGTAAAAAGTATATCCTCTCCGGCGGCCGATTTGTTGCTCAGAGTGATTTCAAGAACGACGAAAAAGGCGAGTACGTGCTTTTGGGTGATATTGCCCTCTATCGTGGTGATTTTAAAAAGGCAAAAGAATATTATGAATTATATGCGCAACAAGACTCACCCACCGCTCAGCAATATTATGCCTGGTTATTAACGTATTTGGATACGCATGAGGGAAAGTTTAAAAGCTATCTGCAACGCGTGCGTACGTCGCTAGAGTTTGAAATCAAGCAGGACAATGAAAAACGCAAGATGTATCAATATGGATACCTCAGTCGATTTTACATGACCTCGGGAAATGCGCGGCAGGCCTTGATCGAGAGCAAAAAAGGAGAAGCGCTCGCCATAAAAACAGAGTTTTTATGGGGACAGCAAACCATCATGGCCCACACAGGGATTGCCTACGCCGGACTTGTTCAATTTGATCAGGCAGAGGCGACAGCGGTAGCGCTGTTGAATTCGCTGGATAGCAGCGTCTATAAACCTCGCAAATGTCATTATTATTTGCTGTTGGGTTATATCGATTATTTTAAAGGCAATTATGACCGGGCGATCGATTTTATCAAACAGTCGATTGCACTGAATTATCCCAATGCGATGTTCTTGTGCGAATCATTAAATCTGCTGGGTGATACTTACTGGAAAGCTGAACGACTCGATTTAGCACAGGAGCAGTACGAGCGCATCATTTCTCTGACCGCCGGCAAGCGATTTTTAGGCGATATTGCCACACCGGCTCATTATAAATTGGCGCAAATTTATGAGCAGAAAGGCTGGGAAAACAAAGCTGTTGAGCAGTACATAAAGTTTGCCGAATTGTGGCAGGACTGCGATCCTGAGCTACGGCATTTTGTTGAGGATGCCAAAGCAAGAATTCGTGTTTTGCAGGGGGATGAATAGGTGGAAGGAATAAAAGCCTCTATTCTTCAAAAAGTCGAGAGGACATGTTCTTGTTGTTGAAAGAATGGTCAATTTAAGCAAAAGTGAAACGTGAAAACTTGATTTCTCCGAATGGCAATCCAGCAACATTGTGCTTTTTCAGCAAACTTTATTAGCGATAGATTTTCTTGGCGCGGCCTCCGGCCGCAATCCAAAAAACCTTATTTTAATTTTTTGCACCTTAATAGCACAAACATCAAGCAACGACGAAAACCTTATTACCTTATTTGATATGAAAATGGAAAGCAAAATTTTGTACAGTCATTTTTTCTGAACAAATGGAGTAATCATTTATTCATTTTGCATTATAAAATGCCCGAATAAAAATCAGTGCGCATCCGTAATACAAATCAACAACATCTTGTTTTTTTAGCAAAGTTTAAAGCCAACCGCAGAGGGTGCCGAGATTCGCAGAGATTTTGCCTGATTTCGCGTCTTTTCCTCCGTGATTCTCGGCGCTCTCTGCGGTTTAGATTTTTTTGGTTGCGGCCGAAGGCTGCGCCAAGTGCATCGGTGGCTTATAATTTGGGCCCGGCCAAAGGCTGCGCCAAGTCCATCAGTATGAAGCAGTCGCTTTTTTGTTTTGATTGCAGCCCAACGCTACGCC
Organism: Candidatus Zhuqueibacterota bacterium; assembly: GCA_016929295.1. Taxonomy (GTDB): domain Bacteria; phylum Zhuqueibacterota; class Zhuqueibacteria; order Residuimicrobiales; family Krinioviventaceae; genus Kriniovivens. The sequence continues at coordinate 7,169 of JAFGJB010000358.1, read as the reverse complement.
AAGCCTCCCAGTTTCTCTTTGTCCCGCGTTTATGATCCGGCACATTTTACCGAAGCCAACATCTTAAAAATCAAGCCCTCAATATTTTCCGGCAATAATTGTCGAGATTTCACTTCAAAAACATCTTTCGATGACATTTCGCCCATCTTATAAGTCTTTAAAAATTAACAGCTAACACAGACTCGAAAAAAATCTGATTGTGGTACACTGATTGTGTAAGCTTTTTATCGGGAGATTCCCAGAGTGTGATCATTCAGGGGAGGGAAGCGGGTATCCGAAAACCTCAAAGGCATTTTAAGCCTTTGAGGTTTGTAAGTCCGCGTTTTGGAAAGGAGCATATCATGTTAAAAGACAACAAACAAATGCAATGCGTTATTTTCGTTCTTTTTCTATTCTGTCTCATGACACTCGTTTTTTCGCAGAGTGTCTGGCAAAAAGTGTCTGATATCCCGGCCGGCAATACCACCGCATCGGATCATATCAATGGCAAAATCTACATCATGGGCGCCGGTAGCAATCTGTTCACCGAGTACGATCCGGCCACAGACACTTATAAAGCACTCCCCAACATGCCGATCTATCGGTGGTCGGCCCCGAGCGGCGCGGCTGTCGATGAAAGTTTTTATTCAATTGGCGGGAATGAGAATATGGGCTCCGGATTTAGAACAGTGCACGCCTATAGTCCACAAACCGGAAAGTGGAGAAAGGTAGCGGACATGCCGACGGGTCGCTATGAACTGAGAGTCTGCGCTTGTAACAACAAACTCATAACCGGCGGTGCATACTATATTCCCAAGGCTTTTGAAATCTACGATCCGGCTACGAATTCCTGGGAGGTCCGCTCAGCAAACGCGCCGCCAATGGCCGGACAAGCGATGTGCAGCTATAACGACAAAGTCTATTGCTTCGGCGGTTGCTATGGAGTACGCACTGTCTGGGAATATGATCTGGACACGGATAGCTGGTCACGCAAAGCTGATATGCCCACAGGCCGAAGCTGCGCGGCGGCGGCATGTGTTAAGGGCAAGATTTATGTCGTCGGCGGATTGGCCGACGGCCTGGCGCCGTGGAGCACGCCACTTGACATTGTCGAAGCTTACGATCCACAAGAGGACCAATGGTACATTGACTATCCACCCATGCCGACAAAACGTTTTTTTGCAGGTGCCTGCGTGGTGGATTCGCTCATTTATGTTATTGGCGGTTTTCAGGGTAATATGGGCGCAGGAGCGCAAAAAGTCAATGAAGTATTCAATCCCGCCTTGGCAACCGGCACTGCCTATGACGGTCCGGCGCTGAATGATCCGCCGCTGGTTTGGCAATTACAGTATACCGGAGTTGAGGGCTCTTCGACAATGCAATGGTTATCTCCTATTGCAGCTGTGGATGAAAGCGTGGCGTGGGCTGGCGGCAACACCGGCGTCTATTTGAGAACGACGGACGGCGGTGAGAACTGGCAGCATGGTTTTGTGCCGGGAGCGCAGAACCATTGGTTTTGTTCGATTGCGGCTATTAATGCTGATGTAGCCTATTTTGCCGGGGTGAAGGATCCGTCCGACACGCGTATTTACAAGACTGTCGACGGTGGAACATCCTGGGAACTGCAGTATTAGAATACAAAATCTGGTGCGTTTATCAATTCTATCGCCTTCTGGGATGCGGACCATGGCATTGCGGTCAGCGAGGCTGTTGAAGGCACTTTTCTCATCCTGACGACACATGATGGCGGCGCCAACTGGATGCAGACGCCGGCAGAGAATATTCCGCCGCCGCTAGCCGATGAATGGGCGGGATGCACGGGTGACGGCGGTACCGGTGTGGCGGTGGCCGGTGATCGCTGCGCCTGGTTCTGCACCGCCTATGGAAAAAAGAATGGCCAGCCGCTGCGCGCCTACCGATCGAGCGATCGCGGACAAACGTGGAGCGTTTCCGAAATGCCTTTTCCACTCGATGGCACAGTTCGAGGCGTCACCACCCTGATTTTCCAGGACAGCTTGATCGGTTTTGCCGGATTAGGTGGCAGCGGCGCTCGTGCCCGCGGTGAAAATCTCGCCAAGACAATTGATGGCGGCAAAACATGGACTCTGATCACGCCATTCATCTCCGGCTTAAGAATGAATACGCTTTGTTTCGTGCCAGGCACCAACTTTGGGATTATGGTGGCAAGCACGACGGCGGGACTGATCTGCTCCCCCGACGGTGGCGAAAGCTGGCAGAAACTCGACAGCGATAAGTTTTACGGCATCAGTTTTGTCAGTCCCACGTGCGGTTGGGGGACGACCGATTACCGCATGATTGGAAAATTTATCTGGGATTTATCAGCTGTGCAACCGATCGTGGATGCTGTCCAAGAAAATTTACCGCACACATTTTTGCTCAGACAAAACTACCCCAATCCCTTCAATCCCGCCACGACCATCGAGTACTCACTACCGCGCGCCTCGTTTGTCACTTTGAAGGTTTTTGATCTTCTCGGCAGAGAGGTTCGCACCCTGGTGCACGAGCAGCAGTCCGCCGCAGCACATTCGGTGCTGTTTGAAGCGGGCGAGCTGCCGAGCAATATCTATTTTTACAAGCTGGAGTGGGATGGCGCCTGCGAGATTCGAAAAATGGCGCTGGTGCGCTAGGGCCCAAAACCTCAAAGGTCTTCAAGACCTTTGAGGGTTGCCCTATTTAAAAGCGCGTTTCAAAAAAGCGTGCGCTAGTCAGAAAAATTTTAATTTCCGCGCGGCAAATAAGCTCATTCGAAAGAGTAGCCATCCATGCTTAAAACGGCTGATTTGCGTAGTGCCGTACTGTCTCTCTTTATATCTTATAATTACATCAACTATCTTCAAATTAAGTTTTGCAGCTCCAAAAAGTAAGTCAAAATCGCCAAACGGATCGAAATCACCAAAATAGTGCCTGTTGGATTTTATTTCCACATAGTCTTCAGAGTATAAGACTTTTGTGCCGCATAGGGTATCTTTCAATCTCTGACTGAGCAAATAACTAAAAAGAAGGCTGAAAAATTTATTAGCCGCCAGATTGAGGAACCGCATGGCTTGCTTCTCCATGGGATAAACCAATCTGCATCCGTTAACGAAATCAGCCTTGTTATTAATCAGTGCATAATAAAATTTAGGCAAATCCTCCGGCGGCACGGTTAAATCAGCATCCAATATCATCAAAATTTGACCGGTTGCAATATCAAAGGCTTCGCGGACAGCGTTCCCTTTGCCAATTGCTGATTGTTTCATCACAATAATATTTTTATTAAAGTACTTTTCTTTTACGCGCAGCATTTCATCATATGTACCATCAGATGAATTGCCTTCTATGAAAATAATTTCTTGACTTGTTCCAAAACACGGTATTCTGATAACGGCATCTTCAATGTTGCCTTTTTCATTCCTTGCCGGAATGACAATCGAAACTGAAGCATCTGTTTTAACGAATTCCTTTTCTCTCGCTATAATAAAATTGACCAGATTTAATCTGTTTAATAAAGGCAGGTTGGCAATAACAATATTCAAGAACGCACTGATAAAAGGGACGAATTTCGGACATAAAATTTTTCGTTTAATTCCTATGATTTCAAAATTTTCTAGTTCCAATATATTTTCAATGTCCATTGATGAGAGCCAATTGGCTGCAGGCTGTTTGGCTTTTATTCCTAATTTTTCTCCTGTTCTTAATACGGGTTCCCATAAGTAATTGTAATTTGAAATAATGATTCTTGTCTTTGGATGAGAAATAAGATGCAGTTTGCCTATTGCAACTTGTACATCATGCAATGAGCATAATAGATCCGATATTATAATATAATCAAATTTTTGATTCATGCTTAATTGCTCAATATCCATGACAAAAAATTCAAGATCAGGAAACTGTTTTTTTGCCAATTCAATCATGTTTTTAGAAAAATCAATTCCAACTCCGTACGAGGGTTTAACGGCGGCTAATAATTCACCCGTTCCACAGCCAAGCTCAATGACTTTTTTCCCTTCAGGAATCAAATGCTGGTAATATTTTTCCAAAAGAGAATGATAGTATTTATTTCGTTTTTTCCATTTTAAACGATGAGGGGCAACTGCGTCAAAATAGTCTTTCATATCACTTTGATCCATGTTTTTCCTAGCCTGCAAATTAAATTTACGTTCAAAGTAAAGGCGATATCGACTGGAGCGATATGCCCGGACGAGACTCCGATCAATGCTGAATGCCTCATCCTGGAATAGTAAGGCTGAAGGGCAGACATTCTATTTCGTTTGCAAGTCAGGCTTTAAAGCAATGCGAAACATAAAATGGTAAATCAGGCTCATCGGCACCAGAGAAAAAACTGCCAAAGTGATGCGCACTGGGTCGCCGTAGCCGTCAAGAGCTGCCTTTATAAATAAGGATGTTTTCTCCTGACCATACAAACAAGCGATGTTGATATACTGAATGAGGACAAGCACGATAAGAGCACTGCGAAACCAGATGTTTTTATAATGAACTGCCATGAGCATGAGCAATACAACGCTGAGAAAAAGATGGTTTTCATGGGCAGACGTCATAAGAAAAGGGACCGCAAATGAACTAAAGGTTATTGCTGGCAGAATGGCAAAATTATCTTTCTGTAACTGACTCTTAAAAGAAATTAAGACCAGATAAGCCACAATAGAGCCCACTGCAAGGAAGATAGCCAGGGTTCGGGCCTGTAAAAAAGGTAGAATCAGAATAGTATCCGGTACGCTCCAAATTCTTGCTCCTGGCTCTTTCATTAGATAAGCGATGGGATACCAAATATTGTACATATGCGCGTTCAAGCAGGGCATAATATTAGCGGCATTTTTATAGGTTGCTGCCAGTAAAAGTAGACCCCGTTGATTGCAAAGAAAATAAAATGTGTAGGCGCAAAACAGGATTAATGGGAATATAAGAAAACCAAAACCATCTACCTTCCGCCGGCGCAAGCTCTGGAAAAGTATAAAAAGAGTGGCTGTGACGAAGGGCATCAGTGACTGCGGTTTCATCAATAGAGCCAATCCACTCGGAATACCACTAATGATATAATCTGTAAATCGTTTGCTTTTTAGAAGTAAATATATTGTTGCCATGATAAAAAAGCTTTGCTGGAAATCACAATAACCAAGGGAAAAAAACTGTAAAATATATGGATTAAGCCAATATAAAGCAACCCAAAGTGGCGAGTGTCCCAACCTTTTGAGGAGTGCAATAAAAATTAAAAAAATTCCGCTATCAAAAATCAAGTTTGTGATTTTGAAAATAATCCAAAAATCAACCTTAAAAACTAAAGACAGCCATGCTGAAAACGCGAAAATTTGGTATTGCAGCGGAAAGTAATTGCCTATGTATGCTTTGCTGAGGCCAATTTGTAGAACTTTCATTCCGCGGTTGAAATAGCCATTCATGTCACCGTGGCCAGTATACTGAACCATCATCAAACGTATCAATAGGCCAAACAGAAAGATGAGCGCTAAACTATACTGCTTTTTTTTTTCGCTGTCGAATAAAAGCATTAGATTCCTCCGAAAAAGATCTGATGACAAAATAATTTAAATAATTATGGAGATCTTGCAACTCATTAGCTAAATTGATTTTAGACAAAAATCAAAAACAAGCCAAGTGCGGTTGAAAATATTCAAAGTAAATATACGCACTTTTTCCATTTATGCGAGTAAAAATAAGCGCAATTAAATGGCAAAGCATTGCGAAAATGCCCCGGGCGCGCCATTTTTCAGAGTTTTGTTTTAGATGGCAAGATGGACGTTAATAGCAGCGCCATATGTACATCCGTCGTTGCATCGATCGATGTCTATGATCTCAGGACTGAGCAGCCGGTGTGAAAACGCCTTTGAAATAACGCTATAAATGCCGATCTTGAGACAAAAGGAGAAGCTTTAAATGCGCCATATTCATAGAAAAGATCGGCATCAGACTATGTTTCCGGCTGTGGTCGATGACGAAAACGGATGAGCCTCATAGTTTATCCCAATAAAAACAGCGATAAATTCTCCAGAGGGCTATGAATTGGATGTTTTATTGACTTTGTGCAAATTTTTTCATATATCTACAAATAACAAAATGTCCACGATACCGACTACAGCGCATGCTCGAGAAATGTACTCCTCAAAGTGATAAATATGATCCAGCAACGTTGAACAGCACTGTTTGTGGTTTGTCCTTTTTCTGAGCGAAAGGGCGTAGCATCATGAAACAATATCATTTCTGCCTGCTGTGCATTCTATCTATGGTCGCCAGTGGTTCTGGCCAGGGCGAGGAGGCACATCTTGTCATCAAGACCACGTCAGCGAGTTACACTGTCCCGATTGCGCAGGTTGATAAACTCATTTTCCCGCAACATCAGACTGGCGCACTTTTAATAGCGCAGGCGAACGGCATCATGCAAGAGACAGACTTGACCGCAATTGAAAAAATCACCTTTGACGGGCAGAGCCGCATAGAGGCAAAATATCTGCAAAGCGATCTCACCACTTTCAATGTCCGGCAAAACTATCCCAATCCTTTTAATCCGACCACCACCATAGAATTTATTCTCTATGAACCTCAATGGACAAATATCAGCATTCTCAATATTCAATGCCAATTCGTCAGGCAACTGCTGCACGAATTCGCGGCTCCAGGTTGCCATCGCGTCATCTGGGATGGACGAGATGACGCCGGTCATAGAGTCAGCTCCGGCGTCTATTTTTATCAAGTGGCAGCCGGTGAATCCATTCAGATAAAAAAATGTCTTTTCATAGAATAGGAGTGGGCAAGATGAAGAAAATTCTGGTTACGCTCCTGTTCATCTTTCCGCAGCTCTTGTTTGGGCAAATTATGCAGGTGCACAAGAGCGACGGCAAGATCGAGCAGTTCGATATCGCGACGATCGACAGCATCACCTTCGGCAGCGCCGCTGGGAAAATGACCTGGCTCGGACATGCCAGCGTCAAGATTGTCACCAACGATAACATTGTCATCTATATTGACCCATACGCCGGCGATGATTACAGCGAGCCCGCTGATCTCATCCTCGTCACCCACGGTCACAATGATCATAATCAGGTCAGCAAAGTGACAAAAAAGCCGAACTGCCTCATCTACTCGGGACCAGGCGCGAATGTGGGTGGCAGCAAGCTCGCCCCCGGGGAGCATGCCGAAGCGCTCGGAATCTCCATTTC
>JAFGJB010000357.1 GCA_016929295.1 Candidatus Zhuqueibacterota bacterium | reverse complement strand
GGGATAAATATCCCGCTCTATTGTCCGCCCAGGACGGATGTCCTGGGCGATCGTGCTCATTTGGTTGCGGCCAAAGGCCGCGCCAAGTCCTCTGTGTCTGTGTGCGTGAATTTTTCAGGTTAAAAATATTCTTATTATTTTTCTTTGCGTATCCTTTGCGTCTTGGCGTCTCTGCGTGAGTTAGAACCAATCATACAAAGTGAGCTTGGCTTTTGTTTTTTTCATATTATTCATTGACATAGCACCTTTCTGAGTCCTCGATAGTGAAAATAAAGCACACATTATTCGGATGAACCAAAAAAGTTATCCTCCAGGCCAACTTTACTTTGAACGCCGAAATAAATCTTGATTTTGACTGTGCCGACAGCTAACTTTTCAGCACGGCTGAGGAGGAGAGAGGGTTGATGTGAGGTAATAAAATTTTTATCAGTGCATGAATACGAGGTATTGCATGAATTGCCGAATCTTGTTCATTTTCATCTTGTCGTCGCCGCTTGTCATGTCAGCTCAGGATTTCTGGAGACCAGTCAATTTTCCATCCGGCAGCGGCACGATATTTTCGGTCATCCATATTGACGGCGCCAACTATTTGGCCGGCACCTCGAGCGCCATCTATGCGTCGACTGATGGCGGCGAAAACTGGAGCAAGCAGAGTGAGATAGCTGCGACGACGATCACCGCTGCCTTGCTCAAGACAAAACCGGGCACGATCATCGCCGGTACGTCGCGGGGCGCCTACAGATCGACCGACAGGGGCGCCACATGGACCCAATGCAATGCCGGCATCGATAATCCGGATCTGTTTTCTCTGCTCGAAACTTTCACCGGCAAAATTTATGCGGGCGCTCATAAAGGCTGCCTCTATGCGTCGACGGATGATGGCGCAACCTGGACAAAAGTGCTGACCGCAGCGGGCACGACCATTTTTGAATCTCTGGCCATTAATTCCAGGGGGATGATATTTGCCGGCACCTACAATGCATATGGAAGCGAGGGCGTCTATAGATCGATCGATGATGGTGCGAACTGGACAAAGAGCGCAACCGGTCTCGTCGGGGCGACGGCATGGACGTTAAAAATTGCCCAGGGCGATGTCATCTATGCCGGCTCCAGCAAAGGCGTGCATAAATCGACGGATGATGGCGCGACCTGGCAGCAGCTCATCAGCGGCATGCCCTCCGCCTATTCGACAAATTGTTTGGCGCTGTGCGACAATGGCCATCTCTATGCCGGCACGGTGCTGAATGGCGTCTATCATTCGACCGACGGCGGCGCCTCCTGGACCGCTCTCAACAGCGGCCTGAGCAACAGAATGATGCAGGTCATGGTGCTGACCGACGATGGTCATCTGCTCGCCGGCGGCACCAACAGCACTCTGTTCAAAAGCAATACGATCGTGACAGGAATTACCCGCCCGGTGCAGCTGGACGGTTTTTTGTTATGCCAGAATTATCCCAATCCGTTCAATCCCGCCACGATCATCACATACTCCCTCCCAAAAGACGCATTCGTCACCTTGCACGTGTACAATGTCATCGGCGAAGAGATAGCCACACTGGTGAACGAAAGACAGCCGGCGGGGCGTCATGAGGTGAAATGGCTAGCATCCAGACACAACGGACCGGGAAGCGGCGTCTATTATTATCAAATCACTGCGGATAACTATGCCGGTGCAGGCAAGATGGTCCTCATGAGGTGAGCCGGATCTCTGCTCAGTATGCGAAATCCCGCAATTCTCTGCATTAGACACAACTGGATAGAAACATTTAAAACGGAAATGGTCATGTTTCTTTTTCTCGTCTACATCGTGATCGGACTGGCGCTTCTCTATTTCGGCGCCGAGGGACTGGTGCGCGGCAGCTCGTCGCTGGCTTTGCGATTACGAATTTCACCTCTGGTCATCGGCCTCACCGTCGTCGCTTACGGCACGAGTATGCCCGAGATGGTCGTCAGCATCAAAACCGCCATGAGCCATCAAGGCGGCATATCGATTGGCAATGTCGTTGGCTCAAACATATTCAACATCGCGATCATTCTGGGGCTTGCATCGCTCATCAACCCGCTTAAAATCAGGTTGCAGGTCATTCGCATCGATACGCCGATCATGTTTTTCGTCGCGGTGCTGTTCTTTCTGTTTTTTCGCGACCTGACGATTGACCGGCTTGAAGGCGCCTTTTTTCTGCTGCTGGTGGCCGTTTATACCTATGCCAATCTCTATTTCTCCCGACGAGCGGGCAAACGCGCCGAGGATGAATTTTCCGATGCCCTGGGCGTCGCCCGTTACAAAAATGTATTCGCAGAGCTGGCATTTATTTTAGGCGGATTTGGCTTACTGGTTGGCGGCGCCAACCTGCTGGTGAACGGCGCCATCGGCCTGGCACGTCAGCTCGAGATCAGCGAGACGGTCATTGCTTTGACCATTGTCTCGGTCGGCACCAGTTTGCCGGAACTGGCGACCTCGGTGGTGGCGTCACTGCGCAAAGAGGCCGATATCGCCGTCGGCAATATCATCGGTTCCAACATCTTTAATATCCTCGCCATCCTCGGCGTCGCCTCTGTCATCTCGCCGATTTATGGTGAGGGCATCGGCAGGATCGATATTTATGTGATGCTCGGCATCTCGCTGCTGTTGCTGCCGATGCTGCGCAGCGGATACAAGCTCAGCCGTCCGGAGGGCGCCTTTTTGCTGAGCATCTACGGATGTTATCTCTATTACCTGCTGATGATGCGCTGAAAAGTGACGGCAAACGGCGACGCATCAAAAGATATTTTGAGGCTCTGCAATGAATCGAGTGGTCAATGAAATATTCTCGCTGCTCCTGGCAGGTTGCCTTGCCGCGGCGGCGTCGTCGGCTGCAAGCGGCAGCGGTCAAATCGACTCTGCAAGCGAACGGCGCTTCGAGACAGATTATTCTTACGCCACCTTCGACAGCATCGCCGATTTTCGCCACGCGGCATTCGACACCGCCGCCGATTTCGCCAGAACTGCCTTTGGCGGTCACGCCGATTTTTTCGCCGCCAGATTCAATAGTGATGCCTATTTCTGGCGCGCTCTGTTCGCCGGCAGCGCCTCTTTTCGACGAGCTCTCTTCGACAACGCCGCCCATTTTGTCGGCTGCACGTTCAACAACAGCACCGACTTTGGCCAGGCCACCTTCCGCAGCACCGCCGATTTCCGTGGCGCCACTTTCAGCGGCTATGCCGATTTTGGCCAGGCCACATTCTACGGCGCGGTCGATTTCCGTGGCGCCACCTTTGCCACCGTCGCCCATTTCGCCGACGCCGTCTTTCAGGATGATCATGCCGATTTCACTTTTGCGGTCATGCAGGATGAGCTCATCATCGGCTCAACGATGCGCCCCGTGCAGACCTATAATTTCAAGGATGCCATTTTCAGAACAAAAGCCAGGATTGTCATCCTCGATCAGGTCAAGCTGCAAATTCCGTTGGCGAAAATGAAATTCGTCAAACTCGCCGATCATCTGGACTATTATACCAAAAAGCACCTCATCGAATTCATCAAGGATGCCAGTTTCACCGCGAGCGATGGCAGAAAATTCACTCGAGAGCGTCTTGAGCTCGATTACATCTATGCGAGATCGACGATGTTTCAAGATAAAGTTTTTGGTGAATCCGAGAACAGACTCTCCCAAATATGGAAATGGCCGAGATGGGGCGGCAATCTCATCTACTACCTCACCATGGGATTGGGTTACCGGCCGTTCTGGCTGATTTTTTGGCTCCTCGGCGTCATCCTGTTTTATTCCATTGTGTATGCGCTGACAATGCCAGGCGACGTGGAGAAATATATCTGTCACCGCGCCGCTGACGAAGAAAGGCAAAACGCGCTTGTCGATACTCTTGCAGGGCGTGTCGGGACTTTTGTGATCTGCCTTCATTTTAGCGCGTCGATATTATTGACATGTCGCCTGAAAGACCTCCACTCATACTTTAGCGAGGGACAAAAGATGGTGATATTCAGCGAACGGTTTTTAGGCCTGCTCCTCTTCGTCTCATTCATAACATTGTCCAAGCACGGCGCGATACTCCAGGCGCTGGGTTTCTTCGTGGCATAGCTTGAAAAAATCACCCACAAAGATATTGTGTTAAAGAACAGACAATAACAAAGTAGTTTCGTATCACAAAAAAAATTGTGTGCATTCAACGCAAAGGCGCGGAGCTCGCAGAGAACACGCAGAGAAGAACTGATATTGACTTTTTTTTTGCATCGATTATCTCGAAAGGTTTTTTATACCGCGGCACGTCCATTTTTCTCTGCGAACCTCTGCGGTCCTTTGCGCCTTTGCGTTTAGCTTTTCGTAATTGTTACATTGTTTGGCTGCGGCCGGAGGCCGCGCCAAGTGCTCTAGAATTTAGTAAATTATGACCCAGTCGATTCGTCATAGAACCCAAATAGTACTTGCGAAAAGATTGCGATTATTGTATAATAAATTTGTAACATATGCACGAGAGGGCGCTCATGAAAATAATACGACTCTTATCCCTTGTTTTGCTTTTCACTCTTGCATGCGAAGAAAAAGTTGTGGATACATCCCAGGGAACATGGGCTGAAAGGCTGGGCTATCCGGCTGATCGCAGGGTCATCATTTTGCACGCCGATGATTCCGGCATGTGCGCCGAGGCCAACGAGGCTTTGGCGGCGTACATGGCGAACGACTATATCCAGTCCTCATCCGTGATGATGCCCTGCCCCTATGCCGAAGCGGCCATGGCCTGGTATGCTCAACATCCGGACAAAGACATCGGCCTGCACCTGACATTGACCAGCGAATGGAAATCGTATCGCTGGCCGCCCGTCGCTGAAAATGTCCCGACGCTCATCGATCCGGACGGATTCATGTGGCGGGATGTCCTGAGCGTTGTGCGGCACGCTGACCCGGCCGAGGTCGAAGCCGAACTGCGCGCCCAGATCGACAAGGCGCTGGCGCTCGGCGTGCAGCCCGGCCACATGGACACCCACATGGGCACGGTCTATGGCAGCCTCGAATTTGCCGCCATTTACCTGAAACTCGCCGTGGAGTACGACATCCCGGCCATGGTGCTCGAATTCACCCCGTCCATCGTACAAAAGTTCAGGGGGCAGGGCTACCCGATTACCGACGAGATGACCAAAGCCATAGCATCTTACGACCTGCCCAAGCTGGATGATTTCTGGGCTGTGCCGGACGGCGATTCTTATGAAAATAAAAAGCAAAACTTTTACGCTCTCATTCGCTCGTTTCCGCCGGGACTGCATGAGATCATCTTTCATCCCTCTGTGGAGACGGACAATCTCAAGACCATCACCAATTCCTGGCAGCAACGGGTCTGGGAAGCCCGCATGTTCGCCGATCCGGAGGTTTTGCAGTTTTTCCAGAACGAAAAGATCAGCTTTACCAATTGGAAAGAAATGATGCGTCGGCACCGCGGACGCGACAGCGGCTGAGTACGTGTCCGACGGCTTTCCCATTGCGGACATCTGAATCCATGACATGGAGTGGCGCCATGAAAATGTTGATGCGATTTCTTCTTTGCGTAATTTTTATGTCGAGTCTCGTCCGGGGTGGGACGACCGGAAAAATCCGCGGCATGGTGACCGATCGCAACGGTGATCCCCTTCCCGGCGCCAATGTCGTCGTCGAGGGGACAACGTTGGGAGCGTCCACCTCTCTCGCAGGCGAATACATCATACTGCTCGTTCCCCCTGGCCTGCACACGATCAACGTCTCGATGATGGGCTTCAAGTCATCCGTCACCAATGATGTCAAGGTCGAGATCGATCGAACGATCACCATCGACTTTGTCCT
>JAFGJB010000356.1 GCA_016929295.1 Candidatus Zhuqueibacterota bacterium | reverse complement strand
TTCCAGCAGATCATGTTGATGTGGAATGAGGTCGAGGGCCTGCAGGATCAAGCCCTGAAAAGCGACTTTTTGACCTTCTGCTATGAGGAAAATATCAACTATCTGGATCAGCAGATGCGCAACATTTTTGACTATTTTGAAGAAAAAAATTTGTTCAAGAACACGCTCTTCATTATCACCTCCGATCATGGCGAGTCGATCGGTGAGCATGATCTGTACGATCACGGCAACAAAAGACTTTACAACCCGGAAATCAGGGTGCCGCTGTTCATTCTCTTGCCGGATGGACTCAAACCATTCGTCAAAAGGAATGTCATCGACATCTGTACGCAATCAGTAGATTTTTTCCCGACCATTCTCGAGCTGCTCGGCATAAAATGCGATGTGGAATTGAATGGCAAAAGCCTGCTCCCATATATGTTTGGCACGCGAGAGGGCGACGACGACTATGCCATAGCCGAATATACAGGTGTGAGCGCCATCACCGATAATGCCTACAAGCTGATCGTGCGCGATGAGGTCATTGAATTCTATCATCTTCCGGATGATCCTGATGAAGAAAACAACCTGGCCGCCAGCATGCCGGAGGCGGTCAGGGCGTTCAAGAAGACGCTGGACAGCCGGAAAAAAGCAACCTATGATGCTTTCCCCAAGCCGCTCACAGGAATAGATGAGAAAAGATATGATCCTGAAACATTGCGGCTATTGAAGACTCTCGGCTATCTCAAATAGGTGTCAGTCGAGCTCGAAAATAAAATCCGCCTTTTCATCTTCCCCGGTTGCCCGGGAAATCATCTGCCCCGTCTCTCGCAAAGATGAAATTCAAGCTTTTAGAATTCACCCGTCAGATGCGAACAAGTAAAGATCACGCGCGTTTATTGTAGTAATTGGTTTGTCTGAAATAATTTCCGGAATCAGGTGATTTCTGCTGCCCCACATCCGCGTCCCCTGCGCTCATCCATCACTGCGCTGTTGCTGCCGCCGCTCTATTTTGCCGGCTGCTTCTTTTATATCTTGTGGCGATTGGATCCAGCCCTCTCCTATCAATGTCAAGTCCCTCCCTTTTTATGGGACGAGGCGTTTTTGCGCACATTCATGGCATTTCCCGGCGGCCTCTCCGAATATCTCTCGAACCTTCTGTCGCAGTTTTACTATTTCCCCTGGATTGGGGCGGCCATCATGACGGTTTGCCTGATCGCGGCTCTGCTGCTGACGCGCGCCATCACGCATCACCTGTCGCCGCAGTTGCGCAACTCTCTTTTGCTGTACATCCCCTCCATTTTAATGCTCATCCTGTTCAGTCACTACGAGCACCGGTTGAGTTATACGCTGGCCTGGCTGCAATCACTGGTTGGCGTTTTGTGCTATCTCAAACTGCAATCCAAACCACCTGGCATGCGTCTGGCCGTATTTATACTTCTCTCCATTCTCATTTACTATACCGGCGCCGGCTTTATGCTTGTTTTCGCCGTCCCAGCAATTATAATTGAAGCTCTTTTTCGCCGCCATCTGCTCCTGAGTTCATTCTATCTCTTTTTCATGCTCGCGTTGCCGTATGTAGCACGGACCTGGTTTTTCATTCTGACGCCGCAGAGCGCCTATCTCTATTTATTGCTGCCAATCTACGACTATCGTCCATCGGTGACGCCATACATCCTCTATCTTTACTTTCCGCTGCTCTTCATGCTGGCCGGCGCTGGTTTGCTTGACGGCAGCAGACGCTTTGAGCTAAATCGCCGTAAAAAATTTGCTGTCGCGCTTTTGGTTTCACTGACGATCGCAGCAGCGCTCGTCTCGTTTGATCCGGACATGCACACCATCCTGCAGGTCGACTTTTATGCCCGTCACAGCCAGTGGCAAAAATTGCTCGACCATGTTGAGGAGCATCCTTCCGATGACGTGCTGGTCGCCTTTCACACCAACCGGGCGCTCTACCATAGCGGACGCATGCCGTCGGAAATGTTCACCTACGATCAGACCTGGGGCGTCGACGGTCTCTTTCTGCCCCCAGAAGCGCGCGCTTTTTTCTCCATCCAAGTCAGTGATCTCTATTGGGATATGGGATTTCTCAATGAGGCGGAACATTGGGTGCTGGAGGATCATTCAAATTTTTCTTACAGTCCCTGGCATTTGCAGCGACTGGCGCTCATCAGCATCCTGAAGGGCAACAGCGGTCTGGCTGACATGTGTCTGACGGCGTTGAGCAAAACCATTCTCTATCGCGACTGGGCGAATCACTATCGACCGCTGATCAGTCAGCCGCACCGCCTGCCGGAAAACAGGCTGCTGTCGTATATGCAGAGCCGGCAAATCAACAAGGATTTTATCATCAATTCGACATTCCCGGAGCAGGATATACAGGCGATTTTGGCGCAAAACAGAGAAAACACCATGGCATTCGAATACATGATGGCCACGCACATGCTGACGTTCCGTCTGGGTATGCTGATCGCCGCGCTGGAATCGGGACATACGGATCTTTTTCTGCCAAGGCATTATCAGGAAGCCATTATCGTCTTTCTCCACAACACCGACGGGCAGAAGAGCGAATTTATCACGCGGCTCAGCCCCATGACTTTGACAGGGTTCAATGAGTTCATGCAAATGGCTGGGCATGGCGACGATGCAGCAGCCCGGGATGAATTGCGCGAAAAATATGGCCACACCTATTGGTATTACAGTCTGTTCAGTAATCCGGCGACAAGGATAGCGCAGTCCAGATGATTTCATGGTTATCAGTTATTAGAAAGCGTTGATGCCATATTTCTTTGATGAACTTGTAATATGGACTTGATAATTAATTTTACCTTGACTACTTTTACTTAAATTTGAGACGTAAGAGAAAATACAATGGCAAAACAACCTGTATTGCAACCCTATTCTCTAAACTGTGAATTTTGGGGACCAGGATTCATCTTTCCTTATTTAGCAGGTAGAAATGCATTTGAAGTACATTTGTTTTCAATCAAAGAAGTAGCAAATTATTTTCCATTCATGACAATCAAATTTCGCAAAAAATGTTCCGCACTTCTTAAAGGAAGATTGGAGAACATGAATATGCTGACTACTGAAGGGAAGGTTGATCCTGTTAAATTTTTACAATTTGTAGTAAATGAATGAAATGAAAGAATTAAGAACAAAGGATAATTTTTGTTTAATATTTCATAGTGACTCGAGAGAAATACTTGGCCAACTAAAATATAAAGCCGATTTAGTTGTTACATCACCCCCCTACGCAGATTCTCGTAAAAATCACTATGACAGTATTCATCCTGATGCATTCGCAGAATGGTTTTTCTCTTTTCATACAGCGATTTGGAATATTCTAAAAGCTGACGGTAATTTTGTTTTAAATATTAAGGATAAAATTGTCAATGGCGTAAGGCACCGATTTGTTTGGGACACAATAACAAAATTAGCTGACAGCGGGTGGATGTGTATTGATGACTATATTTGGCACAAACCTAATCCTATGCCTGGCTATTGGCCAACACGGTTGCGCGATGGGTGGGAATACTGCTTTCATTTATCCAAGATAGTAAGACCATTTATTAATCAGGACGCAGTTAAAATTCCTGTTGGTGATTGGGTAAAAACAAGACTTCAAAATTTAGGGGAGGATGACACAAAGCGTCACAATTCCTCAAATAATAGTGGCTTCGGTAGAAATATTTCAAATTGGAGTGAAAAAAAGCAGGTTTTGCCATACAATGTTTTAACAGTACCCCTAGTGGGAAAAAACAAAGGACATCCTGCTGTTTTCCCGCTTGAAATCCCGAACTTTTTCATAAATTTGTTATCGCGTCATAAAAGCCTAATCATTGATCCATTTGGTGGAAGTGGTACAACCGCCGTGTCAGCACTCAATCTGGGTCGAGACTGTATCTTGATTGATACTAATTTCAACTACTGTGAAATTGCTTATCACAGGCTTTTGGCTGAAACAAGCCCACTCCTCACTGATGTATATTTCGTTGATGAAAAGAACATTATCATCGCCTCTCGTAATAACGATCTCATCTCAGAAGATATATATAATTTTAGGGAAGAATTCTTGTTAACAGCTTAATTTTTGCTATTATTAAATCATTTAGCCACTTGCATCAAAAAGCAGGCAACTGGTGAAGCCGAATCGTCTACCTGCATTTAGGAGTGCAGTATCGGCCCAGCACAGCACCAAGCAAGCCTGATGCTGTACCAGCGTTTGATTTCGGCGTTCTGATGAAGCACAAAATAAAATATCATCACAGATCAATCATCTACTACTTGATAGCCATCGCCATGTCAATGCTGTTATGTTCCTGGCAATACGATATGAGCGATCACATGTCAAGCACCAGGCCGCCGCGACTTGAGCCGGACTATTCGGACCTTGTCATTCCGCCGAATATTGCGCCGATGAATTTTGTCATCCTGGAAGCGGGTGAAAAGTTTGCAGTCGATATCTATGCCGATTCCAGCAGCGCAATTCGACTACGGAGCAGGTCACCGCGCATCGTCATTCCGGCGAGGTCGTGGCGTCATCTGCTTCATCGCAGCGTGGGGCGACCAATTTACTTTGACATCTTTGTCTACACTGCCGACCAGGGATGGACCAAATACCAGCGCATCACCAACCGTGTGGCACAGGAGCCCATCGATCGCTATCTCGTCTACCGATTTCTCCGGCCCAACTACACCGTTCAGGAAGAGATGCAGATACGCCAACGGGATCTCGAGAGCCATCGCGAATCCCTCATCATGACCACAAAGACGACCTCCGCATGCATCAACTGTCATTCTTTCAACCAGGGCGATCCATCGCAGATGCTGTTTCATATTCGCTGGGGTGCGGCCGGAACGATCCTGGTGCGCCAGGATGAGATCAGTAAAATTGACACCCGCACCGAATTCAATTCATCGCCGGCCGCCTACCCGTCCTGGCACCCGAACGGCAAGCTTGCAGCATTCTCTGTCAACAAGGTTTTTCAATTCTTTCACGCGCTCGACGACAGCCGCGATGTGATCGACCTGAGCTCTGATTTGATTCTCTATGACATTGACCACAATACTGTCTCCATCGATGCAAAAATCTCCAGTCCTTTGTACATGGAAACATTTCCAAACTGGTCGCCGGATGGCGCCTCTCTCTATTTTTGTCGCGCGCCGCAACTGCGAGCGGACTTTAGCCTTGAGGAAGGCTATCGCGATATTCAATACGATCTGGTTCGCATCCCTTTCGA
>JAFGJB010000355.1 GCA_016929295.1 Candidatus Zhuqueibacterota bacterium | reverse complement strand
TGCTGGATTACGATGCCATCTGGGTGAATCCCACCTACCTCTGGCCCGGCATTGTCGGCGGCCTCATCATGGGCGTCGGCTTTATCATCGGCGGATTTTGTCCGGGGACCTCTCTCGTCGCGCTTGCTGTGTTGAAGATGGATGGCCTGTTTTTCACGCTGGGCGCTTTTGTCGGCATCTACCTCTTTGGCGAAACCGTCGATTTATATCCGGCTTTCTGGAATTCCTCCTTTTATGGTCGCCTGACGCTGCAGGACTGGCTGGGCCTGCCGGCCGGCGTCGTCGTCCTCGGCGTCCTGCTCATGGCCTTGTTCATGTTCTGGGGTGGCGAACAGCTGGAACGCCTCATCGGCAAACGCGATCTGAGTCAGGATCCCAAAAGCCGGTATGTCGGCGCCCTCCTTTTCGTCGGCGCTGCCGCGCTCATCCTCGTCATCGGTCAGCCGACGATCGATGACAAATGGAATCGAATCGCCGGCGAGAAGCAGCCCCTGCTCGATGAGGGAAAAGTGCAGATCCATCCCGGCGAACTGCTCAAGCTCATGCATGACGACACCCACAATCTTGTCATGATCGATGTCCGCGATGAATCTGACTATAATCTTTTCCATATTCTGGATGCTCGTCGCGTGGAGATGAAAGACCTGCACATGACCGCACTCGAACTGCAAAATCTGCCGCTGAACACGGTGATTGTGATGATATGCAACAATCAAATTCGTTCGACCCAAGCCTGGAAATATCTCGTGGCGGAAAAAACGCCGAACGTCTATATTCTGCAAGGCGGCATCAACTACTGGCTGGACATCTTCAAAGGCGGGAATCAGGAACGATCATTGAACAAAACCGGCGAAGAGCTCGAGTATGACTTTGACGCAGCGCTCGGAGCGAATCAGGCGGCAGCGGATCCAGGGATCACCGCGCTTGAAAAACTCGACTTTACCGTAAAAGTGAAATTGGCGACCAAGGTGAAGCGGCAAGGGGGGTGTGGATAGGAGTCATTCTATTATCCCTGCAATAGCGTCAACACGCGCTGTTCCAGGTCAACATATTCAAATTCGCAGGCTGACAAATCGGCAATGATTTGACCAGATTTGAAGATGATGTATCGGTCGCACAGCTTTTCAATGACTTCCATGACATGGGTAGACAACACCACCGCACCACCATTTTTAACGAAATCCAGCAGCAACTTTTTGATTTGAAACGCGCTCTCAATATCAACACCATTGAGCGCTTCATCGAGGAAAATAATTTTAGGTGAACCGATGAATGCAGCGGCGATGGCGAGCTTCCTTCTCATGCCTTGCGATAGATGCTTAGTCAATTTTGCTCTTTCATCGTGTAAACGAACAGCGCGAAGCAGTGCATCAATCTGCGCCTCGATGTCTTTTCGCAACATTCCTTTGACGCGGGCGATGAAAATGAGAAAATCCTCTGCAGTCATGTGAGCATAGAAAAATGGATTTTCATGTACATAGCCAATCTGTTTTTTATATTGATAATTGTCGATGTAAATATCGCGGTCCAAAAAATGAATGCTTCCTGATCTTGGCCGGAATTGTCCTGAGATGGAAAGCAAAAATGTCGTCTTGCCAACACCATTTGGCCCTATTAATCCCACAACTGTTCCCGGTTTGATATCAAGTGTCACATCTCGCACAACAGGCTTTTTATCATAGGCTAAAATGAGATTTGCTATCGATAAAAATGAAGTCATAATATCTCCATATTGATTAGACTCGGAACAACTGTATTTTCAATAACGGAATGACTGACATGATCACCATAGCAAACAGGATCACATGGCGAAAATTGTAAAACAGCGCCATCATGATTAAATACAATAATCCCCAGTACACGAAATATTTTTGTGCCGCTTTGGTCAAGAAAGCAAAATTTAAAGCGACGAGGACAAGTCCTGCAGAAATGCTAAATGACTTGAGCCAAAAGACGGCGCATGTGGGCGCGGATATGCCCGATGATATGGCAAGTAAAAAAAATATCAGGGAGATGACAAGCATCCATATAAAAACCGGCACGAATGTAGAGATGTAAAGTACATGTCGTCGAACCGGAAGTGAATACAATAGTCGTGTCGCTTCACTCTCGTTGGCCAGTATATTCTGTGCGCGACAAGCGAAAATAATAGCATACAAAATAACAGTGGCGTTAAGAATGGCCAAAAAATCATTTATACGCGCATTATTGCGCGACGCAAGATAGCCACACAAAATGAACACAGCACTGAGAACAGTGACAAATGGGCTCACCTCTCGCTTTATCTTTAAAACATTGTTAAACAAAAACGGGGACATTCGCCATTGTTGCCGATACCAAAAAGATGTGGTGTGAGTCTCCACCTCTATTTCCAGCGTTTCGTAAACGCGATTTCCTTGCTGCCATCGCGTAAATACTCTATGAAAAACAATGAGCGAAAGAGTCTGCATAACAAGAATACTGCTCAACAGCAACCAAAATGTACGACCGGATAATAATGAATCCAGTGACACAAATACAAATGTCCCACTGAGGAAAATGAAGACGACGGCAAACACGATTAGCGGATGAAGCCGAGATAAGGCATTGTATTTTCTTGATACGTATACCGCATGCACTGTCAAATTCCATAAGATGAGTGCGTCGTAAAGCAACAGGACAAAAATATTGACGCGGAATATGTGGGAAATCGGTGCGTAGGGCATCAATGTAAATATGAGCATGACCGTCAATCCCGGCACCCAGATAGAGTGATAAAAATCCTTGGCCAAAAAATGCAGCGAGAGACGCGAATGCGAAATGGGCAAACTGTTCAGAAATTTATACTCGAGGATTCTTTGCGGTTTTGATTTTTGTAGCTGGATAAACCAAAAAATGCCTGCAATGACCAAGATAAGAAGAACATCTTTGATGAAAAATTCAAAGAACAAAAGATCGTCCGGACGACGGTTAGCAAACGATGGCAATCCGCCGAAGGCAAGCCAGAGGAGTAATAATAGCGCCAGCGAAATCTCACGCCAGTAGCCAGCCAGCATGTTTTTTGGTTGAAATCGTCGTAGCATGCGATAGTCTGTTTTCATCCATTCTAAATAATCGTACCTTTCAATTTGTTTCATTTCCGTCGGCTAACGTATGAGAACAAGCTTTCTAGTCTCCCAACAGCCGTCCAGGGCGAGTTGGCAAAAGTAGACACCACTCGGCGCCGGTTTTGCCTGTTCATCGACTCCATTCCAAACGACCGGGTGATAACCACTGCCCAAACGGCCTCGTACCAGCTCGCAGATGCGCCGTCCGCGCACGTCATACAGAGTCAAACAGATGTCGGCCTCGCCGTTGAGAAAGAACAGGATTTTGGTCTGCATATTGAAAGGATTGGGGCTGTTTTGATAGAGTCTCGCCGCCGGACTCGCAGAGCCATCAGGAGCCTCAGCAGCCGTATCGATCTCGCTTTCCACAGCTCCCATGTCCGGCGCCGCGCCGGTGAAAACATCATTGAAATTGGGCAGCAGGATGCCGGCATCATGGCCGGGCGTCCCGCGCATCAACGCGTAGGGTCCGGCTCCATCTGCCGGATTGAATATGATCTGTTCATTCGAGTTGAGAGCGATGCCATTTTTTTCATAGACGACGTCGGGACAGGTCTCCTTGATTCGTCCGGTGTAGAGATCATAATCGAAATCATTGCGACCGCAATGGGCATCATCTTGCGGATTATCGCGAAACGTGTAACTGTCGAGTTTATAATTGGTGAAAATGTTATTGCGCGAGACAGCATTGTACAACGATTTTCCTTCGGCGACGAAAGCGCCTTCACAGCCCAGCGGCAGCCGGCCCTGGCCGAGAGGCTGAACGACCGTGTTGTGATAGGCGTAGATTCGGCCGTCGCCATACCAGACGCCATCATCCCAGACGCCGCCGCATTTGATGAACTCGCCGCGCCCATACGCATCCGAGTCGCGCAGGTGGCCAAATTTGCGGCTCTGCTCGACGATATTCCGCCAGATGTACAACGGTCCGACCGATGTCACGACGGCGCCAATCGGATGATAGATGTGTTTGAACTCATTGTTCCAGATTCGCACATTTTCATTGGCGCCTTCGGCTTCAATGGCATCATCCCAGCATCGTTCAAAAGAATTGCCATAAATGTCCGAGTCCTTGTTGGGAAATCCCGCATAGCTGATATTGCTGCCGGCGCCGAGGATGTCACAAAAGTAGTGATCCTCGTCCGTGTAGAATCGATTGTATCGAATGACATGATTGCCGTTTGTGTCGTAAAACACCAGACCATACGGCCCCTGCGGATGATAGGGATCGCCGCCGGGATTGGCTCGCGGTTCTCCCCAGCTGTTCGCATCGCCTC